>JASJGQ010000240.1:0-17729 GCA_033791425.1 Acidobacteriota bacterium
TCGGCAAACCAGGATGTGTGGGTGCCTCGACGCTGGCTGCGCTGAGCCCTCGTTCAAACCCGACACGGACTTCTTGGCGGCCCCCGGTTGTCTTCGAATGGCGGTGGCTGAGTTCTTCCCACTGATGGGGTTATTCTGGAGAGGTCGTGGATCAACAGACTGAAGACCTCAAACGCAACATCGTGGCCGCACTTAAGGCGGAACGGTGGGACGACGCCTTGCCGTATCTCGAGGTGTGGTGCGAGCGCTTTCCCGACCACGCCAAGACGTGGTTGAACCGGGGATATTGCCTCGTCCACCTGGGGCGGATGATGGAAGCGGTCAGCGCGCTGGACCGCTGTCTGGAGCTCGACCCGGAGTCAGCGCCGGCGCAGAGCTGGCGCCAACGCGCGCTGGCCGGGCTGGAGGATGTGCAGACGGTCTCTCACGAACTTCCCGAGGCACCGGCCGTGACGGCGGCCGCGCAACCGGGCCTTCAGGACGTGACCCGCCGCGCTTCGGTGGAGTCCCAGGCCCAACGCAGCTTTGCCACGATGGCGATCCCTGACACCAGCCGCGGGTGGCAGGAGGGATCGGTGATCGACGGGCGCTACGAGGTGCGCGATACGGCGCGCGGCGGGATGGCGGTGGTAGCGATCGCCTTCGACCGCGAGCTGCGGCGGATGGTTGCGATCAAGACCCCCCTGCCTTCGATGCTCGCAACGGCCGACGGCCAGGCGAGGTTTCAGCGCGAGGCGGCGTCGTGGGTCGCTCTCGGCCTCCACCCCAACATCTGTTGCGCATACTATCTGCAAGAGATTGGCGGCATGCCGCGACTCTTTGTCGAGTACGTTGACGGCGGTGATCTCAACGACTGGCTCAAGGGACAGGAAAAGCAGGATCCGGCAGAACGGCTCGATATCGCCATCCAGATCGCGAGTGGGCTTGACTATACGAACACATTCCCCTGGACCGACGATGATGGCGTCGAACACAAGGGCCTCGTCCACCGCGACGTCAAACCGGCCAACGTCCTCTTGACCACCGACGGCATCGCCCGGGTCACGGACTTCGGTCTGGTGAGGTCCCATTCGGTGGTGGAGAGCGGCAACGAAGATGTCCGCGACCAACTCGAGCCGGAGTTGCCGCGCACCGCCAGCCCGCAGGACAGTGTGGCAACGGGTACCTGGCAGACGGTGACAGCGGCCGGCGGTCTGGTCGGAACACCACCCTACATGGCCCCGGAGCTGTGGCGGCAGGCCCAACGGGGCACTGTCGCCACCGACATTTACGCTTACGGCTGTCTGCTCTTCGAGGTTTTTTGCGGCCGCCGGCCCTTTGTCATGAAGTCGGACGCGGCGTCGCAGACCCGCGAGGCCCTCCTCGACAGTCTCATGCGGATGCACCTGAGAAACGAGCCTCCGGATCCGCGAACGCTGAATGACGAAATTGATGCGCGCCTTGCCGACCTGATGCAGTCGTGCCTCGCCAAGGAAGCCGAGAATCGCCCCGAGTCGTTCGCTGAGATTCGGAACACGATGGTAGAGCTCTACGAGGAGGTCGTAGGGAGCCCGTACCCGCGGCCGGAACCCAAACGGACGCAACTCCTCGCCGACTCCCTTGCCAATCGGGGTGCCTCCTTTATCACCCTCGGTCTCGACGACCGGGCATCGGCAAGCTTCCGCGAGGCCCTCGAAATCGATCCGCGGCACCTCGAGGCCACCTTCAACTCCGGGCTCCTCGAGTGGCGGCGGGAAGGCCTCCTGGACGCCGAGCTCGAACGGCGGTTGAGTGAGGCGGAGAGGACCGGCGCGAACCCGGAGCGTGCGAAATTGCTGCGGGCGAAGTTACGGCTGATGCTCGACGATCCGGTGGGCGCTTTGCAGGCCCTCGACGGTCTGTCAGAGAACGAGGGTGAGAATCTCGCGGTTCGGCGGACCAGGGCCTTTGCGATGCTCGCGGCTGCGCGTGCTGGTGCGGTGGCGATCGACGCGGGGCACTCCCGCGAGCTCCTGCGCAGCGTGGTGGAGGATAGCCCCTCCGACCTTCCGGCGATGGTCGGCTTTGCCGAATCGTGCGGGCTCGCGGGTGACGCCGCCATGGCGGAAGAGGCTCTGACAGCCGCGCGGTCGCTCGATCGCGAGTTGCCTGAAGATCTTGATTCTGCGGTGGCCGCGAACCTGCCGGGACATCGCGTCGATCGGGTGATGGACCACTCGGCACCGGTTCAGAGCCTTCGGGTGATGGCTGGCGGCCGGGTGGTAGTGAGGACCGCTGCGGCCGAGGCCTTTGTCTGGGAGAAGACCGGCAGCCGGCCGGGGCTCCGCGTCGATCTCGGCGGGCCGGCGCGGCAGGGTCGCTCGATGGCGGTGGCTGCCGACACTCTTGTCGCGTGTCTGGAAAACGGCCCGCTGACACTCTTTGCCCACGCTACCGGGCGACGGCTGCGCAGCTTTCGGGCTCACCCCGGGGTAGCGACCTGTGTCGAATTCTCGCCACACGGGGCAAGGGTCGCGAGCGGCGGCTCCGACCGGGTACTGCGGGTGTGGAGCGTTCAGAGCGGTGACTGCGAGTACAGCCTGCAGGGGCACCAGGCCTTTGTCAGCGCCCTCACGTGGCACCCCACCGAGAACACCGTCGTCACGGCGAGTGCGGACGGTACGGCGAGGGTGTGGGACCTGGACGATAGACAGTGTCTGCATGTGTTGGAAGGGCATCGGGGCCCGATCCGTTCGGTAGCGATAGCCGACGACGGAAGGGTGGTCCTCACCGCGGGTCAGGACGGCCTGATCGGGGTCTGGGACACCAAGACCGGCGGAAATATCCGTTTTGTGCGCGGACACCAGGGTGCAGCAACGGCCGTGGTGGCGCTGGGTGAGTCCATAGCTGCCGGCGGCGATGACGGAACCGTTCGGTTGTGGTCTCTGAGGAACGGCGAGTCGCAACGGGTGATCCACCTGCCGAACCCCATCCAGGACCTCGGTGCGCCTGCTGACGGGTCGAGCTTGATCGTCGCCTACGGCTCCCACGTCAACGTGGTGCCGCTCCCGCAACCGATCGTCACCCCGCTGCCGTTGGTCCTTGCCGAGTCGGCGTCTTCGGGTGAGCTGGCCGGCCGCGAACTCCGGTTCCAGGAGCACCTCGCACGGGCCCGCGAGCTCATGAAAACCGGTGCGATGGCGGAGGCTGTGGCGCCGCTGCGAGAAGCCAGAGCGGTCCCGGGCTACGAACTGCACCAGGAGGCCCTCGAACTCTGGAGCAGGGTGCTGGCGCACTTTCCAAAGGGCAAGCCTCGCGCGGTCGTCGAGCTGCGCAGGATCAGTAGCGAAAGCGGGCCTTTGATTTCCTGCGGCCTGACCCCGGACGGAACCGCATGTCTGACCGGTGGCAGGGACGGTTCATTGCGCCGCTTTGACACCCGAACCGGCGACGAAGTGTTTGCCGTCACGGCGGACGACCAGGGAGTGACGGCGGTTGCGGTGAGTTCCGACGGCGAGATGGTTGCCACCGCGGGCCACGACGGTTCGGTCGGGGTGTGGCGGGTGGGCGATGGCGAGCGTCGCTACACCTTTGGCGGCCGCGAGGGCGTCGTTCGTTCGGTGATATTTACCCCCGACGACCAGGCGGTTATCGCCGCCGGAGACGACAAGATCGTCCGCGTCTGGCGGCTCGACGAGACGGCGCGCGCTGAGACCATCGGTGGCTGCGACGACGCGGTTTCCGCACTCGCGGTAAGCACCGATGGACGGTATCTGGTAGGTGCTGGTTGGGACAGTATGGTCACCGTTTGGAGCCTCCGCCGCCGGGTCGAATTACGGCGCATGGCGGGGCACGATGGGGTGGTCCAGGCCGTCGCCGTCAGCCCTGATTGCCGGCTCGTCGCTTCGGCGGGCGATGACGCGACAGTTCGACTGTGGGACCTGGAAGGCGGCCGCCTGTGGCGAACTCTCACCGGTCACGATGACGCGGTGCTCTCGGTGAGCTTCACCCCCGACAGGCGCTACCTCCTGTCGGCGGGAAAGGACGCCACGATCCGACTGTGGGACGTGCGGACCGGCAAAGCGGTTCGGGTCGTCAAGGGCCATTCGGGCCGGGTGGCGGATCTGGTGATCGACCGCGACGGCGGCACGGCGGTTTCGGTCGGTTCCGATGCCACCGTGCGTCTGTGGTTTCTCGACTGGGAGCCGGAGTTGCAGGGCCACGGCCAATGGGACGACCGGGTACGGCCCTTTCTCCAGGTCTTTTTGCGGCAGCTGGAAACAGACTCCGTTGTGGGTGGGCGGCCGACGTGGTCGGATCACCAGCTCGAGAATCTGTTCGAGGACCTGGGCCGCCGCGGCTTCGGCTGGCTGGCCGCCGATCGGGTGGAAGAGGAGCTGGAATGGCTCGTCAAGGACAGAGACGAGAGCCGGGCCGAGGAACAGGAGCGGACCCGCGAGCAGGCCAAACGGAGGGCTCGCCAGGTCAAGGTCGCACTGGTCAAGGAAATTGTCGAGGGCTTCAGCCGGAATATCGGGCTCAAGGTGGCGGGCGTGGCGGCAGGGGTGATCGTTGTCCTGGTGGCGCTGTTGAGCCTGACCTCGCCGGGTGGATCGGTCAAGTTCAGTCGTCTCTACCGGGAGATCGGCGTCACCGTCCAGGGGCGCGGTCTCCGGGTAGAGCAGAGAACCGTGATGGCCTACCAACTGGGTCCGGCAGGAGGGTCGAAAGACTGCGGCCAGGAGGTCTTTTCCGACCTCGTGAACGTGGCTCTCAACGCCGAGACGCTCCGCACCCCGCCGCCGGACCCGGGCGTTCCCGCCGACCGGGATTTTCGAAACCGATACGCCAACGCCGTCAACTGCGTCGCCAGGCTGGGTGAGGTGAGGCTGACACCTCAGGTTCTGCAGCGAGCCGAGTCGGGTCTCCACCCGAAACGCATGGACGATCTGTTGGGGGTGATGGTTGGAATCGGCGCCGCGCAGGATCCGGCGGTCGAGCGCGCGCTTGAAGACCCATCAGAGACCGTTCGGCACCTCGCCGCCCTGACCTTGATCTACGGTGATGACGACCACGGCGCGCCGGTTCTGATGGCCGCGCTCGAAGGCGAGGAGTGGCGGCGGGTCGAGGCGGCGTCATCGGTGCTGACCGAGTTGATCTGCCTCGGCGCCATCACGGAAGACGAGGCCTTCGAAATGGTTCGCAGGTTCAGCCAGAACATCGACCCGCTGGTTCGTCGCAACGCGGTGCGGACGCTGGTGTTGTTTGAGCAAGAGGAACCGGTGCGTGAGGTCCTCGAGGGTGCGCTCGACGAGTCCGATGCGGGTGTCGTGGAGGCTGCCCGGGAGGTCAGGGACACTCTGGAGAGGGCCGGCTGAACCCGATGTTGTTCAGCGAGATGTGCAGCCGAGATGGCTGCACCAAAAAGCCGGCTTCGATTCTTTGTGGCGCGGGCGTCACGCCTGCGCATACCGACGTCAGCTGAACTAATCTGCGGCGAGAAGCGAATCTTCGACGTCGTCCCAGTTCAGCAGAAGGAGTTCTGCAGCAGGCAAGGCAAGGGACCTTGTGAACTCGTCATCCATATCCGCGAGATAGGTTTCGAGCGCGTTGCGGAAAATCTGCGCTCGCGAACTGTCAAGGGTTTTTGCCGCGCGGTCGACGCCATCGACCAACGAGTCGGGCACAGTCGCGCTGATCTTCTTCATGAGGGGCCCCTCCAGGCTTCTGAGTGATATCAACGATGGAGGTTTCGGCGATGTGATGCGGGTCACTCATTCGGCAGCGGGTGGTCCGAAAGGACGATGGGCGGTGGGTGGTACAGTCTGCTGGAACAGAGTGTTTGCCGCACCACATCCGTCACCACCCCGGTCGGAGCGGTGGAGGGAGATCCATGAAGCATCGATTCAGAATTGGAGTGCTGGCCCTGGCAATTTCTGGCGTGGCGGCGGGATTCTTCGCGGCCGACCCGCCGCTGCGGGTGCGGATTGCAACGCCGCTCGGAGCGATCACGGTGGAACTCGACCCAGTCAACACGCCGGGAACCACTGCAAACTTCCTGCGGTACGTTGACGAGGGGTTCTACACCGATGGTGAGTTCTTCAGAACCGTGACTGTGGACAACCAGCCAACCGACGCGGTCAAAATCGCTGTCATTCAGGCCGGAGCCGACCCGGCGCGAACGGCCAACGCCTTCCCGCCGATCGCCCTCGAGCGCACCAGAGTCAGCGGGCTTTCGCACGTCGACGGTGCCGTCTCCATGGCCAGATCCGGCCCCGATACGGCAACCCACTCATTTTTCATCTGTGTGGGCGACCAGCTGGAACTCGATACCGGCGGCCGGCGCAACCCCGACGGCCAGGGCTTTGCGGTCTTCGGGCGGGTGGTGGAGGGGATGGACGTGGTGCGGGCGATCCATCGGTCCCCCGCCGACGGGCAGAGCCTCGACCCACCGGTTTCGATAGAGAAGGTCCTCAGGGTTCGCTGAGTCTCTTACCTGCGGCGCTTCGGGCGACCGTCGTCGCGAGGTTCCTGGAACTCCTGGCGAAGGTAGCGGAAGACCCCACCCACCAGATAGAGGGCGATGATCACCAGAACCGCAATGACGAGACCGAACTGCACCCACCGATGGTAGCAGCTGCCGGTAGGCGCGGAGACCGGGATCCGTCAATTGCCAACGGATGACTCTATACTGGTGCAGGAATCCCGACGGCCGTTGAGATCTGCCGCACAGCCGAGCGATGTCCGCGAGGCAGAATGACCTGAACTCGAGCGTCGGGAGAGGATCAATGGAAGGGCAGAAAGTCTCCCACTACACGGTTCTGAATCGCCTCGGTCGGGGCGGGATGGGGATCGTGTACAAGGCCGAGGACCGGAAGCTGGGACGAACGGTCGCCCTTAAATTCCTGACTGCAGAGTTGGATGAAAGCACCCCGAACGCCCGGGAGCGCTTTTTTCGTGAGGCCAGGGCGGCGTCAGCACTCGATCATCCGAGGATCTGCACGGTGTACGAGATCGGCGAGGAAGATGACGGCCGACCGTTTATCGCGATGGCCTACTGCGCCGGCGAGACCCTGCGCGAAAGAATCCAGAGAGGGCTCATCCCCTTTGACGAGGCTCTGACGATCATCGTCCAGATTGCGGAGGGTCTCGCTGCGGCGCACGAGGCCGGGGTGGTCCACCGCGATATCAAACCCGCCAACATCATGCTCACTCCGGGCGGCGTGAAGATCCTCGATTTCGGCCTTGCCAAGCTCACGGACGTGACCCAGATGACCCAAACCGGGGCGACCCTCGGGACTCCGGCCTACATGTCGCCGGAGCAGGCGAAGGGCGAGAAGGTCGACCCCCGGTGTGATATCTGGTCTCTTGGCGCGATCGTTTACGAGATGGTCACCGGGCAGCGTGCGTTTGCCGGCGACAATCCGACCGCCATCATGTTTGCAATTCTGTCGCTGGACGTTCCGTCGTTGGCGGATCTGCGGTCGGATGTGCCGGACGAGTTCCAACGGGTCGTTCGGAAGTGCTTGCAGCGCGAGCCGGATGAGAGGTATCAGAACCTCCGCGAGTTGCTCGTCGACCTCGGTATGGAACAAGAGACTCTCATCCTGAGCGCAAGCGGTTTTGATGTTGCCCGAACCGCGGTCTCCGACACGCTTGGCGCGCTTGCGGTGCCGGCGCGGCGCCTCCGTGTCGGGCGTCGAGCCGCCGTGGTTGCGGCAGCTCTTGTGGTGGTGTTGGCAGTCGCTCTTGGATGGAAGCTTCTGAAGGGCGGACCACCATCGCAGGCGGCGTCGGGTGGCGATCTGGAGCAGACTCAGTCGGTATCCCAGCAACCGCTTCACGTTGTGGCGGTTGCCGATTTCGTCAATCGCACAGGGGACCCGGGTCTCGATTGGTATGGCGAGGCGATCGCCAGGCTGGTGACAGATGCCTTGACCGGCTCTCGGCTGTTGCACGTGGTGGCGAATAACAACGCCGAGGCGGTTGATCGGTTCGACGTCCTGGTCACGGGTGAGATTCTGCCCGGGGCATCCGGCGTCACGGTGGCGGCACGCATCGTCGAGTCTCAGACCGGGCGAAGCCTGGCAGCAAAGAGGTTGGACGGTCTTTCGACTGAGTCGCTGCTGGCATGTGCGGACGCGGTCGCAGCGGAGGCTCGTAGGGGACTCGGACTCCCACCTGAAGACAGCGTTGACGTGTTCTCCGCGGATTTTGCGGTCGACAACCCGGAGGCCTACCGGTCCTATCTGGAGGGGCTGAAGGCGTTCGTGGACTGGCGCTACGACGAGGCCGAACGCGGCTTTTCCGAAGCGCTGGGTCTGATGCCGGACTTCACGATGGCGCGCTATCGTTTGGCCTGGGTCTATATTGCAACCGGGCGCCGGGAGGAGGCTCTCAGCGAGATCCGCCGCGCCGCAGATGGTTCTGATCGGCTGACGGATCGGGAGTCTCGCTACGTCCGAGCCGCCCTCGCCGATTTCGAGTCGCGATTGGACGATGCGGTTTTCGAGTATGAGGCCCTGGTTGAGGCCTATCCCTACGATGCCGACGCGCGCCACATGTTGGCAGGGGTTCTTTACGACAGCGGCCGGTATGCCGAGGAGATCGAACAGCTCGAGGTACTCGCGGGTCTGAATCCGGAAGACTCGGTGGTGCGAAGCATGCTCGGTTACGCTCACCTCGCCACGGGGAACTTCACGGGAGCGGTGGTGGAGCTCCAGCGATACGTGGCACTGGAACCCGAGAGCGCCAACGGCCACCACTCCCTTGGTGACGCCTACCGCGCACAGGGCGAGTTCGACCTCGCAACCGATGAGTACAACAAAGCTCTTGCAGCAGATCCGAGCTTCCATCTCGCAACCACCAGCCTTGCCGTTGTGGAAGTTCTGCAGGGACGGCTGAGGGCAGCAGAGGCGCTTTTGATGGGTCTGGTTCGGAATGCTTCCGCTCCGCCGAAGGACCGCGTCGACGCCGTCTTCGATCTGGCCTCGGTTCTCAGGTGTCAGGGGCGCTTCCGCGAAGCTGCCGAAGCCCTCGACTCCATGGCCCGGAAAATCGAGGAAGAGCAGGTCCGCGAAGCGATGGCGCTGTCGATTCGCGGGACCTCGCTTGCCGAAATCGGCGACCTGCGTGGCGCTCGGAAAGAGATCGAACGGGCGATCGAACGTTCACCCGGCGTCCCGACGCGATACCTCTTCGCTCGCGGCGTCCTCGAACTGCGTCAAGGAAATGTTGCCGCGGTGAGAGGCACTGCGAATGAGATCGTGACGTTTGCCCTTCCCCCTGACGATCCCGATCGGACTGAAGACAAGGCTGCGGCGTATCTCGAAGGCATGGCCTTGCTGACGGAAGGTGCGTTCGATGAGGCTATCGATCGCCTGTCGTTGGCGGTCGCCTCCCAGGGATACGAGTATGCGATCTATCGTCTCGAGCTGGCAGAAGCGTATCTGGCGGCAGGCCGTTATCCCGAAGCGATGGCGGCAGCCCGCCAGACCTTGGAGCCGTCCGATCCCTCCGACCCGCGGCTGGACCTCGAACTCGATCGCGTTCGCGCGGTGCTGTTGCTGGCGGAGATCAACGCCGCGATAGACCGCCCCGACAAGGCCGCCGCTCGTGCCGGTGAGTTTCTGGCGCTCTGGCGTGAGGCCGACGCGGGTCTACCGGATGTCGCCGCCGCAAAGAAATTAACGGGCGGTCTCGGTTAGAGACCGCCCGTTCGTTTTAAAGCTTCGAGATGAGGGTCAGCGCGGAGGCCTCGTGATGCCGCCGGGCCGCGCGCCAAGCACGCACCCTCCGGCATCTCCGTCGCCGTCGAAGTCGTAGGGAATTCCGCACTCCAGTTCGTGGTATTGCTTGAACCGCGTGGTCGACTCGTTGCTGACCGGGTTCAGCCCCAAAAGCTCGGCATCTCTGATGTCCACATCACCGTCCCAGTCCTGGTCGACGAGCACGTTCGGGGCTTCGCCGTCCACCATGAAGACCCGTACCGTGACCACGGTGTCGGTGAGCACCTGGTCGGTGTGCGAAAGCCCGCCGATGGCGCACGTGAGGGGTCCGCCATCGAGACGGTAGAGCGCGTTGGTCCCATCGCAGAACACCCCGAAATCGTCTTCTTTTCCGATGGACAGTTCCTTGTCGACCAGGACCACGGGTTTGAAAAGACCGTAGGGAACGTTGATGTGGGCGAGGATCGAGGTTTCTTTGCTGCCGCCTTTGAGCGAATAGGTGGAGGAGTGAAAGAGACCGGCCAGGTTCCACGCCTCGGCTGGCCGGAGCTTGTCGAAGAAGTCTGGCGCGGGCGATATGTCGTTCTCTCCCGGGGGAACGGTCCGAGCGCCGGGGCCGTGGTTCGCCAACACCACCAGACCGGGCATTCTGCGCCAGCTGCCGAAACGGGTATCGTCATCGGTGGATCCGAGATCCGGTCCGACTGACGTCAGAGCCCAGGCGTCCCCGTTCCAGAACCAGACGACAGGCGGCTGCTCTTTCTCGAGCCCGCCGACTGAGGTGACGTTCGGAACAAAGTCCGGGATGCTGAGGCCCGGTGTGATCTCGACCCAGGTCTCATCTTTGGGCCAGGCGACCCCGGAGTCGCTGATGGCTGTGACCCAGGGGGTTCTCGCCCCTTCTTCCGGCGGCGCGCACTGCGGTTGACCCGTGGGCCAGAGATCGTCATCCGGCCAATAGGGTGGGACGCAACCCGGGTAGGCCTCCGTCTGCGGGCTGTAGCAGTAGTACGACTCGTACGCCATGATCTCGCCGCCGAAATCGAGGAAAGACGGGCAGTTGTCGGGATCTTTGAACACGAGGAACCCGGTCACGTCGGTGTGAGGAAACAACGGCGGATAGTATGGCACCCCAATGCCCAGTAGGCGGTTCTCTTTGGCTCTGAAAAGAGCCGTGATTTGCCACCCGCTGTCCGGATGAATCGCAACCTCTCGGGGGTTCTGGGTGTCCACGAGTTCGAGACGCAATTCGTTTCTGCCACGCTGATGCCCTTTTTCCTGGGCTCCTACCGTGCCGGCGAGCAGGGCGAAAACCATGACGACGATCACTCCCAAGACGATTCGTCCGGAGGCTGCGGATGCAGACCCGCTCCTCGGTACCCGATCGGTTCCGGCGTGCTGATGTGACAACATGAAGTCCTCCTTGGTTCGCTTTCGTTTGCGGTCTTGCCGGCCGCTCTTGTGGCTCATCTCGTGAATAGAACGATGTGCGATAAGAAAAGTCTCGGTTTTCGATCGCGTTTTGTCAAGAAATGGAACAGGCGAGGACTTGATTTTGCGCGGCCACTGTTGATCTGTTGATCAGAAAGAAAAACGAGGGTTCTCCGGTTCACGCGATCCGCCTGCACTGACGTCTGGCCGTGGCCTCATTTCGAATCCAAATGGATTTCGATCTGCGAGGCTTCCAGCGTGATCGTGTACCCCAATCGGAAGTCGAGCGGGGCTTTTGCCTATTTACGGGCTGAGTCTTCCGGTGGGCCGCCTCGGCCAGCGGCTTTCGATCCAGCTCATCGCGGCCTCCACCACGGTGTCGCGGCCTGCCGCGACATCGTCGCGCTCGAGCCATACCTCCTGATCGGGTTGGACTCCGGTGTGGGCCAGGTACTGGTGGCCCTCCACAAGGTAGCCGCTGCCTGTGGCCTTGGTGAAGAACCAGTCGTCGCCGAGGTTCGGCGTGTCAGACAGGGTAAAGGCTCCGTTGGTCGGTTTGCCGAAGGTGCGGACCATGGGATGGAAGCCCATGCGCAGCGACTCCCAGTCGCCATTGCTGACCGAACCGGGGCCAAAGAGGACCGCGATGGGCTTGTCGTAGTAGGTGGTCGAGTTGCCGGGGATGGTGAACCGTGCTGCGTTGAATGTCGGGTGGGGGACCATGTCGAGGTGGTCGTCGGGATCGCCGCGGAGGTCAAAGGAAACGGCGGAAACGCGCTCGTTGAACAAAAGCCTGTAGCCGTCGTGGGCCTCGAGCATATAGCCGCCGTAGTTGAGTCGGAAGTCGACGATCAGACCGATGGTCTCATGGTGGTGCATGAGCTCGTCCAGCGCCTCGTGCCATTGCTCGCTGATCAGGTACTCGTCCTGCCAGTGCCACCCAGCGACGTAGATGTAGCCGATCTGCGTGCCGTCGATGACACCCCAGGTGATGTAGTCCTCGTTGATGAAGTCGGGCATCTCGACGCCCGGCACCGAGAGCTGTTCGTTGCCCCAGATGGTGCCCTGCTGGCCGACCAGAAGGGTGGTTGAGAGGCTGACAACCTCGCCCGATCCGTACTTTTGGATATCGATCGTGTCGAAGAGGTGCCAATTCATGCCCGCGCTCATCAGCATGCAGTGTTCCATTGAATCGTCGGTGCTGCCCCACACCCACCGCAATTGGATCGGAAGTTCGGCTGCAACAAGCTGCTGGTAGAGGTCCTTCCACGGCACGCCGTCGTAGCCGAGTACCAGGTCTCCCGGCTGGAGGCCGAGGTTATGATTTGGCAACACCCTGTAGACCAGCAGCGATCCGTCGGGCAGAGGCGTCAGCGCGGCGCCGAAGGTCGAATTGTCGACCCACGCACCGACAACAAAGAGAGGAGTGTCGAAGTTGATCCGGCCCTGCCAGTTGATCGAATAGCTCATGATGGCCGTATGTGCGTCCTTCATGGCGAGCGACAGGTGGTTCATAATGGCGGCAAAACGGCCCCTGCTGACACCGACGCGGATCTCCTGGCGATAGCGCCGGTGCAGAGCCTGCATATCGACCTCAAGATTCATGTAGGCGCCGTAGTCCTGGTCGAGGTTGTCCCAGGCGGCGTCGAAGATCGCCACCTGCTCGTTGGCCGGGAGCCCGGGGCCCCAGGTTTCGTCGATCAGCTCCCGCCACTCCTCGACGGTACGTTTACCGATCTTGGCGTGAGAGGGGAATTCGTCTGCGGTGGCCGGTGAGCCAGGCCCAAGCGAAGGAGCGATCCCACGAGGCGGCGATTCTGATCGTACGGGCGTTGAGAGCAGGAACGCCGATACTATGACCAGGCATGTCGCGGTCGCCCGAAAGGTGACCGGCCGCCGTCCCTGGCGCGGTCCGGGTTGCTGAGTATTCACGTTCCTGAATATACATACGGTGGCGGAGGCAAAAAGGGTTCTCGGGGTGGGTGTAGAATCTCCCAATCGATGAAGGAGGATCACCTATGTACGAAAAGAGCATCGAACTTCTCAACACCGCGATCGCCGATGAACTCTCCGCCATCCACCAGTACATGTACTTTCACTTTCGGTTGGACGACATGGGCTACGCGCCGTTGGCCAATCTGCTCAAGATGACCGCCATCGAGGAGATGCAGCACGCTGAGATGATCGCCGAACGCATCCTTTTTCTCGGCGGTGAGATCGAGATGACGGTCGGGCGCGAGGTGGAGAAGATTCACGACGCCGGGTCGATGCTTGTAAAAGCGCACGCGCTCGAGCAGGAAGCGATTCAAATGTACAACCGCTTTGCGGTCGAGTGTGCGCAAAACGCCGACTCGGGTTCGAAGAAGCTCTTCGAAGACCTGGTGTCAGCCGAGGAAGGCCACTGGGACCAGTTCGACCAGCAGTCCGAACACGTCCAGCGCTGCGGCGAACAGTACCTCGCGCTGCAGTCCTTCGGTGGCGGCCCACCCGAGGGCGGCGCTGCGGAGTAGCCAGCGCCCCTGTGCAGCCGGGACGGCCGCACCACAAAGGCCATCAGCTCACGGATGGATTGTGGTGCGGGCGTCTCGCCCGCACATGGCGGTCAATAAAAAACGGGCGCCGAAGCGCCCGTCCTATTGTCGTTTCGTGAAAATTAGTGTTTGCCGGGCTCCAGCGCGACCCCGCGTCGCTCATGCGTGGCGTAGGCCTCGAGAGCGATCATCTGGCGATCGTCGAGCGCAAGGGTCTCTCCCTCGAGCGGGTTCATGATGCACCAGTTGATCATCTCGCGAAATGCCACCACGCGGCCCAGCTGTTTCTGGAATTTGGGATAGGTCTCGGGGTGGGTGTTGGCGGCGTTGGGATGGCACTGGCCACAGGCGACGCCGTTGGTGCCGAGATCGGCGCTGCCCCATAGAGCACGTCCCTCGGTGACCACCACCATGAACTCGCCTTCCCAGCGTTCGACGTCGGTCACGGTGAATTCGTCGGCCTGCAGTCCATAGCCAACCAGGATTATCGCGATCGCCACCAGGCAACTCACGACCCAGATGTTTTTCTTTGACATGCTGCCCTCCTAGTACTGGGTTTGCGGCGGGATGCGGTCCGCCTGGTCCTGGTATTTTGTGTCTTCGGGCCGGCCGGTCTCCGGGTTGAAGGCCACTGTTCGGTTGGAATTGCTGGAGAGTTTGTACTCCATGTCGACGCGGCCGGTTTTCATATTGATGAACTGCCATCCCGTGGCATCGCGTTCGAAGAACGGATCGGCGCGATTCATCGGTACCGTGATCTTCGGCATGTGGCTTTCGGCCTGTGCATATGCTCTCGGGTAGGGCCACGGCCAGGCTGTGGCCATCACGGCGTGGAAACTGATGTTGCCGATCTGGTTGTACTGGATCTGGTGGACGTGACCGTAGATCACGGTGACGTCGTCGAATGGTTGGAGAAGGGCCTGAACTTGCTCGGCGTCATCCGTCCAGAAGTTCCAGCCTTTGTAAATTTTCTGAATGGGGGAGTGGGAGAACACCACGACTGGCGTGTTCTTGGAGACACCCGCAAGGTCTTTGGCGAGCCATTGGCGCTGCTTGTCGCCAACCATGAAGGGCGAGCCGTTGGGATTGTCGAGGCCTGCCATCTCCAACATCCGCTGTTCTGCAGTGGGCCAACGGTCGAAGGTCCAGTCATCGAAGGTCAGGATGCTGTTGAGGACGACGAAGTGAATGCCCTTGTGGTCGAAGCTGTACCAATGCGGCCCAAAGAGCTCCGACCAATACTCGCCGAGGTCGAGGTAGTAGTCGTGCTCGCCGAGCAAGCAGTAGGTCTTGTAGTTCAGCTTGGCGAGCATTTCGGCCCCATGGTCCAATTCGGGTTTCGTACCGAGTTGGGCGAGATCTCCACCAAACATCACGAAGTCGGGTTTGGGTTGCAGCAGATTGGTTTCGGCAACGGCGCGGATCAGACCGCGATCCCAGTTGTTCACGAAACGGCTGCCCTTGATGTGCTGGATATGAGAGTCCGAGATATAGGCGAAGGTGAAGTTCTTTGCAGGATCGGCAAATGCGAGTTCAACCATGCTCAGAGGAAGGGTGCTGACAGCAGCAACCGAGGCTGCACTCTTGAGAAAGTCGCGTCGATTGGGATTGGTTTGGGTCATGACTGCCTCCTCTATTCGCCGTCGGCCGGGTCGGCCGATGGCTCGAACTCGGGGCTGGTGAGGGCCTCCATGAACGCCACCAGATCGTCGATTTGATCTTCGTCGAGGTCAAGCGCTCGAATGCCGCCGGATAGGAAATCGTTCACGGGGTCACCGACGTCGGTGACACCACCATTGTTGTAATGGATGACGACATCCTTGAGGGTTTCCACACTGCCATCGTGCATGTAGGGGCCGGTGACGGCGACATTGCGCAGCGTTGGGGTCTTGAAGGACCCGAGGTCATCAAATCCGTGGCTGATGGCGAAACGGCCCAGCTCTGAGATCCGTGGATCGGTCAGCACTTCGACATCCACTTCAGAAAGGGTCATGTCAGCTTCGAGGAAGTTGCCCGCAAGCTTCGGCACATCCTCTTGGATGGTGTTGATGCCGACCCCGATATTGTGGAAGCGATTGTCGGTGAAGAGCGCCTGGGTCTGTTCGATGACGTGACAGGAGACACAACGACCCTGGTTGACGAATAGATCCAGTCCGCGCTTCTGTTGTTCGGTCAGCGCGTCCTCTTCGCGGCCGTAGTAGTAATGGTCGAAGGGGGAGTTACCCGATATGACGGTCCGCTCGAAAGAGGCGATGGCCAGGGTGACCTCACGCATCGTGATCTCTCGACCCGACTTCCCGAAGACCTGTTTGAACGCTTTGGCGTACGCGGGATCTTTGCGAACGATCTTGAGGATCGGTTTGTGATCCGCGAGGCCGTGCTCCACCGGGTTGATGAACGGGTGCAGCGCCTGGTCCTCGAGATCCGGAGATCGTCCGTCCCAGAACTGCGTCGTGAAATAGGCGGAGTTGATCACGGTGGGTGAGTTCCGCGTGCCGGTGAGCTTGTCGATGCCCTCGGACGTCTTGAGAGGGCTGTCTGTGAAGGCCTTTTCTTGATCGTGGCAGGTAAAGCAGCCGACCTCGCCCGTGGTACTGAACCTCGTTTCGTTGTAGAGCTTTTCCCCCAGGGCAATCTTCTCGGGTGTTTGCGGATTGTTCTCCGGGATCGGCACCGGTGGCAGACCGAGTGGCGTCGTCTGCTCCTGGCCGGCGTCGCTGAGAACTCCCGCGGCGGCCAACAGACCTGCGCCCAGGAGCACGACGAATACGGTTTTCTTCATATCGATTCCTCCTTCTTCTCGCGTTCTTGGCATGTTTTGCAGATTCCGCGCAGTTGCACCCGGTAATCCTTGACCTCGAAACCGAAGGCCGATGTATCGGGCATCGTCAGTTCGTTCAATGTGTCATCTTCAAAATCGATGAAATCGTTGCAGTTGAGGCACACCAGGTGGTGGTGCATTTCGGTTCGCGGGTCGAATCGCGCGACCGGACCCGGGTGGCAGGCCTTGGTGATGACGCCCATCCGGGCGAGGTGGTCGAGGGTGCGGTAGACCGTCGTACGGGCGATGCCGGGGAGGCGGGACTCGACGGCATCACAGATCTGATCGGCAGAGGGGTGGTTGTCGAGATCGAGCACCGTCTCGAGGATCACCGTGCGCTGGACGGTGACGCGCTCGCCGCGCTCACCGCACCCGCGCTTGAATTCTCGAATCCGTTGATCTTTTTCCGCCAGGTCCATTCCCGCCCTCGTCCAGCTCGACTGTCTGGATTTTCTAAACGCTAATATGTAGCATTAAAGACATTCTGTCAAATCGAGAATGTCGTTTCTCAGAACTTTGGTTCAAACGAGAATCAAATCAAATCAGAATGGTAGAATCCACCGTGCGCTCTCCCGCCCCCACCGACACAGCCACTCATCCTGGAGCCTGAGAAACACCGTTTTGTAAGGAGAATCATGTGAGGAGATCTGCAACCTGCCGCATCCGCCGCTTTGGTGCCGTGTTGTACGTCGTCGTTGCGTTGAGCGTTCCGGCGCAGGTGGATGCGGGTGAGATCAATCTCAGCAAATACATCGAGCCGAACCAGATGTCCAACCTCCTCACCCGGCATGTTCGCAAGGGGATCATCAAACGAATCGGGCTCAGTGACGACCAGCTCCGCCGCATCAGAAAAGCGATCGACCCGCATCGGGAGACCCTCCTCGCTCAAGTCACCGACTTCAAAGATGCTCGAATCGAAACGGTGTACGCGGTGGGTGCGCAACCCTTCGATCCCGAACGGGTGACAAAGGCCCATGCAAAGTCGGCTTCGGCCGAGCTCAGTCTGTCGCTTTCCGCGGGAGCGGTGATTCAAGACGTTCGACCGATTCTGACCGAACCGCAGCTCGAAGAGGTGATGGAGATGATCGACGAGGTCCGGGCGGCAAGTGAGGTCCGTTTCGCGGACTTTGCCGAGAGCCTCGCGGCAGGGAATCTCCTGGGGATCGACTACAAAGCATCGAAGAGTCGTCGCTTAGGATACTGCTTGAAGAGTCAACTTTATGGTAGAACGCTTGTCTGAAAACGACATGATCACCTCGG
>JASJGQ010000241.1:0-2552 GCA_033791425.1 Acidobacteriota bacterium
GCCGCAACGTTCACAGAATCGTTAGAACGTTGGTCCTGGCGCTCATCCGGGACTACCCGACACCAATCTGGAACCCACCATTCACTGTGATATCCTTACGCAAGGTAAGGAGTCTTGTATGCCCAAAGCCACACTCACCAGCAAGGGCCAGCTCACGCTGCCGAAAGAGGTCCGGTCGAGACTTGGCGTTGCCGCCGGCGACCAGGTCGACTTCACCATTGAGAACGACGGCTCGATCAAAGTTGCTGCAGCCAAACGGTCGGCCGCACCGCTGTTCGGAATGCTCCAACCAACATCGCCCGGTGGAATCTCCGTCGAGGACATGGACCGGGAGATCGCTGCACGAGCGGCGGCCGACGACCAGCGGATTCGGGACCAAAAGTCATGAGGGGCCTCGACACAAACATCCTGGTGCGGTTTCTCACCGCCGACGAGCCGACTCAGAGCGAAATCTGCCGGCGACTCATCGAAACGACGGAGGCTGAAGGCGGGAACCTCCACATCTCGGTTCTGGTTCTCGCCGAACTCGTCTGGGTGCTCCGGGGGCGGCGTTACGCCTTCTCGCGAGCCGAAGTCGCAGACGTCCTCGACGCACTGCTGGACGCAAACGTGTTTGAAATCCAGGACCGCGATCTCGTCCGAAGATCCAATGTCGCCTTCCGGACGGGCCCCGCGGACTTCTCCGACCATCTCATCGGCGAAATCGATCGCCGCGCCGGTTGCACCGCGACCCTCACCTTCGATCGGCGGCTCTCCGCCACAGAGGGGTTTGAGGAACCCGGCATCGAGACCGGTTACCCAACCCGGGTCTCGGAGCCCTGAGGCCCCCGAACAGCCGACCCCAAGGGGTACCGCGTGAGCCTCATGCAGCATTCATTAGATGGGTACCACGTACATATTCGGCAGGGAGTTTCCCTTTCAGTTCAACTGTCAGCATTTGATCATCCTCGGCCGCAGATCCATCTGCAGCAGCGACCTCAGCTCCTCTCCGGGCTGGCCCCTGCCCGACCGCCACGCTTCTGCCCTCTTGTAGCACCGACGTCCCGTCGGCGATGGCGACACTCACGATCAATCTACGCCCGGACAAGAACGTGCGCGCTTTAGGTGCCGGCCGAGTACTTGTAGCGCGGGCGTCTCGCCTGCGATGGGGTGTGATCTGCTGCGGGTCGGTTCCATCGCCCACGAGACGTGGGCGCTACAAATCGTAACCGGTACCGATGCACCCAGCCGCAACGTTCACAAAATCGTTAGAACGTTGGTCCTGGCACTCATCGCTTGGCTGAGGGGGATGGTGGGACCGCGGCGTTCGATGGTGGCACCGAACCCGAAAACGCTACAATCGGCCTGTCTTGACTTTCCGCCACCACGACTCCGCCCGGCATCCGCTCCAGCCCGGCACCACCCGACTGCCGTTCGGAGGCTGCGCGTGACGCCTCACACCAACACGCCCGTCATCTCTCTGGTCTTCGACTTCGACGACACCCTGGTGCCGGACAGCACCAGCCAAGTCATCGAGGCAATCGGCATCGACCCGGTCGCGTTCTGGGCAGAGCACCGGCGGCTGATGCTCGAGGGCTGGGACCAGGTTCCCGCCTTCCTCCACATGATGCTCGAGGCGTCGCGGAAGCGCGGGGGCGCGATCACGCGTGACCTCATTCTCAAGGTCGGCCGCGACCTCGAGTTCTTTCGAGGTGTGCCGACCATGTTCGGCCGGTACAAGAAGCTCATTGAGCTCGACGGCACCTTCGCGGCCCAGTTCTTCGTGGTCTCCAGCGGCCTCGAGGACCTGATACGGGCCACCAAGATCGCCCCGAGGCTGACCGACGTCTGGGGCAGCAACTTCGCCTACGACGAGTCGGGAGCGATCACCGCCATCAAGACCGTCATCAGCTTCACTGACAAGACCCGGTACCTCTACCAGATCTCCAAGGGTCTCATCGGCCCCGAGGCACGCACCAACCCGTTCGCCGTCAACCAGCGCACGGGCGACTTCACCGCCCCCCTCAAGAACATGATCTTCGTCGGAGACGGCTACACCGACATCCCGTGCTTTACGATCGTCCAGAAGGCCAAAGGCCGGGCGGTGGCTGTGTACGACCCCGGCAATCGCGACAAGGTCGGCAAGGCCTACGACTTCGTCGACGACCAGCGGGTGTCGCACCTCGAGCCGGCCGTCTACGTCAAGGGCAGCGGCGCGGATTCCGCCATTACCCTCGCCATCACCTCCATCCAAAACCGGCTCCGCCACGAGGGCGGCTGAGCGCCCCAGCGCCGCTCCGCGTCTGCTGCAACTCGACATCGCCCGCCCGACAACCAGCCCATGCGGCAGAACGCCAGCTCATGCGGCAAAGAGCCAGCCCATGCGGTTGCCCGCCACTCCAACCGCGTTACCTTGCCCGCATTGGAGCGCCATGCATCCCTGCCTGGCGTCACAAATACTGATAGGTGGCACGTATCATGATTGCGAAGGGTGGCACCCCCGGCGCAAGATTGTGAAGATTGCGAAGGGTGGCACCTATCTGTTCAGGGTGGCACCTATCTGTTCATGGGAG
>JASJGQ010000242.1:0-4932 GCA_033791425.1 Acidobacteriota bacterium
GGCCTTGGCCTCTTCGAAGGCCGAGTACAGGTCCCTGAGCTCGAGGCGGACCTCGGTGTCTCGACCGTCGATGGTGATCTGACCCGGGCCGATTCCGTGCGACAGTTCGTGGTGAAGGATGAACTGATAGAAGGCCTCGAAGGTCACCTGGTCGAGGCTTTCGGCCGGCAAGACCCGGCTCGCGATGGGCACGAGGATGGCATCATATTTGGCCCGCATCACATTTTTCAGGAGGACCTTCTTCGAGCCCTTGGCCTCGCGCACCCGCTCGTCGTTGGGGAGGTTGAAGGCGATCGTCTGGACCCCGGAGCGGGTGTCACCAGCGGTGAAGATCTCGTCCACGACCCTGATCGGCGACTCGCTGCCGCGGTCAAAGTTCTTATGCTCATCCGGGATTGGCAGCATGCGTTCGAGATAGGGCAGCTCGGATTTGAAGACCTGGAGCCGCGCCGATTCTTCGGGCTGTGCAACGCACACAAAGGTCTCGAAGGCCGCCTTGTAGCCGAAGAGCTGGTCCTCGTACGTTTCATACGGTCCAATCACGACCTCGATCGCCGAATCGAGATCCATCCACGCCATGTCGGACTCAAAATAGTCGCCGGAGAAGAAGGCGTCGGCCCGCAATTCGAGAAAGCGGCGCAGGCTCTCGTTGTCGGTGGCCGCCGCTGCTGCGCGCAGTTCGTTCGCCACAACTTCGAGAAGTTCTCCGTAGGCCTCGGAGTAGGGCACCGCCACAAGAGCATCGCCCTTTCGCCGAATGACCGTGTGCAGCGAGGTCATCGCCTGGCGATCTTCCGGGTGAGCCTCGATCCAGGCCTCGAACTCGGCCGTCGTCATATCCTCGGGGTAATATCCGGCACCCGGTGGGTGCGGGCTGTCGCCGAGAAAGGGTTCATAGTGGGTCAAGCGATCCCAGGGGCCATACATGATGCGGTAGTAGTCCTTCGTCGCCGCAGCATCATCGCCCTCGATCTCCGCGACCAGAGGGGCGAGGTCCGGGTTGCCTGCCCACGCCTGCAGCTGGAAGATCTCGTCCACCGCCCGACCCGCCGCCACCAGGTGGGCCAGGGCCGCACGGTCACCCTCTGAGAGGTGGGACACGTCGGCGACCAGGTCCTTTTCAACGAATTGCGCTCGACGGGCAGAAATATCGGGGACGACCGTCAATTCTTCGGTCACCGGCCGCTGCTCAGTCTGTCCGCATCCAACAGCCAACACGCCGCAGAGCACGGCCAGGGCACCTCGTTGCCACATTAGAGCCTCCATCATCAGGTTTTAAGTTGATCGTCGGATTTCAGGGCCCACACCGCAAAGTCTCGGGGGCCGTTGAGCAGATCGTCGAGGCGGCGGCGAAGACGATCGACGCGCTCCGCCATGGTCGTCATGTCGGTGTCGGTGACCGCCCCGGTTCCCCCCTCGTCGTCCATCAGAAGCTGGTCCGCCGGAAACGGGTGCAGAGTCTCGGTGCGATCGACAACCAACCCGGCCGCGCGCAGGAAGAGGTCCAGGGTCTCCGGTAGGAGCGGCCGCTGGTGGGTTGGGTCCTGCCAGAAGAGCGCTCCGCCGACCCGCAACGAGTGCGGATTCGGGCACTCAGCGATGAGAAGGCCACCGGGACGCAACACCCTTCGCACTTCCGTCAAGACTGCCGCCAGGGTCTCCGGAGGCAGGTGCTCGAAGAGGTGAAACGCGGTCACCGCGCCCCGAGATGCGTCACCGAGCGTTCGCAGTACCTCCAGCACATCGCCCTCGACAACATCGAGCCCACGCCGCCGTGCGGCACCGGCAAGGGCGGGATCGCCGTCAACACCGGTTGCTTTGACACCAGCCTCACGCAGCATCAACAACAGCTCCCCGCGCCCGCAGCCGATATCGAGAACCGGCGCCGATTTCCGCAGATCCGGCAGGTAACGATCCAACCGGTGGTGGATCTCCTCTTCGCTGCCGCGAAAAGCCTCGATCAGGAGCGGCTGCACCTCGGCGAGCCCGGTGCTGATCCGCTCGTCCATCGCGCCCCCAGCGACCGGCACCGGCAATGGCTCTCCCTGCAGAGAACGCTCCACCAACGAGCCGACCTCCTCGAGCTCTTCCGCCAACCGGTCGAGCAGCGCATCGGCGCGGGCCACCGCCGCCGGCACGACGCGGTCCCGCAGGCGGGCGGTCTCATCAGAAAGCCCGCTCAATGCCAGCTCCGTACCGTCAACCCGGTGCTCGACGTTGGTCAGCCGTTCGTCGCGGGCCGCCGCGAGTTCCTCTTGGAGTGTCCGGATCGCCGCCTCGATGCCGTCGAGACGGTTCTCGATCCCCTTCATGCGGGCGTCGGTCCGCGCTTCGACGTTACTGATTCGGCGGTTGATGCCCCAGGGTGTCATCAGCGCGAGAGCCCTCATCCATTTCCGATGAAGGCTCTCGTTCTGCCCGTCCTCGAGCGGCGGGTCGGCGGGCGCGACGCAATCGTCGCCGCTCATAAAACTACTCGGTAACCGGCTCAGCCTCGGGGGCGTCCGTGTCCGCGGCTTCGGTCTGCGTCGATTCGACTTCGACTGCAACCGAGGCGGCCTCGGCCTCGATGGCCGCTTCGGTTGATTCGAGCACGCCCTCCGCCACAAATTCGGGAGCGACCGCGTCGGGGTCCTCGCCAGGACGGACCACGCGCACCGGGATCGTAACATCGATCCCGCGGTGGATATGGACCACGACATCGGATTGCCCCAGCGCCTTGATCGGGTGCTCGAGCATGATCCTGCGGCGGTCGATGTCGAACCCACGTTCCACCAGTTCGCGGCCGATCTCGGCCACGGTCACTGAACCGAAGAGTACGTCGTTCTCGCCCGCACGACGCTCGAAAGCGAGCTTTGTGCCGTCGAGCTCGGACGCCAGCTGCTGAGCTGCGGTCTGCCGAGTGAGGTCCATCTCTTCCCACTTGGTCTGATCCTGCTCGTAACGCTTACGGTTGCCGGGCGTGTCGGGGTAAGCAAGTCCTTTGGGAAGGAGGTAGTTGTTTGCGTAACCGGCCTTCACCACGACCGACTGGCCGCGCTCGCCGAGGTTTTCGATATGGTCGTTGAGAATCAATTTCATTCTATTCCTCCGTCTTCGTCGACCCGTGGCCGGAGCGAGTGGAAACTGTCTGCAACGCCAAGCGCCGCAACGAACAGCGGCATCGGCACCTGCAACGACAGCAGAACGACACCCCAGCGCACCAGCCAGCCTCGCCCTATCCAGCGCGCGAGGTGGGCTCGAATGATAGCCAAACCCTGGACAAAATACAAGATGAGCACCACCACCAGAAGGTTCAATACCGCCCAGCGGGCGGTGCCCTGGAGCGCCAGCGTCCCGATGCCCGTGATCGCAAACACCGCCGCCAACCACTCGTCGTTGCGATAGTCTTCAAAAGCTCCAGCCGCCATCGGGTAGCCGAGGAGCGGCAGCCGCGGCCTGACCCAGAACAGCACAATGACCAGATAGGCGACTGGCATGGACGGCAGAACCCACGATGCCATCCGTTCCGCGGCATCCAGGGCAAGCTCGACCTCACCCTCGGCCAGTCCCCAGGCCGCATACATCTCCGAAGCGTCCATTGCCGCCGCACGAAGCCAACTCGACACCGCATCCATGGGGGTTTGCGGCGCGGCGACACCAGCGACAACAATCAATACAAGCACGGTCGCGGTCAAGGTGGCGACGGCTGCCCACCGCCCTTCGCTCCATCCCCACCGCGCCCAGGCCTCGATGCTCACGGCCGGCAGCACAACCAACAGGACGTACGCCGCCAGCAGCGGCAGTGCGATCGCTGCCATTCCGGCCGCCGACGCCACTCCCAGCAGGCCAACAACCGGGCCCCAGGCACGAAAGCCGAGCCTGCCACCAGCCTGAAAATGCACTACCGGCAGAAGGGCAAGCGGAGCGATCAGCAGACCGAGCAACGGGATGGCAAAGAGGGCGCCCACCAACAGGAGCGCCACCAGACCAGAGGACGCCGCGCCGAGACGCGGCAGCCGCGGCGGAGCCGCCTCGGTTGTCGGGGTTGGGGTTGGATCGCTGACCATGAATAGACGCCGGGCGTTCAGCCCGGCGCTCCTGGAACCTTCAGTCGTCTCTAATTGCCTGCGTACGGCAGCAGAGCCATGTGACGCGCCCGTTTGATGGCCCTTGTCAGTTTGTGCTGAAAGGCGGGGCGCGTGCCGGTCACCCGGCGCGGCAGGATCTTGCCGTTCGTTGGCGTGTACTCACGCAGAAGCTCAAGATCCTTGTAGTCGATGTAGTTGATCTTCTCGACCGTGAAACGGCACACTTTGACGCGGCGACGAAAACGCTTTTTGTTGGGTCGCATCGTGATCTCCTCAGTCCTCGTCGACCGCTGCTGCGGCCTTGGCTGCGGCCTTGGCGGCCTTCTTGATGGCGCGAGCTTCCAACTTGGCGTCCATCTTGCGCTTGCGGCGCAGCTCGCGATCCATGTTGAGGATCAGCGAACGCATCACAACGTCGTTCATGCGCATCTCGAAGTTGAGCTTCTCGAGCGCTTCGCTGCCGACCTCGACCTTCCAGAAATGGTAGACGCCGTAATTCTTCTTTTTGATCGGGTAGGCGAGTTGCCGCCGTCCCCAACAGTCCTTGCCGATGACCTCGCCACCAGCTTCGGTAATGATGCCCTCCAGACGCTCCAGGGTGGAGGTCTCTTCCTCGGGCGGCACTTCGGGGTCGACGATGACCCCCAACTCGTACAAAGGCATATGTTCTCCTCTCGGCCTTCGGCCCCAGATCGATGTCTGGAGCAAGGAGTTTTTCCCGGGCGTACCGGGAGAAGGCATTGTACGGCTTTTTGGCCTCAATGCAAGCCCAAAGGGGCTTGGGGCCTGAGGCTTGGGACCTGAGTTCATCAATGATCGTCTGCTGTGCCGCGTGCGGTGGAGGTGCCATTTTCAATATTGT
>JASJGQ010000243.1:0-37417 GCA_033791425.1 Acidobacteriota bacterium
GAGGTCCTCAGCGTCTACTGCCAATCGTGCTACACCCTCGGCGTCATCCTTTTCGACGAGGGCCGTTACGGCGAAGCCATCCCCTTTCTTCTCCGCTGCTTGCCCTACATGCACGAGGTTTACGACGAGACCTACATCGGACACATTTATACATTTCTCTCATTGTGTTTCAGTTGGACCAATCAGGCCGGATACAGCGTGGTCTTTTCCGAGGCGGCCGCCTACGTCCGACGCTGCGATTGCGAATCTCTCGAACAGTTGATGGTCGCTTTCAGCGACGTCGGTGAGGTCGACAAGGCCACCGACGTTTTTCATCTCCTGCAGCGACACTGCCAAGATTACGAGCACTACGACCGCGTCCTGGAATTCGCCGAGCAGAATCTCGGCGAGTCGGGCATCGTGAACTAGATCAAGGCAGGAGCTTTCCGTACGTCACCCAGTGATAGATGACGTAGAACCAACTCAGGAATGCGTGCAAGAACGCCCACAGAACACTGTGATTGACGCTCCAACTCAACAGGGCCGCAAGCACCGCACCGATGCTGCCAAAAATCCCACCACCGCAGCAACCGCAGCCCTTTGCATGACTCTCACCCATGTCGCCTCCAGGATCCAATCGATTCGCTGCGCTCCAGCATCAGATCAGATCGCGAGCAGACTTTCAATCTCTTCTGATGTGCGATCAGGCCTTCTTGATCAGGCGAATGACAAACAGCAGGACGCACGCACCGACAAATGCCGTGATGACCGCCCCGATGAATCCTCCGGCAAATATCCCGAGCACTCCAAACAGCCAACCACCGACAAATGCGCCGATGATCCCAACCACGATGTCGCCGAGAAGACCGAATCCGCCGCCCTTCATCACCACCCCTGCCAGCCAACCCGCGATCGCACCGATGATCAGAAATACGACAATACTCGTCAGATCCATGGCTGCTTCTCCTTTTCCAGTCCGGTTCAAAAAAGAGAGGCCCGAAGGATTTTCGCTTCAGCCCTTCTTGTATTCGATTTTCATCCACACGATACCACGGCGGCGGGTCGATAGCCCCGCGTAACGGCAATCCTCCTTGACATCGCGGTGTGCGCCGCCACAATGCGCGAAAGACGATGAGGACTCACCAGCAGATTCACGGGGAGGATTGGCATCCGTTGGCGTTCGCGCTCGGGTGCGGCTCGAGCGTGGTCCTGCTTGCCACCTGGTTCATCGAACCGACTCGATCGCTGTGGTTGGTTCTCGACGAACGCTTCTTCTTTCTGGTGAACGATTCATTGGTGACTGCCGGGGCCTGGCAAGATTTCTGGGCTCTCGCCAACAACCGAATTTTCGATGTCGTATCGGCTCTGACTTTTGTCGGTCTCTTCACCTACTTCGTCGGGCGCCATCGCAGAGATCAACTGGAACGTTTCGTCGCCCGGGGCCTGCTATTGACTGGCATGGTGGTCGCCGCCAAACAGATCGCCGAAGCCCTCGCGATGGTGGTCAACCGAAAGAGCCCGACCCTCGTTTTTCCTGACGCCGTCCGTCTTTCCGAACTCGTGCCGGAGATCCCGACAAAGGACGTGGGTTATGTTGTCTTCCCGGGCGACCACGCCACGATACTGCTGGTCTGCGCCGGTTTCCTGACCTTTTATCTGCCGAGGCGATACGCAGTCATCGGATGGATCGCAACCGTGATCTTCAGCGCCCCACGACTGGTCAGCGGCGGGCACTGGCTCACCGATGACATCGTCGGCGCGATCGCGGTCGCAGGCTTCATTCTGACCTACGTCTTTGCCACACCCCTCCACCGGATCATCACCGACCGCCTCGAACAGGGGGTCACGCACATCAGGGCGAAGATGTCTATTTTCTGAAATTCAACAACGAATCAACCGCCGGTATCCGGATAGTGTCCGAACCGTTCCATGGGTGGACCTCGAGACCGCTCAGTGCTCCACCGCGGGCCCACAGAATCACCCCCACGGAAACGCCTTCGGGCGATTCTGCATCGGCGACGATGACCGGCGCCACCGAGCCTTCACGGCTCTTGTCCCCCACGGCAAGGTCGATGCTGGGACAGCCGCAACAGCACCCTCCAACGACCTGGACCCTCGGCAACTGGCCCAAATAGCGTCCCGCTCCCATACCAGCGGCACCGAGAAGAGCCTCGATCAGCTCCAACTCGGCATCGCTCAGTGGCCGGGGGGCACCGGCTCGGTGGCCTCGTTTCATTTCAACTCCGAGGTCGCAGCGACCATCACTTTTCAAGTCACGACACGGTGGGCCGTCAGCTCTCATCACGCTGCGACCGGTCAGTTCTGTCGTGAAGTACGTCGTGGTGAAGTGAGAGTTCTGAGTGTCGAAGGTTTGGGGCTGGAGCCACCCCGTTTCCAGTCTCTCACCGCCGGTCACGTGATTGTTGTGCGCGACTGTCTTACGTATGCTCACCTGAGTAAACCGATGGAGGTCTTGGATGGCGGGTACGCTCAACGAGCGTTTCATCGAAATCGTCGAACGAAGGGGCGACAAAACCGCGTTCATGGCCAAACGCGGCGAGAGTTGGGAGAGCTACTCCTACAACTGGGGGATGCAACAGGTCCGGGAGACGGCCTTCGCGCTCAGGGCCATGGGCTACGAACCCGGCACACGGATCGCCATCCTGTCCGAAAACCGCCCTGAGTGGGCGACAACCGATTTCGGGGCCCTTGCCTCAGGGATGATCACGGTACCCCTCTACACCACGCTGATCCCGGAACAGGTCGCCTATATCCTGAACGACGCCGAAGCGAGAGTGATCTTTGTCTCCACCATGGATCACCTGGAGACTGTCCTGTCGATCAGGGAACAGGTTCCGTCGCTCGAAAAAGTCATCGTCTTCTATCCCGACGATCTCGACGAGGACGACGTCGTCCTCAACCTGGATTCATTCAAGGCTCTCGGGAGAAGCGGCACTCACGAAGAGTTTCTCCAGATGTCGCGGAGCGTCGAAACAACCGACACCGTCACCATCGTTTACACCTCGGGCACAACCGGCGACCCGAAAGGAGTCGTCCTCACCCATCATTGCTTCATGGCGGAGTACAACACCATCTACCCGGTCTTCGAGGGCGAGGAGGGCGACAGCCTGCTCTCCTTTCTGCCCCTGTCCCATATCCTGCAGAGAGTGGTGGATACCTTTGCCCTCCTGTACGGCTTTACGATCGCCTATGCGGAGAGCCTGGAAACCCTCGGCGACAATTTGCGCGAGATCCAACCCACCCACATCGTGGCGGTGCCACGGGTCTACGAGAAGATCCACGGCCGGATCCACGCCGGTGTCCAGCAGGGATCACCCCTCAAGCGGGCCATGTTCAACTGGGCGGTCGGAGTCGGCAGGCGATTCCGCGACGCCGTTCAGACCGGTGGGGCGGGGCCTCTGCTAAGTTTTCAGCATCGGGTGGCATCGAAACTTGCGTTCAGCAAGATACACGCTGCCACCGGTAGCAATATCGGCTTCTACGTCTCGACCGGCGCACCTCTCGCAAAGGGATTGGCCGAGTTCTTCGACGCCGTCGGCATCCGCATCATCGAGGCCTGGGGCATGACCGAACTGACCGGAGCCGCGACTGCCAACACGCACGCGGATTTCCGTTTCGGGAGCGTCGGCAAGCCGGGGCCCGGAGTCGAGCTCAAGATTACCGCGGAAGGAGAAATCTGCATCCGCGGCGACATCATGATGAAGGAGTACTGGCGCCAACCCGAGGTCACGGCTAAGACCATCGATGGCGACGGCTGGCTCCACACCGGCGACGTCGGCCACATCGATGGCGACGGGTTCCTCCACATCACCGACCGCATCAAGGAGATCATCGTCACCGCCGGCGGCAAGAATGTCGCTCCCCAGCCGATCGAGAATGCCCTCAAGACCGACCGGTTCGTGGCTCAGGCCATGGTGATCGGTGACCGCCGCAACTTCATCAGCGCCCTGGTTGTCCCTCAGGCTGACGTGCTCGAGCCGTGGGCGGCCGAAAACGACATCGACGGCGACCTCGAGACTCTGTGCTCCCATCCAATCGTGCACGCCCACTTCGAGGCGATCCTCGAAGCCAAAATGGCAGCGTTTTCGCGTTACGAACGGATCAAGAAATTCACTCTCGTCCCGGATGAGTTCAGTCAGGTCGACAACGAACTCACCCCAACGCTCAAGCTCAAACGCCGGGTATTGCTCGCTAAATATGGGGAAATCATCGACCGGATGTACACCTCGGCAACCGGTTAGCCACCTGTTTCTGGCTGATCCGTGGTCCGTTCAAGCCGCACCGGCACACCGTTGAGCACGGCGTTGCCACTCAAAGCATCGACCCCCCGATCATCGGTGAGATCGTTCGCGCTGGCCCCCGGGTGTTCCTCCGCACAGCCGAGTCGAGTCCCCAAACGGTTGTGACCCCAACCGTGCGGCAGGCTGACCACGCCCCGCATCACTTCGTCACTCAGTTGGACCGGAACCACAACGCGGCCTGTTCTGGAGGTCACCACTACCCGATCGCCGCTCTCGATTTCGAGCCGGCGCGCATCGTCGGGATGAACCAACAGCGTGCACCGTTCCTGACCCTTCATCAGACGGGACACGTTGTGCATCCACGAGTTGTTGCTGCGCAGGTTGCGACGACCGATGAGCAGGAGGCGGTCATCTGGCCGCTCGTCGTCCATCTCTTGTCGGAGTCGAACAACGTCGTCAAGAAAAGGTCCCGGGGCAAGCTCGATGCGATGGTTGGCCGTCTTCAAGCGTGCCGGAAAACACGGATCCAGCGGTCCGATGTCGATCCCGTGCGGCGCAGCTTCGAGCATTGAGAGATCAAGTCCCCCTCCGAACGGCCAAAAACCTGAACCGTACGGTCCCATTCTCAGCCCGAGATCGAGCAGTCGCCTGGGTCCAAGCCTGGCGTTCAGCCAACGTCTGCATCGCGCAGCGACCGCGCCGTCGTCGAGCCGCTGGCGCAGTTCATCCAGGATCTGCCAATCATGCCGGGCATCGGCGGAAGGATCGAAGAGCGGGGGCGAATAGCGTGCCACATTGCGGACGGCCAGCAGGTTGAACACGAGGTCGTAGTGGTCGTGTTCGAGAGCCGAGGTCGGCGGCAGGATTAAATCCGCGTGCCGTGTGGTCTCGTTGAGATAGATGTCGATCGCAACCATGAATTGGAGTCCCTCGAGGGCCTTGTCGAGCTGGACGCCGTTGGGAGTCGACAGTACCGGATTGCCGGCGACGGTCAAAAGCGCCCGAACCTGACCCTTTCCCGGTGTCGTGATCTCTTCGACGAGCGCGGCCACCGGCAACTCGCCGCCAAAGTCCGGCAGACCGCGGACGCGGCTCTGCCGCCGCCCGAGAGATCCGCGACCGGTGTTTTCCAGCAGATCCACCGCGGGCTTTGTGAACATCGCACCGCCCGGACGGTCGAGGTTGCCGGTGTCGATGTTGAGCACCTGGACCAACCACTGGCAGAGACCGCCGAAGGCCTGGGTGGAGACCCCCATGCGGCCATAGCACACAGCCGACGGGGCGGCCGCGAACTGTCGCGCCATTTCGCGCACCGCGTCGGCCCCGATTCCGGTTTTCGCGGCCACTCCCTCAGGTGTGAACTCCCGAACCACCCCCCGAACCGCGTCGAGCGAATCGACGTGACCGGCCAGACCGCCGAGGTCTTCGAGTCCTTCGTCGAAAACAACGTGCAACAGAGCCATCAGGAGAAACGCATCGGTTCCCGGGCGGATGAAATGGTGCCAGTCCGCGATGCTGGCAGTCTCGGTGCGTCTCGGGTCCACCACGACCAGCCGGCCACCGCGCCGCTCCAATTCTTCGAGGCGTTTCCTGAAGCCGGGCGCGGTCATCATGCTGCCGTTGGAGACCACCGGGTTGGCGCCCAACACCAGCATGTGCGACGTCCGGTCGATGTCTGGAACCGGCAGGAGCAACTTGTGGCCGAACATCAGGGCCGCCGCCACGTGGTGCGGCAGCTGATCGACCGAGGTCGCCGAGTACCGGTTGACGGTCTTCAGACAACGGATCAGGGGCGGGCCGAAGAGGAGCGAGCCCCAATTGTGGACATTCGGATTCCCGAGGTACACGGCGACGGCGTCGTGCCCATGTTCGCCCTGCACCGCCCGGATCCTCTCAGCCACCTCATCGAGAGCCTCGTCCCAGCCCACGGTCTTCCATTCTCCGCCGGTCCGTCGCAGCGGTTTCCGCAAGCGGTCAGGATCGTTGTGGATGTCCTGCAGGGCCACGGCCTTGGGGCAGATGTGGCCGCGGCTGAAAGGATCGTCGCGGTCCCCACGGATGGAGCAAATCTCACCGTTATGGACCTCGATGACGAGGCCGCAGATGGCCTCACAGAGATTGCAGGCCCGGAAATGGGTCGCGGAAGTCGTATCCATGATGGTCCCTGCAATTGTAGCGGGGCGTCGGCTCGGTTACCCTGACCTTCGGCCCAAGTCGCCCTGGAGGGATCCATGCTTTCGTTGCGGACACCGTTCAAATTCGCCATTCTTTTTTGTTTTCTGGCCATCCCCGGCTCGGTCGGCGCCATCGAATTCCAGGTGTCTTTTTCTGCCGGTATCGAAGCCGGGGCCGTCGACGGACGGGCGCTCCTCCTGATCGCCACCTCCGACGAATCCGAACCCCGATTCCAGGTCCGGCCCGGTATCAAGGCGATTCAGGTCTTCGGAGTTGACGTCGACGGGTTGGCCCCCGGGGCCCAGGTCCGTTTCGACGACACCGTCTTCGGCTACCCGATTTCGAGCCTTACCGGCCTCCCGACCGGTGACTACGTGGTTCAAGCGGTGCTCCACCGGTACGAGACCTTTCACCGCGGCGACGGCCACACGGTCAAACTCCCGATGGACCGCGGTGAAGGCCAGCAGTGGAACCGGGCGCCGGGCAACCTCTACAGCACGCCGAAACGGGTTTCGATCGAGCAGTCAGACGATGGCGTGGTCTCCATTGTCCTCGATCAGATCATCCCAACCATCGATGCCCCCGCCGATACTCCGTACGTCAAGCACGTCCGGATCCAGAGTGATCTCCTGACCAAATTCTGGGGCCGGCCCATGGAACTCGGCGCCCACGTCCTGTTGCCCTCCGGCTTTGACGAGCACCCCGACGCCCACTATCCCCTGGTGATTTTTCACGGCCACTTTCCCTCGGATTTCGGCGATTTCCGCACCGAACCGCCCGACCCGGATCTCGAGTGCGAGTATTCGGAGCGGTTTCACGTCGAGTGCTACAACCGCATCCAACAACAGGAAGCCTACGACTTCTACCGAAAATGGATCAGCCCCGATTTTCCGCGCTTCCTGGTGATCGAGATCCAACACCCGACACCCTTCTACGACGACTCCTACGCGGTCAACTCGGCCAACCTCGGCCCCTATGGCGACGCCATCACCCACGAGTTGATCCCCTATATCGAGCAGCAATTCCGTGGATTGGGCGAGGGCTGGGCGCGCTTCCTCTACGGCGGCTCCACCGGCGGCTGGGAGGCCCTCGCGGCCCAGGTCTTCTACCCCGATGATTACAACGGCGCCTTTGCGGCCTGCCCCGACCCCATCGACTTCCGCGCCTATATGTCCGTCAACATCTACGACGATGCCAACGCCTACTATTACGAAGGGGCCTTCCGCCGGATCGAAAAGCCATCCAACCGCGACTGGCTCGGTGCCATCCGCGCCACCATTCGCGACGATTCTCAATTGGAACTCGTCCTCGGCACCAGGAACCGATCTGGCCAGCAGTTCGACATCTGGGAAGCGGTGTACTCGCCCGTCGACGCCAGCGGCTACCCGAAACGGTTGTGGGACCGTCGGACCGGCGTGATCGACCACGAGGTGGCGGCGTACTGGCGCGAGAACTACGATCTGCGCTTTATCCTCGAACGAGACTGGGCCGAAATTGGGCCAAAGCTCGAGGGCAAGATCCACATCTTCACCGGCGACATGGACAACTACTACCTCAATAACGCCGCCTATCTCATGGAAGAGTTTCTGGAGTCCACCACAGACCCCTACTACGCGGGCGTTGTCGACTACGGCGACCGCGCCGAGCACTGCTGGAACGGCGACCACGACAACGGCAACCACCTCTCGCGGCTGCGCTACAACACGATGTATGTCCCCCGGATCCTCGAACGGATCGAGACCTCCGCCCCTGAGGGCGCAGATCTCACGAGCTGGCGGTACTGACGCTCCGGGTGCCGGCGTCGTTGGATCACGGCATCCCACCGCAAGTGGTACGCTATCGACGAGCAATCGGTAAATAGGGCGATGACGCGATGAAAAAAGAGATCAACCTCAACGTCAACGGGACCGTCTCCAGGGTCACGGCCGATCCTGAACAATCTTTGCTTTGGGTGCTGCGCGACGTGCTCAAACTCACCGGTACCAAGTTCGGCTGCGGCGAGGGAGCGTGCGGGGCCTGTTCGGTGCTCATCGACGGCGAGGTCTACCGTTCCTGCACTGTCGCCTCCAGCGACGTCGCCGGAGGGGAAAAGATCGTCACAATCGAGGGCCTCGGCAGCCCCGGGAATCTGTCAAAACTGCAGGCAGCCTTTATGGAGCACACGGCCTTCGGCTGCGGCTACTGCACACCCGGGATGATCGTCACTGCAACTGCTCTCCTGGGTGCCAACCCCTCCCCGTCGACGGAGGAGATCGTGTCGGCGATGAACGACAACCTCTGCCGCTGCGCCTCCTACCCTAACATCATCGAGGCGATCAAGGATGTCGCGGCATCCCCCGAAAAGCCGGGGTCCTGATGCCGTTCAGCAGGAGGACGTTTCTCGAGCTCATCGGCGGCGGCCTCGCCTATGCCTTCAATTTTTCCTGCAGCGGCGACGGTGCGAATGGGGAACTGACCTCGTTCTCAATCGAAGAGCTCGAAAGCGGCATCGATCTTCGCCACCAGGGCTACACCGAGTGGCTCGTTCTCGGTCGCGACGGCTCGGTCACGGCCCACACCGGAAGAACGGAATTGGGCCAGGGCCTCAAAACGGTCCTGAGCGACATCATCTCCCAGGCCCTCGAGGTGCCCCCGGAAAGGCTCAACCTCGTCATGGGAGACACTTCGAACTGTCCCGATGACGGGCCCACCACGGGCTCGGCCGCCACCCGAAACGTGGGTTGGGGCTACTGGATCGCGTGCTCGAGGATCCGCGAGGATCTCATCCGAAGAGCGGCCTTCGTGCTCCGCCGACCCGCGAAAAAGCTGATCTACGAGGCGGGTGAAATTGTCGACTCGAATGACGCTTCGCGCAGGATAGCCATCGGAGATCTCGCTGACGGAACGGTCAGGGTCGCGACCATCGATCCGAACGGCCGCCACCGCCCCAATCGCCTCTATGTCGACAAGGGCAGTCTTGCCGCCAACGCCGAAGCCATCGTCACCGGCACGCTCACCTACGCCGGCGACCTCTTCCCCGGCGACAGCCAATACGGCGCCTTTCTGTGCCCTCCGTACTTTTATCAGCTGACCAAGATCGAATCCGTCGACCTCGATGCGGCGCGACAGATTCACGGTGTTCACCTCGCAGAGAAGGCCTCTCGCAATGCATGGGCCATCGCGGACGACTTTCCAACGGCTCACCGGGCCCTCGATGCGATGAACGCCACCTGGCACGTCCCTGATCGCCCGCGAACAGTCGACGTCGAGCAGGAAATCCGCGCCGGCGCCGCGCTGGTGAAGACCATGGAAGACCACGGCGATCCAAGCGCCGCGCTGGCCTCGAGCCCGTTGGTGCTGGCGGAGACCTACGTCACTCAGTACGCAAGCCAGGTGCCGATCGAAACCGAAACCGCGGTGGCCCGTTTCGAAAACGACAAGGTCACAGTATGGGCGAGCACCCAGTCACCGTTCAAGTCTCGAGCGAGCGTTGCCACACGGTTGAAAATTTCTGAGGGCCAGGTGCGGATCATCGGGATGCCGGTGGGTGGTGGTTTCGGGGTCAAGGACAATCCTCAGGCAGCGGCCGATGCGGCCGTCATGGCCAAGAAATCCGATGGGACCGTCAAGTGCGTCTTCAGTCGGGAACGCCAATTCGCCGGTCGTGGCCGATTCAAAGAGGCGGTGGTCATCGATATATCGAGCGGGCTCGGGCCCGACAGAAAAATCGCCGCCCGGACCATCGACATCTACCAGGACGAGGGCTTCGGCACCACCGACACCTACGAAGTTCCAAACGTCTTGACCAGGCTCTACGACACCAAAATGCCGGTCCGCCACGGGGTGATGCGCGGGACGAGCTTTGTCCAGAGCGGGTTTGCGATGGAGAGCCATACTGACATGTTGGCCGAGGTTGCCGGTCTCGACCCGGTCGAATTTCGCAGACGGAATGTGGCCACACCGGCGTTCATCCCGCTGCTCGATGCGTGTGCCGAGATGATCGATTACGAACCCGCCCGTTCACAGCAGAACCGCGGAACCGGCTTTGCGATCTGCATGCACGGCGGCCGCCAGCTCGGCGCAGCCGCCGTCGAGGTCTCCGTCAACACCGCAACCGGGGAGATCCACATCGAACGATTGTGCGGCGCCTACGACATTGGCACCGTCATCAACATCAACACCCTGACCGCCAACACCAAGGGCGCGATGATGTGGGGCCTTGGGTACGCCCTCTTCGAAGAGGTGCGCGCCGACGGGCACCGGGCCTTTACCCGCAGCCTCGAGGACTACAGAATCCCGAGATTCTCGGATCTTCCCCCGCTCGAGATCGTCTTCCTCAACAACGCCGTCAAGGGCCAATCGCCACGCGGCTGCGGCGAGCTGCCCGTAGTCCCCACCGTCAGTGCCATCTGCAACGCGATCTATCGGGCGATCGGGGTACGGTTCTACACCCTGCCGCTAACACCGGAACGTGTTCTTGCCGCTCTCGCTGCAAACCGGTAAAGAGCCGGACTAGTCGGTCTCGACCTCCAGTTCATTGCCCGCCGAGTAGGCGGTGAACTCGGGTGCGTACATGGACTGCAGGACCGCCGGGGCGACTTTGAAAGTGCCGGCCATGGCGGCCCGCAAGCGGTACTTGAAGGTGTACTCGCCCGCAGGCAGCCGTTCGAAGAAGAAGTTGGTGCCGGAGTCGCGCACCTCTTCGTACCACGAGATCCCGAGGTCCCACTTGTACTGCGAGTGCAGGGTCTCGGGTTCGAAACCGGCGCCGCGCGGGTCGCGCAGGTGGACGTACTCGGCGGCGTGTTTGGCACGGATCGAGAGCTGGACCTCGACCTGGTCGCCGGCTTCCAGCCGCTCACCGTCGGCGAGGGGTCTGAGGACCCAGCGCTCGCCGTCGTTGAAGCGGCGGAAATAGGTGCGCTCAACGGCGAAAAGATCGCCGCGCGCTTCCTCGGGCAGCCGTTCGGTGGAGAAGCTCCAGGTGGCCGAGGCAAAGGCAAAGCCCTTTGTGGGTTTTTCCACGACGATGGTCGACATGGTCTTGGGATCGATGTCCGGGCCTTCGACGATCACCCGGTTCCTCGCGCCCGTGTACTCGTCGGGCTCGAAGACGAAATCGGTGATCCTCGGGCCCACCGCCACCGAGATCTCCTCGCGCACCGCCAGCGTTTCCTCGTGGCGCATGTAATAGGCCAGTGAGTACACCACCTCGGCGGTGGCGCGAGTCGACTTCCAGTGGTTGAGCTTTTTGTTCAGGAGCAGCCAGTGGACCAGACCGTGGCGGCGGCCGTCGTCGGGTTCGAGCTCAGTCAGGGTCCGCAGGGCAAAGGCGTGGGTCTCGGTGGTGTCGTTGTACCAGAGCCAGGCGCGGTCCTCGGGCGCCCAGTAGGTGCCGAGGTCCTGGTCGGTCTTTGCGGAGTCCATCACAGCGTCGAAGACCAGCACCGCGTCGTCGTGACGGCCCGCCCGCTCGAGGGTCAGTGCGAGGTAGCCCTTGGTAAGAGGCGAGTGCTGTTTCCAGTGGCGGAAGCTGAAGTCGAGCATCTGCTGCCGTTCGTCGGCGGTGAAGACGCCGCCGGTCCACGATTCGTCGGGGTAGTTGGAGAGGACATAGTTGAGAAATGTGATGGTCTCCCAACAGCAGTCGTGGCCCATCATCCAGTCGACCCACTCCTCAATGTAGTGGCGGTGCATATAGGCCCACGCGCGCACCACCACGTCCTTGGGAGCGTCGACGCCAAACTCGAGGCCCTTGGAGAAGCCGTTGAGGATATAGAGAGTCATCCACGGCGACGACGGGCCGCCGGGGAACCAGGGAAAGGCGCCGAGCGAGGTCTGGCTCTTGGTGAGTTTAGCCAGGGCCGCGTCGCGCTGAGCGCGGGTGATGGCGGGGTCGAGGACGTTGATCAGATCGTCGGGCTGTTCGCTTCCGCCGCGCGATGTCTGCAGCCACGGCGTCTCCACGAGTTCCATGGCGCGGTTCGGGTCGTCGGCCTGCCAGGTCTCGAAGCGGGTCTCGCGCGCCGCCAGCTTCTGGGCCATCCTCTCCACCGAGGGGTACTGGTCGAAAAGGCTCGAGACGATGCCGGTCGAGAGAAAGCGGTTGAGGGTCTGCTCGGTGCACTCGTAGGGGTAGTTGACCAAATATGGCAGGGCGTTGAGCACCGAGTAGAAGAGCTGGGCATCGAGGGTCACCACCAGCTGGTCGTTGATCAGAGTGGGGTCGTCCTCGGCCGCCAGATCAGCAAAGTGCATCTCGCGCCGGTCGGCATCGTGGAGGGTTACAAAACGCGATTGCATGAGGTGCATGCGCCCCGGCAGCACCGGCAGCGGCCGCAGCTCGCCATCGGAGAATTGCCCGGCGCGGGCCGTGATCTTGAAGGCGACGGTGCCGACTCGAGCGGGAACATCGAGCGGGAACGAGAGATCGGCGCCGTTGCCGGCCTCGACCGAGAATGCCACGCCCGAGGTCTGCTCGGGAGTCAGTCCGAATACCGATCGAAGGTCCTCCCCGGTGTCGGGGTCGTTGATCGCCAGGTTGAGGGCGCCCGTGAAGGCCTCCTCGCCCGCATTGTTCACGACCACCTTGAGCACGGCGCGGTCGCCCTCGCGCAGGAAGCGCGGCAGATAGGGCCGCACCATCAATTCCTTGACCGACCGCGCCTGGCGGGTGGCGGAGGCGCCGCGGAGGTCGGTGGTCACCGCGTGCACCCAGAGGTTCCAGTCGGTGACCGAGTCCGGGACCTCGAACTCAACCGTCGCCGATCCATCGGCCGCCAGCACCACGTGGGGCTCCCAGAAGGCGGTCTCGGAGAAGTCGGAGCGCAGCTCGACCGATGGCTCAGCTTCTCCAGCTCCCGCCGAGGCGTTCTGATCCATCCGTTGCAGACTCTGGCCCGCCTCGCCCTCGGCCTTCGACTCCTCGAGGGCATCCATGTCCATGGAGGCCGGCGCCGCGGCGTCCGCCATCATGCGGAGCTCCATACCTTCGCTGACTGCGCCCGCCTTCATGGCGCGATACCGCCCCCGCCTACCCGGGCCGCCGATGCCGTAGCCGTCCAGGGCCATCAGCGAGTCGCCGTGGAGGTGGGGGTAGCCGGGCAGACCCAGGCCATTGCTGCGGCCCCACGCCTGTTTCGCTCGGCCGAGGTTGTCCCAAAGACGGTTGATGCCGGTGCGATCGGGGTAAAGGGACGCCACCGAAGGCGGCGTGTGAGGCGCAAAGATGTCGAGGCTGCGATCGTACATGTAGGCCAGCAGTTCGGCGGCAGCAGCATCGACCGCGCCACCGTCGGAGTTGCGGACGGTCACGCTGAAGGTCTCACTCGTGCCGGGCCGCATGCGGTCGCGGAAGGTGGCAAAGTTGATTTCGAGTTTGCGGTCGTCCCACGGAACGAAGACGCGCGCCGTCTGCCGGATGAGTTGGTGGTCGCGGACCAGGGTCAGGGCGACGCCAAATCCACCCCGGTCGTCCGCGGTGATGGGGAACTCAACCAAACCTGAACGACCGGCGCCGATCGGACGCCGTTCAACCCTTTGCCCGTCGCGGTAGATCTCGAGCACCATCTCCTGGGCCTTGAGACCGGTGAAGACAAAAAGACGAGCGGTGTCCCCCACCCCCACCGAGGCATCGTCAAAGCGCAGGAAGGCCGGCAGCGCGAGCGGCGTGCGGCGGGCGCCCGCCACCACCAGGTTTTCGCTCGTCGTGTATTCGGCGCCGAACTCATCCTTGGTGGTGTAGACCAACCGATAGGCGCCGGCCTCGAGCCCGGGCAGCTCGAGGGCCGCCGAGCCGTCCTCACCGTGGGTCAGCACGCCGTCCGCCAACTCGGCGCCTTCGGCCCACTGTCCGAGCACTGCGTTCGGGTCGTAGGCGGGGTCCCAGCGCGGTCGGAGACGGTCGCCGGGGGTGTCGAAGCCCTTCCGCCGACCGGGGGGCTGCGGAAGCGGTTCGTCGGCTGGAGTCAGGGTCTCGTCGGGTTGTTCGAGACGGACAAGGCGCCAGGACCCCTCTCCGGCGCGCGGGGTCCCGTCGAGATCGGCACGGATGACACGGAGCATTGATGCTTCGTTGTGGCTGTGGAAACCGAGATCATCGACGATTCGCGCCTCCACCGATACGAAACCGAGCCGGAAGACGCGCTCGGCGGAGCGGGTCTCGCCGCCCTCGTCGGTGACATCGACAGCGAGACGGTAGCGGTAGGTGACCCCACCTTCGGCCTCTCGTTCATCGGCCTCGGGAACAAACGAAATGTGAAAACGGCCCTCGTCGTCGAGGGTGGTCTCGCCTGCGGCCACGACCTGCCTCTGCGCCGACGCTGAGGGGTACCACCAGTACCACCACCGCGGGTAGACCGGTTCGCGGGTCACCCGCCAGTCGACGGCGCCGGTAACGACCGGCAGGCCGAAGTAGTACGTCACGTCGCCCGAGAGCTCCGCCTCGCGGTTGAGCCGGAGGGGAGACTCGGGGTCGACAACCGCGACCTCGAAGGTCGGTCTCTTGTACTCCTCCACCCGCAGCCAGGTCTGACCGCCGAGCGAGGTGCGCAGGCTCCATTGGCCGAGCAACCGGCCGGCCGGGATGTCGAACGATCCGCTGGCCGACCCGAAGGCGTTGCTGGTCACATCGGATGACGCCACTTCCTCGCCGTTGGCGTCGACGAGCGACACGCTGAAGGCGGTGTCGGGGAGGGTCCGGTACTCGACCTTATCGCCGCCACCGCGGTACGCCACGGCCTTCCAATGAAGTGTCTGCTGTGGGCGGTAGACCGAACGATCGGTGTAGAGCATCGCCGCCGATGCGGTGCCGCGGCCGCCGTCGTGTTGCTGGTAGAGGCGGTTGGCATCGAGGGCGAGATCGTCGCCGTTCCGCGCCATGACGAAGTACTGCTCCCGGTTCCACAGTTTCGTGCTGAAGAGAACAATACCGTCATCACCGGTGCGCTCCCGTACCACCTCTCGGTGCCCACGCCGGTAGTCGTAGTTGTAGAGCGACACATCGACGCCTTCGAGAGCGCGCCCGCTATCGCCGGATCGGGCCGTCACCTCGTAGCCGCCCTTGACCGGTCGGGTCACTAGGACAAGGTCCGAAAGCAGGAAGTTCTCGGCGACCATGAAATTGACGCTGTCTTTGAAATCGGCGCGCATGGAGGCGGCCACCAGATAGGCGCCCGGCTGCGACAGCTCCGGCACCACATAGGTGGAGTGGGACCGGTAGTCGGGGGTCGCCGGCAGGGCGGCCGACCATTCGGCTGCCGGGTTGCCGGTCATGATGGCCTCGGCCTCGCGGTGGCTGGGCAGGATGTTGTAGTCCTCGGACGTCTTGACGAAGGCCATCAGATCGTACGGCCAAGCGCGGAAGAAGATGGTGTCCAGGTTCTTGTGGGTGACCTGGAGCGATCGTCGGCCGGCGCCGTCCACCGCCATCGCGGCGAGGGTGTAGTTCGGTTGTTCGATCGCGGCGACGATGTGGTTGCAGCGTTGCCCGCCGATGCTCTGGGGGTGGCGTTCGCGACCCGCCAGAGCGATCGCGCGGGCGTTGACGAGGGCGCCGGGATCGGAAACCTGCTGGACGAACTCGGCCAGCACCGCCTGGCCCATCGACCACCACTCGAGGCTGCGGTCGAACGAGGCTTGGACTTCTTCCAGGTTGGCGACGATCGCAAGCCGGTCGGCGTCAGTCGTCAACGACCCGTGCAACCGGCGCAAGCGCTCTAGCCGGGCCTCGAGGGCCGCCTCCGGCCGGTCGCTCGAGGCGTGCCAGGACTCGAGATCGTCGAGCAGGACACCGATCTTGAGCAGGGGGTGGACGCCTTGCCCCGCGAGATTCAGCTCTGAAGTCGCTCCAGGGTCGCCCGCTATCAACGCCGCCGCGTCGAGTTGGAAGATCTCGTTCGATTCAGCCGGGCTCCACAAGGACGAGTCGGCCAGCAACTCGACCCACACGTAGGCGACGGCGTCGCGCAGGGTGCCGCGGATCCTCGGCGGGTAGTTGTTCTGAGCGATGTAGCGGGCGAGCTCACCAAGAGGTTCGCTCCCCCACTCGGTCCGGCTGGACCACAGGGCGAGAAACGAGGCATCCGCCGCCTCGATGATCTGCTCGAGATCCCAGGCCTTGAGATCGAGTTCGCCGGGGGTCTCCACCCGTTCGCGTTGGCGGATCTCCCACGAGTAGACGCGGGCATAGGTAGCGAGGGCGTTGGCGTAGTAGAGCTCGAGCACCGCGTGCGACACCCCGTCGTCCGGCCATGGCTGCTCTTTCAAAAAGCGCACCGCGGTCTCGTAGCCGTGCAAGGCCATCCGCAGCTTGGTCTCCTCGACCAGGGCCCGTGTCCAGTTCTCCGCGTCGCCCTCCTCGCGGGCGCGTTCGCGGATGACCGTCACCGCGTCCGAGGCGGCCTCGAACTTCTGTTCGCCGATCAGTCGATCAACATCGTTCCAACTCACGGGATCTCCCTGAGCGATGGTAACCGGAGTCGGGACCGACTGCGGGTCACCACCGGTGGCGGGCGCCGTCAGGGCCTGCATCGCCGCGGCCGAAACCACCACGACGAGGAGAGCTGTGAAGAGAGCGATCTGGCGGGTGCTGGTGCGGAGTTGTGTTTTTCTCATGGCACCAGTTTAGACACTCGTGACGGGTAAAAGTTCCAGAGGTGTCTGTTCGTCGGCACTCGATGGCGTCCAAAGGCCCTGGATGCTGGATGCTTGATAGGACGACTCACCCGCCCACCCGGCGCGCGAGACGCGCGCCCCACAAGACGTGGGCTGGGAATTGTGGGGCAGCCGTCCCGGCTGCCGGGCGGGCGAGATCCGACTTCGCCTCTGGCTACGCCGTGACAGGCAGCCCGTACCACAAGCCGATAGGATGTGCCGACCACCACTGGGTTTCGCTTCGATAACAATCTTCCGGAGTCGAAATCCCGATTCTCTCAGCGCTTTTGCCCGAGAGTGCCCCCTCCGAAGATGATTGCGCCCGAAGCACCCACTCGCGTAAAAGACACGCGATCGCAACATCGTTCGGAGACGGCACGTCCGGTGCACGCGGAAACCGGGCGCTTGCGCGCCCGGTTGGAGAATTGGGTGGATCGCCTGGCCTAATGGGGAATGCTTCCCCAGACCTTCAGTTTTTCCGGTGTCATCTCCCAATCGCGGCTCCAGATCGCACCGGCTACGATCGCCGGATCGGCATCGGCGGCGTAAGTTTCAAGCACCTCGAGGGCCCGGTCGCGTTCGTCAGGCTTCCCCAGCCAGCGGGCGGTGTTGAGCCCGAGAATGGCTTCCGCGCGAAAACGCCGGTCGGGTGAGCCCTCGGCCGCCTTGATCAAGGCATCGAGTTTGCCGGGGCGCAACACGAGCTCGAGTTCGCCGTTGTCGCCGGTCACGATCGAATCGGCGAGATCGGTCGCCGTGATTCTCTGCGACGTCCGAAGGCGTTGTGGCGCGACTTCGCCGAGGACCACCGACGCCAGCAACGCCATTTCGAGATCGCCGTCCGCGAGGGCTCGTGCGTAGACCCCTCGCGTTCCGAGGTGAATGCAGGCCAGCCCTACAAGGTCGTTGATGATGACGATATCCTCATGGCGCAACAGACGGCCGAGGCGGATCGCGCGTCGGAAATCGGCCATGGCTTCCTCTGGATTATCGGTCTCGAGACCTCGGGCTATCCAAGATCGGGCGAGATTCAGGGCGAACAGCAGATTGGTGACCCGGGTCTCGTAGCCGTCGAGCGGGTAGATTTCAGGATAGAACTTCATGGTCGCCTGATCGACCCAGGGTTCGGCCTCCAGCAGGAGTTGGGAGTCGGGTGGGAAGACCTTCCCCACCCATTCGGGCCCATCCAACCGCGCTTCGTTCGCCACCGTGATCTCGTCGGCCCGAGGTCCGATCTCCTTGGAGAAGAGCGCAAACCACTCCGCAGTGTTCCCCTGACCGTTGCCCAAGGGTGCCAGCAGATCGAGATCAGTCTGGAATCGCAGCGGCCAGCTCTTGTTGGCGGGGCACGTCCAGCACGGCACTTCGAGCGTCGCCACCTCGAGGACAGCAGGCTGCGGGACAAATGCGCCTGGCGCCGGGTGGGCAGAATCGGACCTCTCCCGGGAGATCAATCGCGCACCGAGTGATCCCGCCAATACCACGATGACGATCGCGGCCAGCAGCACCGGAACAAACTTCGAGTGATTCTTTGATGACGTCATGACGGGTTGCCTCCATCTTCTATCTGGTCCAGATCCCCGACCGCGGCGAAAAGACCGATGGTGGGTTGCGCGTTTGCGTTGATCTGAACCGGTCGCAGGATGTCGAGAAACTGTTCATCGCGTTGGTCGGCCGCCAGAACTGGCGGGTTTGCCGTGAAAGCAGTGTCCAGGTTCGGGCTCACGAGGACGTGCCCGGCCAGGAGCAGAACCACCGCAGCCGCCCACGCCAGTCGGAGACCACTGCTATGCCAGATCTTCGACCACAGATCGGGGGCCGGAGTCTCGGCAAGGCGCTGGCGAGCTGCCGCGAGGGCCCGGGCGCGAAGATCAGCCGGTGGTGGCGGTGGTTCGAGGCCCATGAGAAGACGCTCGTCCTCACGTTCATATTCGTTCTTCATGGCTCGTCCTTCATGAGGTTTCTGAGATCCGAGATCCCCTTGCGATAGCGGCTGGCCGCGGTAAAGGTCGGGACGCCTGTGATGGCACCGATCTCGGCAAAGGTGCAGTCAACAAAGTGTTTCAGATAGATGACATCGCGAAGGTTCGGCGGCATGCCGGCGAGCAGGACCGACGCGTGAGCAGCATCAAGCATGGTGTCACTGTCGCCATGGGTGGCGGTGAGGAAGGGATACTCATCCAACGGCTCCGCAGAACGCCGGATACGTCGGCGGGTGATGTCCACAGCAGCGCGATGGGTGACGGTCAGCAGCCACCCCTTGGGGTTTCTGACCTTGGCCAGCTTTGGGCCCTGTTCCGCAACCTTGACAAAGACGTCTTGCACCACATCGGCGGCGTCGTCCTCGGATCCCGTCCGCCACAGTGCAAGCCCGTAGATCTGTGTCGCCGCCGCATCGTAGAGATCTCCGAGGGCCGCCTCCCGCCCTTCGGCCAGCTCGCCGAAGATTCGCCGCCAGTTCTCACCCTCCGATTTCGACGGTCGGTCGCGGTGAGGTGATGGCGACGACGGGTTATTGGTCACGGCTTCCACATCTATCCGACGCTCCAGCCGGTGGTTTTTGTCACACCACGGAGTCGATGGTCTTGATGTCCACCAGGCCGCGGCACCCAAAGAGGGCCGGCAAGATGATCTCCGGAGGGTGCCGGCGCCTCAGCTCGGCCACCTTATCGGTGCCGGCCCGGTAGGAGGGCAGGTACATGCGGCCGAGCAGTGGGTGCTTGGCCCACGGCCCCGACAGCTTGTCGGCCCTCTCCTCGGTGACGAGGCAGTCTCGACGGAGGGAAGCGGCCACATCAGGCTGCGCCACGCCATCGTTCCACGTCAGAAAAGAGGCCTGGTTCTTGGCATCGTCCTGCAACCGCGACAACAGCATCCCGATCTTGAGATCATCATCGGGGAGCTGTTCGAGTTCGGTGAGGCCGAAGGCCATGAGGGCCGCGTTGTTGGCAATGCCTTCGGCCAGCGTCGAATAGCGCGAGTTCATCGTCAGCACGGTGCCCTCGAACCCTACCTGGCCGATGGCATAGAGGTGTTGGACGAAGGCGAATGTCGTAACGTGGCCCGGCACCACCTCGTGGCTTACCAGCTCCTCGAACTCGGGGACCGAGATCTCGAGCGAGGCGTTGATCTCGTAGGTCGCCTCATACAGCGGCTTCCCCGCTTCATCGCGGGCACGGCCGACGTAGTTCATGGAGCCCGAGAACCACGCGTCCTTGATCGCCAGAAACTCGACGTTGGACCGCGGCACGTTCTGCAGCTCGTCCGGCAGGTAGGGCATGACGTTGGCGGCGGTGCCGGCCTCGAGTTCGGCTATAAATGCGCGGGCCAGCGCGGGGATGGTGGCCGCAGGTACCATGCGGTCGGCGCGCCACGCATCCACGGCTGCCAGGATCCCTGCCTCCGAATCGACCGGATAACCCGCCCCGGTCAAAAGTTCAGCCAGAAGAACGCGTTTCGCCCCAGGCTCCGACGGCGTGGGTGCCGTGGCGGTCGAGGCCTCCACCGACCGCGCGTAGGGCACAGGCTCGCCGCGGCCCAGGGTCTCCATGGCAAGGTCCCACATCACCTGAACGCTGCGACCGAGCCCTTCGAGATAGGCACCCCGGACGCCACCCTCGGCCGCACCCAGCTCGGTCATGCCCGAGATCGCCTGCGGAAGATCGACCGCATTGAGATAGGCGTCGATCGCCTCGACATCCGGTTCGTCGGCCGAGACTCCGCCCGAGGAACGGACTTCGGCGGCAGTAGGGTCGGTGTAGCTTTTCGGGAGGTCCTCGTCGGAGAACCAGGAATCGGCAATGAAGCGGCCCATGCCCGACGGGTTCATCACATCACCGCCCCACAGGGTGTCGATGCCGAGAATCGCCTCGGCGACACAAAGGTCAAGATCATTCTGTGACATGAAGTCCTCCGGAGCCAGTGTAGCGGCTCCGCCCCACCATCTATTGCGGATTCCACATACCCCATGCCTGTTGGGTGTCATTCCTAATTCCTAATTCCTAATTCCTCATTCCATCTTCGTGCCCCTGTTACCCTGCCGGCATGGCCACAACCGTCATCTTCGCGTCCATGGTGGCTGGAGCAGTGGTCAGCCTGCTGCGAGCCATCCGCGTAGAGGACCGAACCCAGGAGGTCTTTTCGAAGACCGCCGCTTCCCTGTCCTTCGTGGCGTTCGGGTTCCTCCGCTGGTCGGCGGGCGACTCGGTCGGAGGATGGCTGCTCGCCGGCCTCGCCCTCTGTGCTCTCGGTGATGTTCTTCTCCTCGGGGAGAGGAGCTTTGACCCCGGTCTTGGGGCGTTCCTGCTGGGACATATCCTCTATATCGTCGGCTTTCACACCGCGCTGCCCTTCGGGCGCTGGTCGTTGGTGATCCTGGTTCCACTCGCGGTGGCCGGCGGAGGAGTGACCCGTTGGTTGTGGCCGCACCTGGGTCGGCGTAAGCTCACGGTCACCACCTACGTGCTCGTTATTTCAGTCATGGTGTGGGGTGGTTTCTCCACCTCGTGGAAAAGCGTGTTGCCGTGGACCGCGGTGTGGGGCGCGCTGCTCTTCTATTTCTCCGACCTCGCGGTGGCCCGCCAACGTTTTGTCAGACCGGGCTTCGTCAATCGCGCCGTCGGCCTGCCCCTCTATTACGCCGGACAGTTCCTCATTGCTCTGACCATCGGTTAGTGTAATCTCTTCCGTCCGGGCCGATGCCCACGAGAGGTTTTCATGCGATTTCGAACGTGTTTGATGCTCGGCGCAGTCCTATTGGCCACCACAACCGTCACTGCTCAGGAAGATTGGGCCACCGTCACGCGGGGCGCAGAGTACGCCTTTGCGCGCGGCCAGATGGAGCGGGCGGAGTCGGGATTCAAAACAGCCCTCGAGATTTCCCAGAGCTTGCCTGCGGGCGATCGACGGCTGGAAACCAGTCTCGAGAATCTCGGGCGCTTCTACGAAAACCAGTCAGCATTTTCCAAAGCCCAGCCCCTCTACCAGCTGCTGTTGGCGGCGCAGGAATACCGGGTTGGTGCCGACGACCCCGAACTTCTGAACACTCTTTTTGTCGTCGCCCGTGTCAGTCAACCGATCGGCGACCTGCCCACCGTTGAAGGCTGCCTCATGAGATACGACGCCATCGCTACTGCAAGCGGCGCCGCCGAGGCCCGCCAGTTCTGGCAGGTGCTGGCCATGTTGGCGCGGATGGAGATCATCCAAGAGGACGAAACGGCGGCCCTGGACTGGCAACGACGCGCAGTCGAGGTTCTCGCGACGGATTCGAACGCTCTCGAGGAAGAACGCGCCATCCAACTCGAGTCGTTGGCCCAGATGGAGCTCACGGCGGGCGAGGGCCCTCGGGCGGAGCGGCTCTTCGTCCAAATTGCCCAACTGCGTGCCGAAGAGGACGAAGAGGATGCCATGTCAGAAACAATGGCTGGGGGCGCCGAAGCAGCGTTCGGGGCGGGGCAGTTCGACACGGCAGAAAGACTGGCGCTCCGCGCCCTCAACGCGTATCCGGAGCCCGATGCCGAAATGACGGCACGAACCGTGCTCGCCGACGTCTCGTGGGCCAAAGTCAACCGCGGTACCGACGACCTCGAAATGTTGCTGGCGGCGGCCAGCGAGGACCAGGAAGTGCTGCGTGCACGGGACCGCCTGCGGTCGCTTGTCGTCCTCGAAGACGGCACCAACCCGGAAAACCTGTCACGTCTGGTCCAGGTTGAGGCGCTGCGCGGTCAGCCCTTGGAGGCCGCGAATTGGCAACGCCAGCTGATCGAAAGTACCGGCATCGAGAATCAGCAGATGCAGCTCGATCTCGTGACTCTCCTCGCGGCCGGCGGCAAGACGGACGAAGCTCTGGCACTCAACGCGGAGGTGATTTCGGACGTCCAAGTGGCGTACGGGCCAACGGACTCCCGGCTGGTACCTGTCCTCGGTCAGCGTTTGAATATCCTGATCGATGCCGGACGCAAGAAAGGAGCAAGGAAGGTCAGCAAGCAACTGAAAAAAGCCTCGAAGTGAGCGACGCCTCGGATTCCGAACATTCCCCCAGCGGGAGCCCTCTCGATACGAGCTCCATGGAGGGTGTTCGCGCCGTCATCTTCGACATGGACGGCACCCTTGTGGACTCGACCTACGATTGGCCCAAGATTCGCCGCCATCTCGGCATCGATGGCGGTTCGATCATCGAGGAACTCGAAAATCTGCCCGAACCGGCACGAACGGCGAGATTGGCAGAACTCGAGTCGATCGAGGCCACCGCGACCCGCGAGGCATCCATCCATGACGGTGCCATCGACCTTCTCGATTTCCTGAAGCAGAGAGGCCTTGCGACGGCACTGGTCACCAACAACAACCGCACCAACACCGAGTGGTTGCTCGATCGATTCGGTTTGACATTCGACGTCGTGATGACCCGCGACTCAGGCCTCTGGAAACCCTCCGGGGCGCCGCTCACCGAGGCCGCCAGCTGTCTCGGCGTCCCGCCGAAAGAATGCCTCGGAGTCGGTGACTCGCACTACGACATCCTGGCCGCCCGCGCCGCCGGTTTGCGGGCGGTCTGCATGCTCCACGACGGCGCCGCCAGACACAACGGCGAGGCGGACCTGAGCTTTGAGGACATCCCGTCGTTCATGCGGTTCCTGAGGACCGTCCTCCGTTGACCGTCCTTGTCAGCACTCTGCCCGAGAGGAGCCACCCTTAGCATTGTTTGCCCGAAGTTTCCCACGGGTCCGCTGAAGAGAGAGGCATCAAACAATACAAAAAATGGCACCTCCGCTGCACGCGGGCCTCTCCCACCATTCCCGGCTGGTGGGGAGATCGAGCGGGAATTTAAAATTTAGAATTTAAAATTTAGAATTACTCCGGCGTGGGTGCCGCGAGCGCCGCGCGGATCTCACCAAGCTTCGCCTGGAGCGCACTCACGTTGTCGGGCCCCATGCGCAGGAACTGACGCTGCGCAGCGGACAGACCCTCGATTGCCTCATCGCTCCAGGCGTACGTCACGATCAGCTGTTCCACCTGCTGGGGATCGTCGAGAACCGGTACCGCCAGCAGCTGATCAAATGCCTTTTCGACTTGATCGTCGAACTTCCTGCCCGGCGGGCTGATTTCAGCATATGAGTCGTCCATCAGGGGCTGGAGCTCACGGTAGAGGGCGACCGTCCCCTCGGTATCGAGTGAGGTCACCGCCGCCGCCACCAGGTCGTACCGTTGATAGGAGGCCGGATCGATGACGAATCCGCCGTCGCCCGTTCTCTTGATCTTGAATCCCTTCTTCGGCCGCAGGAACTCCAGCTGATCAACCGGGCTCACTCCGGCTGCAATATTGTCCACCGCCGCGGTAAAACGCCGGATCAGATCGTCGTTGACCAGCCACGCAGCGAGTTTGGGGTTGGCCGACAGCCCCGCTGCCAGCTCCCGAACCACTGCGTCCGAAGTCTTCAGGGTCGTGCCCGAGAGTTTCGCCGAGAGTCGTTCTTCGAGCGATGGCGTCGGAACCGGCACCGGTGTGGGAGTGGCCGGAACCACTGCCTGCAGTGGCTGGTCATCGCCGCCACGGCCCATCCACCACCACGCAAACGCAGCGACGACAATGATGACAAGCACCACGAAAATACTGATGATGGTGCGGTTTTGGTGAGCCATTGAGACCTCCGGGCTCAAGGATACACTGGCCCGGCCGCCGGGTCGGCCGGTTGGATGCAGGTTTCAGGATTCAGGATGCAGGACCCGGGTCTCGACGATTGGGCGATACCTGAATCCCTCATCTTGCATCCTGCATCCTGCATCCTGCGATGCAGTAACCTCAGCCCAAGCTGCATCCAATAGGTAGCGAGCACACGCGAGGGAGCCATCGATGATTGATCCAAAGCTGAATCTGCACCCAGACGACGAGCACAACCTGGCGCTGGCATCGAACGTCCATCCTTCGGATTGGCGGAACCCGAATCCTGGCGGGCATTACAACCTGGTAGTTCTCGGCGGCGGCACGGCCGGGCTCGTCGCCGCCGCGGGGGCGGCCGGGCTGGGCGCCAGGGTCGCTCTCGTCGAACGCCACCTGATGGGCGGCGACTGCCTCAACGTCGGTTGCGTGCCGTCGAAAGCCATCATCCGCTCAGCTCACGCCGCCCACGCGGCGCGCTCCGCCGGTGAGTTCGGGGTCCACACCACCGACGAGCCCGTCGTCGACTTCGCCGGCGTGATGGAGCGTATGCGGGCCCTCAGGGCCGGTATCTCGCCCCACGACTCTGCACGACGATTTTCCGATCATTACGGGATCGACGTGTTCTTTGGAGCAGCTCGTTTTACGGGTGAGGACTCCGTCGCGGTCGAGGGCGTTACGCTGCGTTTTGCAAAGGCGGTGATCGCGACCGGTGCCCGGGCCGCGGTGCCGCCTATTCCCGGGCTCGAAGAGGCCGGCTTTCTGACAAACCACAACGTCTTCAACCTGACCGAGCAACCCCGTCGTCTGGCGGTCATCGGCGGCGGGCCCATCGGATGCGAGTTGGCCCAGACCTTTGCCAGGCTCGGCGCCGAGGTCACGATCATCGAGTCCGCAGACCAGTTCCTGCAACGCGAAGACCGGGACGCCGCCGAGATTCTCAAGTCCTCGATGGAGCGCGATGGGGTGGTCGTACGGCTCTCCACTTTGCTCGACCACGTACAGACGCAAGGTGCCGAAAAAGTCCTCTTTCTGAAAACCCCTGAAGGCGAAGAGACCCTCACCGCCGATCAGATCCTGGTCGGCGTCGGCCGCACTCCAAACGTCGAGGGGCTCGACCTCGCCGTCGCAGGTGTCGCGTATGACCGCCACGGCGTGACGGTCGATGATTTTCTCCGAACCTCCAACAAACGCATCTACGCGTCGGGCGACGTCTGCCTCCCCTACAAATTCACGCACACGGCCGACGCGACGTCGAGAGCGGTCATTCAAAACGCTCTCTTTCCGGGACCCAGGAAACGACTCAGCAAGCTGGTTATCCCGTGGTGCACCTACACCGACCCGGAGATCGCACACGTCGGCATGTACCAACACCAGGCGAAATCCCTGGGTATTTCCATCGATACATGGGAGGTGCCAATGGCCGATGTCGACCGCGCGATCACCGACGGCGATACGGTGGGCTTCCTCAAGGTCCACTGCAAGAAAGGCACCGACACCATCGTCGGCGCCACTCTCGTCGGGAGCCACGCCGGGGACATGATCTCGGAAATCACGACGGCAATGGTCGGAGGGCTGGGTCTCGGATCGTTCTCGGGCGTCATTCATCCCTACCCGACCCAGGCGGAGATCATCCGCAAGGCGGCGGATGCCTACAATCGAACGAAGTTGACTCCGACCGTAGCCTCAATCATGAAGGGGTGGTTTCGTTTCACTCGAAGACGGTGAAGTTTTAAGTTCTGAGTTTTGGGTTTTTAGTTTTTAGTTTTCAGTTTTGAATTTCGCGACCCGCTTCCAGCTCGCTTCTGGCGGGATACGCACCGCTGAGAATCGACCGGAAAACTCAAAACTGAGAACTCAAAACTCAAAATTCTCTAGTGTCAGAACCCCTCGAGAACGGCGGTGACAAGCGCACTGGCAAAGATTCGGGAGAGTTCGTCCATCGCGAGGTTCTGGCGGTCAAAATAGTTGACGGCGTTCGGATCGACCAGATACGAGGTGCGTCTGGAAAAGGCCTTATCCTCCCACAACACCTCGTCCTCTTCGCCACGTACATCCACGAGCTGCACCTCGGCCTGGAGGCTCATCTGATACTCGTTGGCGCGACCCTGATCGTCGTAGGAAACCGGAATCACCGCCAGCCGTTTGATCACGCCCTTCAGGACCACGTCGGCCCGGGCCGGCGAGTCCACCAGCCGCAGCCTTCCGCGGCGAACCCACTCCAGGGTCAAGGCCTCCATCAACCGCTGATCCATATCGACCCATTTGGTCTGGTTCTGGAAGCTCTCGACGTAGAGGCTTTCGATGTCTTCGGGCAGAAAGGAGGTCGTCCCGACCAGGTGGTAGCCGCACGACGGCAGAACCAACCCCGAAAGCACGACTGCGACGCCGATGATCCGCATCTTCACGTGCGAACCGTAACACACCATGCAACAGCGACCCGCGCAGGAAACACTACTTTTTCCGAGCCGCGTCCCGCAGGCGGCGGACCTCTGCCATGCGCTCCCCGATTCTCGCCTCCCAGCCATAGGCCGTGGGCTCGTAGAATCGGGCACCGACCAGCTCGTCGGGCAGGCATTGGAGGTCGGCCACCGCTCCTTTTTCATCGTGTGCATAGCGGTAGCCGCTGCCATAGCCGGCTTCCTTCATCAGTGCCGTCGGGGCATTCCGGATCGCCAGGGGAATCGCCAATCCGGGCCGCCGGGCGACCTCCCGCTTGACTGATCCGTACGCCGTGTACAGCGCGTTCGATTTTGCGGCCAACGCCAGGTAGACGACCGCCTGGGCCAACGCCAGTTCACACTCCGGCATCCCGACGTGCTCGACCGTCTGCGACGCCGCGACGACCTGTTCGAGCGCCCTGGGGTCCGCCATGCCGATGTCCTCAGAAGCCATCCGCAGCAGCCGTCTCACCACGAATCTCGGGTCGGCGCCGCCGGCCAGCATACGGCCCAGCCAGTACAGCGAGGCGTCGACATCGGAATTTCGCACCGCCTTGTGGAGAGCAGAAATCAGATTGTAGTGCTCCTCTCCACCCTTGTCGTAGACCGCGACGACATTCTGGAGCACGCGCTCCACAAGATCGCGATCGATCACACCCGACTCTTCAGCCCGCGAAACCGCCACCGCGAGTTCCAGGTGATTGAGAGCCTGGCGGGCGTCACCCGCCGCGACCTCGGCAATCAGCTGAAGCCCCTCCGAACTGACGTCCGGCGCCAGTGCGCCGAGCCCCCGATCGGAGTCGGTGAGGGCCCTCCGGAGCAGATCTCCGATCTCCTCCAGCGTGAGCGGGTCGAGGATGTAGACCTTGAGCCGCGACAACAGAGCACGATTGAGCTCGAACGAAGGATTCTCGGTGGTCGCAACGACCAGGACGATGTCGCCGGCCTCCACAAAGGGTAGAAAGGCGTCCTGCTGTGCGCGGTTGAATCGGTGGATCTCGTCGACAAAGAGCATGGTCCGGCGTTTTTCGAGGCGCCGCCGGTCGCGCGCCTCGACCATGACCGCTCGCGCCTCCTTGACCCCGGAAAGGACCGCCGAAAAACTTACCATTTCGGCGCCTGCGGCATCGGCCAAAAGGCGGGCGATGGTGGTCTTGCCGCTCCCTGGAGGGCCCCAGAACACCATCGACGGAAGCTCGCCATCGCCCAGCAGCGAGCGAATCACACCGCCCTCACCCACAAGATTGTCCTGGCCCACGACTTCATCCAGGTTTGCAGGCCGCATTCTCTCGGCCAACGGTGCTGCGGCCGGATCGTCGGGAAACAAGGTGGCGTCTTTCATCTCAGAGCCAACCCGTCCGGGCGGCGGCGCGTTCGAGCCGGAGCATGCGCCGCAGCGCAATCTCGACCGTGGCACCAATGCACACCGCGCCGTGATCGAACAAAACGCAGGACGTCGCCTCTCGGAGTGCTGCCGCAGCGGATTTTGCGAGGGCGGTGCTGCCCTCCTCGAAAAACGCCACCTCGACGACGCGGCCAAACGGTGTGTGGTCCTCGTCGAGGAACCTCGGATCCGGCAGCCGACCCTCCCGCGCGAGGCGGAGGACCCACGGAGGGTGGGCATGGACCACGGCCTCCACGTCTGGGCGACCGCGGTAGATCTCGATATGCATCCGGACCTCGGAGGTCGCCCGCCGCGGCATCTTCCCGCCGTCCAACGGGACCTCCACCAGATCGGCGCCGGTGAGGCGCCCGGTGACTCCACCGGTTGGTGTAACAAGGCAGTGTCGGTTGTCGATCCTGGCGGAGAGATTTCCCTCGCTGGCGCGAACCAGACCGGCGGCGGCAAGCCGGGCGCCTGCCGTCACGAGCTGGGTGTGGAGATCACCGGCCAGCATGAGGCGAAGCGGCGGCGGACTGGCGTCGGCACTCCTCGCTACAAAAGGTGCGGTCTTCTCCACTGGTCAGGGCGCGTCCGGTCGGTACGAATGTGCCGCATCGGGTGCATTCGACCAATTCCTCGACGCTCTTTTGGGAACCACCGGTCCATTGCGTTCTGCGCCTTTTGGCCTCCGGCGAAAACCGGCTGAAACTGTCGGCGCTGGGGGCCCTGTCGGCCAGACGACGGCCGATCGCGGCGAGAATCCGCCACACTACGAGCAGGACGACGACGACGATGAGGATTCGCTGCATCTACCCTCCAGAGTGGGAGATGACGAGTATACGACAGCGCTTGATTTAGGAATTAGGAATTAGGAATGCCGCTGCACCGACATTCGGCGCCCTCATCCGGAGGAGGTTGGACCGGAATTCCTCATTCCTCATTCCTGACTCCTCATTCGCGAAGCGTTGTCAGCCGCCGGTGACTTCGCCCTCGATGGCGCTGAGGTCCGGGATCGCCGGGTTCTGCTGCTTGAGTTGCTTCAGGCGGTTCAGCGATTCGGTTGCCTGATCGTGTTCGTGGAGATCGAACTGATAGACCACAACCTTGTTGTACCAGGCCTGCCAGTGGTCCGGGGCAAGGGCGATGGCCTGGTCGAGCAGTTCGATGGTTCGTTGCGGCTGTTTGAGATTCCGGAACGAGACCGCGAGATCGGTGATCACGTCAACGTCGTTGGGCGCAATGGCCAAGGATCGCTCGTACCACACGCTAGCCTCGTTCCAGCGGCTGGCGTCGAAGTAGACATTTCCCATTGCGGCCAACAGCTTCGGGTCATCGGGGTTGGCCGCCAGCAGGCCCTCAATCTCACCGACCTGTTGGCGCAGCTGTTGGCTGGCGGCCGCGGTCTGGCCCTCAACCGGAGGATGCCCATCCGGAAGGGACTCATTCTGACCCGCGGCGGGGTTGATCCCCTGTCTCAGGGCCTTTGCGGGCGGAACTGGTTGCTGTTCGGCAAAGACATAGCCGAGAATCAGGCCGGCCATGAGGCCGAGCACGAGGGTGAGCCAGGGATTTCGAAACATCGATCGACTCCTCAAAGATTGATCGCGGGCAGCGCCCGGTCGCGAAGCGGAACCATAGCACGGACAGAGGTTATTCGCTCTCCCGAACCTTGGTGCCGGTCCAATTTCCGGCCGACGCGAGACCGCTGGCGAGCTGTGTCGCTTCCCAGTTTCCCTGCAGTCTCATGTTCCGCCCCTGGCCGACCAACCGGCCGTAGAAAATGGCGGCAAAGCCGATCTGGGAGTCGATCCGCTCGAGCCGCACCTTGCCGGCCACCAGGGTGCCGCGGAGGGATCCGGAAAAACCGCCCGAGAGAGCGTAGGTACCGGTCACCAGGGGGCCCTGCTGCTGCAAATACGCCAACCCATCCTGACCGGGCTCTACCACGAGTCGCCAGGTGCCGTTGAGCGGTGACTCTCTGTCCCCGACCTCGGCGGACAGCCGTCCCACCTCGGTGGCCATCGCCGCCAGCATGGTGCGATTATCCAAGGTCGTCCGGCGTTCCAGTTGGAGCTTGGCAATAGCGGCCATCAACTCCGATTCGAGACGCCGCAGGTCGTCGTCCCGCAGGCGTAGACTGTCGACCGTTTCGCCCTCACGCTGAGCGCGCATCAGATTCCCGGTCTGCTGCTCGAGCTGCAACCACAACTCGCGAAGCTGCTGCCTCGCATCCGCAAGGTCGTCGAGTTGCCCCTCGAGCACGATCTCGCGGATTCTGATCTGCTCGCGAAGGCTGTCCGCGACCTGGGCGTCGGCCGTCGCTGGCGCCACGAGAACCACAAGAGCCACAAGAGCCACAAGGAACATCAATTTCTTCATCGGTCGTTCCCTTCAAAACGATTCACCACCGCAGTGCCGACCAGATCGCTCCACACATTGGTCGCCGTTCGCATCATATCGAGGACACGGTCGACGGCGATGATGGTCCCGATTCCTTCGAGCGGCAGGCCCACAGCCTGGAGAACTACCACAAGCATCACCAGCCCCGCCATGGGGATGCCGGCCGCTCCCACCGAAGCCAACAAGGCGGTCAGCAATACCAGCGCCTGCTGGGCCAGTCCGAGTTCCACGCCGTACATTTGAGCGATGGTCAAGGCGGCGACTGCCTCGTACAGCGCTGTTCCGTCCATATTGACGGTCGCACCCAACGGCAGCACGAAACTGGTCACCCCTCTCCGATTCCCCGCCTCCTCCGAACACTCCATGCTCAACGGCAGGGTGGCAGATGAGGATGCAGTCGAAAAGGCCGTGGCCACCGCAGGCGCCATGGTGCGCCCGTAGGTAATGGGCTTGCGACCGCCGAGTACCATCAACAAGGTGGGCAAGGTGACCAACGCATGGATGAGGAGACCCAAGCCCACAGTCACAAAGTAGTAGCGCAGGTCCCAGATGATCCCCGGACCGCTTCGCGCCACCTCCCGGGCGAGGAGGGCGAAGATCCCCAACGGGGCCAGCTTGACGATCGCCAGCGTCAGGGCTTGAATGATCTCGAGAACACCGTCCACCACCCGGTGTACGGTATCCACGTTCGGCCCGTTCAGGCGGGTGAGGAAAAGTCCGAAGAGCAATGCAAACACGATGACCGGCAACACATCTCCTGCCGCCATCGCAGCCACGACGTTGTCCGGCACCATCCGCAACAGAAAATCGGGCAGGGTCGAGGTTGCAGTCGAAAAGCCCTCAGGCAAGCCGTCCGAGCTCGCGAAGTCGAGATGGGCGCCGGGGTTGATGATATTAACGAGGGTGAGACCGACAGAAATCGCGAGGGTCGTGGACACGGTGTAATAGATCACCGTTCGGATTCCGACACGGCCGACCGCCCTCATATCGCCGAGGCTGGCGATGCCACTCACTAGTGACGTGAAGATCAATGGAATGATGATCATCTTCAAGAGCCGCAGGAAGAGGTCGCCGAGAAAGCCGATATTCTGCGACGCCGTCGGCGCCAACCACCCAAAACCGACACCCGCGATCAGAGCGATCAGCACCTGCCAGTGCAGCTTGAAAAACCACGGCTTCGGTTTCGCATCGAATTGACTCATACAACAAGTACCCCCTCGCGCTGACGGCGAGAATAACACTCACTCCAGGCAGTCGCCGGCGAGCTGGGGTCCGTTGTGCTGTGGGGATTCGTCAGGCGGTTGCGCTGAGCTTCACTCGTCATCCTGTTTGACGACGTGCCCAAGGGCGTTTTCGACCTGTTGTTCAACCTTCTCCACCGAATTGCCGTTAACCTCTGCCACTTCCATCACCAGGAGCTGGCGGGCGTGGTCATACATCTTCCGCTCACGGAAGCTCAGGGTCTTGCGTCCGGCAACCTCTGCAAGGCACAGGAGAACATCCACGATTTCGTCGAGATCGCCGGTCTTGATGCGCTCGAGATTGGCCCTGTAGCGGTCCTTCCAATCCTCGGCATTCTCGCCGTAGGCCGATTTGAGCCGTTTCATGGCCTTGTTGACGAGCTTCTTCTCAGACAACGGCCTCAGGCCGACACGCTCCGAGTTGGTGACCGGTACCATCACTTTCGATTCCGAACCAAGAAGGCGGAGGTGATAGCAACGCATCTCATCACCGGCCAGGACTTCGTTCGAGATCTCTTGCACCACAGAAACGCCCTGGCTTGGGTAGACCACCTTGTCGCCGACCTTGAAGCTCACTCGGTCCCCTTTCGTGAACGCCCAAGGGTAGCATGGCCAAACGGGGTACGCCGGGCCCTCTTCGTGCGGTGGTGTGTATTCGATCTCGAGGCACTCGGCACGCCAGGCGGCGGTGTCTCCGGTCAGGTCACGGACACCTGGTCTTTCCTGCAGTGAGGACACACGAGTGCGCCCGGGCGCACCGGCTCGCCGCAGTGGAGACAGGCCACCCTGCGACGATCCGCCGCCCGTGAAGCGACCACCGCAGTGGCGGCAAATCCACCCAGCATCAACATCGACAACGGCGGTGCCAGCACCGCCGTCCCGGAAAGGGTCGCCGAAGCGCCCGCCTCGCTCAGCGAGGCAAATTTGCCGACGGAGCCGTGAGCTTCCTCCGCGACGTCCCTGAACGGTCGCCTGACCTGGTTGCGCAGCCAGTGGACTCCGGCCGCCGTGCCGCCGCCCAACACCCCCGACGTGCCCAGTTGGACCAGATCCTCGTCGAGACTGCCGGTGACCGCCGCAAAGGCGATAAAGCCCGCCACCACCTTTGGCAGGTACGAGATCACATCGGAAAACCGGCCGAGATCGGGATGAGCGTCAACCACGATCTCGGCGATCACGAGGACCACCAACACGGCCATCACGACGGGGTCCGCGATCCAGGCAAATCTCTGCGAGAGCTCGAAGTATGGCGTGTAGTTGAAGGCCCCGAGGGCCAGAATCGGAATAAACGCCTTGGCGCCCGCGCCGGCCGCGATTCCGAATGCCGTCATATAGGTCATGAGTGATTCCATGGTTCAATCCCTCTCAAATCCAACGCCAGCGCCTCACGGCGACTGCATCTTTCCGGCGATCGCGGCCACCGTCCACCCAAAGACCGAAGCCAGTCCGATCACCACAACCAACAACACCACCGTCACGACCGCCAGGCCCACCGGCAAGGCCTTCTCCCATTTCGAGAGCGGTTCTCCCGACTGTTCCCGTTGCAGACCAATCATGGTCGAGACTTGGACAATTGTCGTCAGCACGACGAACGTGCCCGCCCCGAGAACGACGCCGACGAGCGGCACCGTCATCGCGCCGTACCCGGGAAGGCCGATCCACAGAAAAGCAAAACGAATCAACCATCGGTTCAAGAGCCTCCGCACCGGTCCAAAGAGCTTTTGCGCGTCGCGCACCAACAGCAAACGCACCACGATGAGGTGGGCCACCACGATCAACGGCACGACAAATACCGCGCCAACGTGGAGCAACGGTACAAAGATCGCCACCACGGCCGTGACCGGCACACCCCACGCGAGGAGGCGACGGTACATCGTCCCCTGCTCGCGTTCTACCTTTGCAAAACGCAGCTCGAGGGCCTTCGGTTCGCCCTCTCCACCCACTTGCCGGCCGCAATGGGGGCACTCCGACAAAAGCCGGCGACTCGGCAGCGGTTCCAAACACCATGGGCACGATCTCTTCACCAAAGAAGTATACGCAGCGACGACGCAAAAATTCTCGAAAGATCGCGACCTTGAACGGGATAAATCTCTACTGGTTAGTAGTTTATCCGTTCAAGAATCAAAACCGCTGCGCGCTCGACCTCGTCGGTGGTGGTAAATCGCCCGACCGACAGCCGAACCGTGGCGCGAGCGAGATCCGGCTCGACCGCCATCGACTGCAGGACGTGCGACACCTGAACCCCATCGGCGTGGCAGGCCGCGCCGGCTGAAGCCGCCACTTCGTCACCGAGCTCGTGCAGCAGCGTCGCGGCGTCGATACCCGGAAAAGCCACACTCAGGGTGTTGGGCAGACGGTTCCCGGGATCACCGTGCTCCAGCATCGATGGGAACCCGGTCTTCAACAACGCCGACAGTCGGTCTCGAAGCGACCTCAGCCCCTCAACTTCCGCGGCGACCTCGGAGTTGGCCAACTCGCACGCCGCGCCGAGACCCACCGCCAGGAGGACGTTTTCAGTGCCCGCACGAAGACCCCTCTCGTGCCCGGCGCCCCGGATCTGGGGAGCGATCACGACGCCGGTTCGCACGTACAGAGCGCCGATCCCTTTTGGCCCGTAGAGTTTATGGCCCGCCACAGAGAGCAGGTCGACACCGAGAGCGGCCACGTCAACCGGGATCTTGCCCATCGCCTGGGCGGCGTCGGTGTGGACGAGCACACCGCGCTCCCGGCACACGGCGGCCACTTCGGCCACCGGTTGCAGCGTCCCAACCTCGTTGTTGGCGAGCATCAGCGAAACCAGCACCGTGTCTTCGCGCAGTGCCGAAGCGACCGCCGCGGCGTCAACCCGACCCAGCGGGTCGACGCCCACAACGGTGAGTTCGATGTGTCCCTTTCGTTCGAGCGCCTGCACGACCTCGAGAACCGCCGGGTGTTCCACAGCCGAGGTGATGACATGGCCGCCTCCCCGCGCCTCCACCACCCCGCAGATCGCCAGGTTGTTGGACTCCGAGCCACCCGAGGTAAAGACCACCTCGTCGGACCGACAGCCGAGGCAGCTGGCGACCCGCTCACGGGCCGCCTCCAGCGCCGCCTTCGCCCTGCGTCCCTCCAGGTGGGTGGAAGAGGGATTGCCGAAACCGCCGGTCAGAAATGGGCCCATTGCTTCGGCCACCCGAGGGTCGATCGGCGTCGTGGCGTTGGAGTCAAGGTAAATGAAGGACATGGGTGGAGTTTACACGGGGAGCATTTGCTTCCCGGGAAACGCGCCCGGATACGGCCCACGTGCGGCGGAGGTGTCATTTTTTGCATTGTTTGACGCCTCAATCTCCAGCAGACCCGTGGGGCGTCCCGGGCAAACAATGCTAAAGGTGGCTCCTCTCGGGGAGCGCGTTCTGAAAGGTGGTTTCATTCGAAAGCTCGGGGACGGGAACGGTTACGGGGACGGGAACGTCGCCAGATCATTGCGTCGCACAGCGGTTGCGGCTACCATGCCGGGGCGGCGCATTTGGTGCTCCGCACACCACACAACAACCCCGCTGGAGGTTTCCCATGGCGAATGGAATTGTCCGCGTCCCGCCGCCCGTTAATGACCCGATCAAGTCCTACGCGCCCGGCTCCCCGGAGAAGGCCTCGCTCAAGGCCACGATCGCCGAGATGCTGAGCGAGGAGATCGAGATCCCACTGATCATAGGCGGCAAGGAAGTGCGCACCGGCAACACCGCCAAGGCGGTGTGTCCCCACGACCACAACCACGTCCTGGGTGTTTATCACAAGGCCGGCGAGGCCGAGGTCGAGATGGCCGTCCAAGCGGCCGCCGATGCCTGGCAGGAATGGTCGGAGACGCCGTGGGAGCACCGCGCCGCCGTCATGCTCAAGGCCGCCGAGCTCCTCCAGGGTCCGTGGCGCGACCGCCTCAACGCAGCCTGCATGCTCAACCAGTCCAAGAGCGTCTACCAGGCCGAGATCGACGCCGCCTGTGAACTCGTGGATTTCTGGCGCTTCAACCCCTCCTACATGCCTTTCATCTACGAACAGCAGCCCGAGTCGGCACAGGGTTATTGGGACCAGGTGGAGTACCGCGCTCTCGAGGGGTTCATTTTCGCCGTCACGCCCTTCAACTTCGCATCGATCGCCGGCAACCTGCCGACCGCACCTGCGCTGATGGGCAACACGGTGCTGTGGAAGCCCGCTTCATCAGCCGTCTTCACCGGTTGGCACCTGATGCAGGTCATGGAGGCCGCGGGCTTCCCGCCCGGCGTCATCAACTTCATCCCCGGCTCCGGTGGGCAGGTCGGCAACCCCGTCATGGCCAACCCGGGCCTTGCCGGCGTCCACTTCACCGGCTCGACCTCGGTTTTCCAGGGTATGTGGAAGTCGGTTGGCGACAATATCGCGAACTATCGCACCTACCCCCGCATCGTCGGCGAAACCGGCGGCAAGGACTTCATCTTTGCCCACAGCTCGGCTGATGTCGAGGCACTCGCCACCGCCATGGTCCGCGGCGCATTCGAGTACCAGGGCCAGAAGTGCTCGGCTGCCTCCCGCGCCTATATTCCGAGTTCGATCTGGCCAAAGGTCAAGGAACTCGCACTCGGCCAGACCGACGAGATCAAGATGGGTCCGCCCACCGACTTCCGGAATTTCTTCAACGCCGTCATCGATGCGGGCGCCTTTTCCGACATCACCGGCTATATCCAATACGCCAAGGACTCGACCGACGCCGAGATCCTGTGCGGCGGCGAGTGGGACGATTCGGAGGGCTATTACATCCAGCCGACGATGGTCCAGACCACAGACCCGCGCTTCAAACTGATGGAGGAAGAGATTTTCGGACCCGTGCTGACGATCTATGTCTATGACGACAAAGACTTTGACGCCACCCTTGATCTCTGCGACACGACCTCGCCATACGCCCTCACCGGCGCGATCTTTGCCCACGATCGGACGACAATCATCAAGATGGCGAACCGGCTGCGCCACGCCGCGGGCAATTTCTACATCAACGACAAACCCACCGGCGCCGTGGTCGGCATGCAACCCTTCGGCGGCAGCCGCGCCAGCGGAACCAACGACAAAGCCGGCTCCACCCTCAACCTCCTGCGCTGGGTCACCCCCCGCACCATTAAGGAGACCTTCGTCCCCCCCACCGACCACCGCTACCCCCACATGGACGAAGCGTAACCCGCCCATCGACCGAAATCCGGAGATCCCCCACCTGGGACACTGATCCAATGGGAGACTGATCAAGTGTG
>JASJGQ010000244.1:0-7372 GCA_033791425.1 Acidobacteriota bacterium
ACCCACCCGCCCTCGGAAATTCACGACGGGCTGCGCCCGGCGCGAATTTCCGAGGGGTGAGGTTTTTTGACCTGGGCATTGCCGGCATCGAGGTGCTGCACCTACCGGGGCAACACCCCCACTTCTGTCATTTCGACCGAGCGAAGAATGAGCGAGTGGAGAAATCTCCCGTAGGAAAAAGGCCACACATCGGTGAGCCAGGTTTCGATTGCGATGTCATCTGCGTTTATCTGCGCGATCTGCGGTTTCTCCGGGCCGAGGCACGATCCTTGCCGTTCGATCCAGCCGCGTCTATGCTCGCGGCACGATGGACTCTCACCCGCCGAATCCAAACGCTGTGTACCGGGACCGGTCTTCAGGGCTTGTGATCTTTGGCGTCCTCGAGATCCTGCTCGGTGTTTTCTGTGCCCTCATGGTGCCGCTAAGCCTCCTTGCCTCGTCGGTTTCCGGTGGCTCGTCCAGCCTGCGGTCGACGATCCCGGTCCTCGTGGTCTATGCGGTCGTAGCGGCCGGGATGATCTGGCTCGGAATCGGCTCGATTCGCGCCCGCAGGTGGGCCTGTGATCTCACGTTGTCGATCTCGAGGATCTGGCTGGTGACGGGGGTCTGCACGGTTCTGGTCACCGGGTTCATGCTGCCAGGGATGCTCGCGGGCATGGGGGCCGGCGAGGGCAAACCTCCCGAGGCACTGTTCGTGGCGTCAGTCATCATCTTCGCCATCCTCGGTCTGATCTACGTTCTGTTGCCCGCCGCGTTCGTCCTCTTCTATCGCTCGCCGGATGTCGCCGCCACGTGCCGCGCTCGCGACCCCGGGACACAATTCACCGATCGCTGCCCACCTCGCCTCTTGACGCTGGCGGTGGTGTGGGGCCTCGGAGCGGTTTCGGTGCTGGTGATGCCGGCGTATGGCTGGGCCTTTCCGTTCTTCGGCTCGGTGCTGTCGGGCGCCGCCGGCATGGTGCTGTGGATGGTAGTCCTCCTGGTGTGCGGAGTGTTGGCCTGGGGCACCTGCCGTCAGCGCCCGTGGGCTTGGTGGGGGGCATTGGCCGCGACGATTGAGGCCGCAGCGTCGACCGTTCTGACGTCGATTCGGGTGAGCCCGGAGGAGGTGGTGCGCGCCTTGCCTCTCGCCGACGACCAGCGGCAGGTGCTGGCGTCGATTTCGTGGCCGGAGGCGTGGGTCATGACCCTGGTGTGGATCGTCGTCTGGGCCTCCATGGTGATCTATCTCCTCACCGTGCGCCCTGAATTTCGTAATACAACCCCGATCGATGATGACTGACGCCGACCAGGTGCTGCGCCAACCGGGACCGCGAGGCTGTCTGGGTTCTGCCGCGGGGCTGGCAGTTCTCACGTTGATCTCGCCCTTTGCGGTGATCATTCAAAGTTGGCGACGTTGGCGGCGTGGTGGCGATGTGCGGGTGGATTTCGAAGTGACGTCGTGGCCCGGTGGCGGGGATGGCCGATCGCGAAGAGTCGAAGCCACGATGGATGTGCCGCTGCAGGACGAATCGAGTTTCCGCCGGCGAGTCACGGATGCGGTGGTGCGCATCGCGGAGGCCCTGAGGCAGCCCGATGACGTCTACAACCTGGTGTATCGGATGCCGTTGGACGAGGAGGCCGTGGTCCTGCCGGTTGGTCCCCAGTTGCAGGAACTGGGGGAACGGTTCTTTCTCACCCTGAATCAGGGGGTGGTGGCGGGGAGGACCATGGTGTGGTTGACACTCGGCCCCAACACGGCCCTGGCAGGTGTGGTGGACCCCATCTCATGCGACCCCGAGGCCGAGGGTCAATTGGAAAGTCTGCTGGCGACTCCCGAAGCTCGTTGGTCGATGGCCTCCGAATGGGCCCGTATCGGCCCGTCGTTGGTGATCCGACTCATCCTCGTTGTCCCGTCAGACACGCAAGGGGCCGTGTGCGACCGTCTGAGGGCTCTCCGGGTCTGAACTGAATTTCAACGGTTGAGAGGTTTTTGCGGCCCCTGCGCATTGCCGCCCCGCGGCGGATGTGGTGAAATGCTGGGCTGCTGGCCCGGTGCGTTCTCCGGGCAGGGAGGCACCATGGACGTCGGGCTGATCAAGGACCGCAGACCCTTCGAACACCGCATCGGTCTCACCCCTGGTGGTGTTCGTGCGCTGACCGAAAATGGCCATCGGGTCTATCTCGAAAGCGGCGCCGGCCGTGAGGCAGGGTTTTCCAACCACGCCTATACCGAAGCGGGCGCCACCATCGTCTATTCCCACGAGGACGTACGGTTGCGTTCTGAGATGCTGATCTGCCTCTCGCCCCCGTCTCCCGAAGAGTGTGAGGGTTTCAGGCCGGGTCAGATCGTGATCTCGGCCTGGCATTTGGCGGTGGCTTCGGAAGACTATTTCACGAGGCTGCTCGAGGGCGGGGTGACCACGGTCGGCTACGAGATCATCGAGGACGACAATGGTCACGCGCCCGTGCTCGAGGCGATGTCGGAGATCGCCGGTCGCCTCGCGGTCACCATCGGCGCCGGGTTGGTTCTCAACGAATTCGGGGGCAAAGGCCTGTTGATCGGTGGCGCACCCGGAATTCCGCCGGCCTCCATGGTGATTCTCGGTGCCGGCACGCTCGGCTGCGAGGCGGCGAAGTTCGCGCGCGGCATCGGGGCCCACGTGGTGGTGCTCGACAAGAACATCAATGCACTGCGGCGGGTGCAGAGAATGACCCCCGACGAAGTTCCGACGATGGTGGCTACGCAGGCGCGGATCGAGAAGGCGCTCGCATTTGCCGATATCCTGGTGTGCTCGGTGGCGGTTCACGGTGAAAGGACGCCGATTCTGGTGACCCGCGACATGCTCAAGCTGATGAAACCGCGTTCGGTCATTATGGATCTCTCAATCGACCAGGGCGGCTGCTGTGAGACGTCGCGGCCGACGGATTTTTCCAACCCAACGTACGAGGTGGACGGGATCATCCATTTCTGCGTGCCCAACCTGCCGTCCGCGGCCTCCCGGGCGTCGACCCGGTCGCTCACGAACTCGATGCTGCCGTATGTGGGAGAAATCGCCGACAAAGGCTTCGATCAGGCAATGCGCGACAATTCGGCGATCCGTCGCGGCACCTACACCTACGACCGTCATTGCCTCCGCGAGGCCGTGGCCGGGATCTTCAACGTGCCCTTTCACTCCATCGACGGCGACTGAGGGGACATGATGGACTGGAACAGTATTTTCCGAAGTCGTGTGACGACCGCGGAGGACGCGGTCAAGGACATCCAATCCGGCGATCGCGTGTGGATCCACCCCGGGTGCAACACCCCGACCCTGCTGATTGACGCGATGGTGGCGCGCGCTCCTGAGCTCGAGAACGTCGAGATCGTTCATATCCTGACCCTGGCCCCGGCGCCCTATGTTGCACCGGGTATGGAGGGCCACTTCCGACACCGGTCCCTTTTCACCGGCGCTAACGTCCGCGCCGCTGTCAACGAGGGACGGGCCGACTTCGTGCCCATCCATCTCCATGATGTTCCCGCGCTGATCTCCCGAGGCCAGATGCCCGTCGACGTGGCGCTGATTCACATCTCACTCCCCGACGAGCACGGATTCTGTTCCTACGGTGTGGGAGTCGACGCCACCAAGACGGCTGTCGAGCACGCCCGCACCGTGATCGCCCTCGTCAATCGGCAGATGCCGCGCACCCTCGGCGACTCTTTTGTTCATGTTTCTAAACTCACCCGGGTGGTCGAGGTCGATCTGAAACTCATCGAACACCCGATGTCGGAAGAGGTTTCCGAGGTGGCGCGCAAGATCGGCGGCAATATCGCCTCGCTGATCACCGATGGCGCGACCATTCAGATGGGTATCGGCGAGATCCCCGACGCGGTCCTCGATTTTCTCGGAGACAAGAAGCACCTTGGCGTCCACACCGAGATGTTCTCGGATGGTCTCGTGGACCTCTTCGAGGCAGGGGTGGTGACCAACGAGAAGAAGAGCCTCCACCGTGGCAAGATCGTCGCCTCGTTCGTTATCGGGACGCGGCGGGCCTTCGACTTTGTCGACAACAACCCCTTTATGGAGTTTCACCCCAGCGAGTACGTCAACGATCCCTACATCGTCGCCCGCAACGACAAGATGGTGGCCATCAATTCGGCCCTCGCTGTGGACCTCACAGGACAGGTCTGTGCGGATTCCATCGGCACCATGGTGTATTCGGGGTTTGGCGGCCAACTCGATTTCATCCGTGGTGCGGCACGATCCGATGGTGGAGTTCCGATCATCGCCCTGCCGTCAACCGCCAAGGGCGGAACGTTGTCACGCCTCGTCAACACGTTGATTCCGGGCTCAGGGGTCGTGACCACACGCGCCGACGTTCACTACGTGGTGACCGAGTACGGCGTGGCCGATCTTTTTGGTCGCTCGATCCGCGAGCGCGCGCGCAGCCTGATTGACATCGCACACCCCGACTTCCGGGAAGAGCTCGAACGAGCGGCCGGGGAGCGAAACCTTCTATAAAACTCGGAATACGGAAATCGATGTTCGGGTTTCCGTGTTTGATTCATGAAGCGAGGAGCCCATGGCATATCCCGGATTTGACATTCAAACCGCAACCATTCGATTCGAGCCATCCGGGCGTGAGGTCAAGGTCGTCCACGACTCCATTCTCATGGATGCGGTGCTGCAGGCCGGGCTTCCCCTCGGCCAGTCGTGTAATGCGGTCGCTTTGTGTGGCTTCTGCCGGGTTCAGATCCTCGACGGTCTCGAAAATCTCACGTCCGTCTTCGGCGAGGAGAAGAAGGTCCTGGCCTCACTCCACGCGGGTGACAACGAACGTCTGGCGTGCTGCGCGCGCATCAACGGCCCGGTCACCGTCACCACCGATTATTGGTAATCACCCACCCAAACTACGGATTCAGGACGAGACAATACCGTGCATCCAGCATCCTGTGACCTTGTCCATTTGACGCGTAGAAGCACCCTGGCATCAATGGCCTGTCGGGCACGGTTTCTCGTCCAGCATCAATTCAGCTTGTCGTTCTTCCAGTACTTGGTGCCCGCGATGTCGACGTTGGCCATCAGCCCCTTTTCGGTCATCTGGTAGATCGCCAGACCGTTGGTGAAGTCGGTCTTGGCCTCGGCGGCGTGCTCGCCGGCCGACGCTGTGGCCCCGGCATCGGCCTGCCACCCCTTGTTGACGAAGCTGTCGAAGGTCTGGGAATCCTGAAAGAGAAAGACGATCTGGTACTTGTTGGCGCCGAGCCCGAGGCCGACCCCGGCGGTGCCCATCTGCATATAGGTCTTGTCACCGGTCTCTTTTTGCACCGCCACTCCCTGGCCGCCGCCGCCGGAGAAGCCGAAGGCCAACTTGAGGTTGTCGAAGACCGCCCAGCCGTAGCACTTGTCAAACAATTCTTTGGCCTTCGGGTTTTCGGCGAAGAGTTTGGACGTTGAATTCTGCGCTGTCTCGTCGATCTTCATCCTCTTTGATTCGTGTTTCAAGGATTTCCAGTCTTCCTCGGCGAACGCGATGGTGGACGACAGGAGGAGGACGATGACGGCACACAGGACGGTCGCCAATAACGTGAACTTTTTCATGGAGATCTCCAGACTTTTCAATTGATGGCGAAATCATAACACGCGGCCTGCTAACCAACGTGACCGCCCTCACGTAGTGACTGGTGACCAATATACGAGGAGGACCCCATGAACGGAGAACAAACAGAAGCCATGATCATGATCATCGTCATGCCGACCATGTTTGTGATCTTTGGTTGGGCATTCAAGACAATGCTCAACTTTTTCCAGACAAGATCACACATGAAGCTCCACTACGCGCTTCAGGACAAGCTGCTCGATAAGCTGGGCACATCGCCGGAAGCCCTCGAGTACCTGCGCAGCGGCGCGAGTGAAGATGTGTTCGCCTTTGCCACCCAGGAACGCGGCAATCCCTACGGACGGATCCTCAGTGCGCTCCAGGCGGGGGCGGTGTTGAGTCTGTTGTCGATCGGATTTCTGGTCCTGCGCACCATGCTCTCCGAAACCTTTGAGGGCTTTACGGTGGTGGGCGTGCTGGGTCTCTGTTTAGGGCTCGGTTTCCTCGCATCGAGTGGAGCGGCCTACTTCTTTTCAAAGAAGTGGGGGCTCGTCAACGGTTCCACGGACGACGAGGCTTGATACCGTAGGCGGCGTGGGAATTCGTGGCGATGATACCAATCGCGCTTTCTCTGCCCCGTTCCCGGCCAGCGGATCCAGCAGCGGCGGCGGCGACCATGGATGAGGCGGTCTTTGGCCGCCTCTACCATCGCACCGCCCGCCCGCTGCGCGCGTACCTGATCCGATGCTGCGGCGATCTCGCGGTGGCCGACGATCTTCTCCAGGAGTCGTTCCTGCGTTTTCTCCGTTCGGGTTTCGAGGGTGAAGACGACGACCATCGCAAGAACTACCTCTTTCGGATTGCAACTAACGCCATGCGCGACCATTTTCGACGCAAACGCCCGGAGACCGACGAGGTGCCCGAACGGGACCACTCGCCGATTCACGACGACGCGGTGCACCTCAGATCCGATGTCGGTGGCGCGATGTCGGAGCTTTCTCCGAATGACCGCCAGATGTTGTGGCTTGCCTATGTGGAAGGGTCCTCACACGCGGAGATCGCGACGGCCCTCGGCCTGCGGACTCCGAGTATCCGATCGATGCTGTTTCGGGCCCGGAAGCGACTGGCAGAGAAACTCCACACACGGGGACTGCATCCCGGGGGGGAGACATCATGAAAACTCATTCGTGCGCCCACGAAGACGCGGTGACCGCTGCCGCCCGTTCCGGAGAATGGACTCCCGAACTCCAGGCCCACCGCGACGGCTGTATGACCTGTGCCGAGTTGACGTTGGTGGTGGCGGCGATGGCGGCCGACGCCGGGGAGCTGATGGATCTGACAAGCCCCATTCCTGATCCTGGCGTGATCTGGTTCCGCGCACGACTCGCGGAACGCGAGAACAACTTCCGGCGCGCGACTCGGGCGATCGTCTGGGTGCAACGGGCGACGATGGCGGCGGTCGTGGCAATCGGGCTCGCCTTTGCTCCTGGCCTGTGGACATGGATCAAGGGGTTCGTGGCCGGTTTCGATTTTGGATCTGCGGCTGGGAGTCTGCCGCGTGCCGCCGGATCTCCGACCCTGGTGGTGGTGATGAGCCTCCTCGTGCTGGGTGGTCTGGCGTTGTGGGAACTGACGGCGGTCCACGAAAACTGAAGGGACGGGCGGCTATTTTCCGGCCCTATTCTTGAGGCTGTAGGGGCGGGGCATGCCCCGCCCCATTTCGAATCTTGTAAATAGTGCACGGGAGATCGGTAGATCACACGTCAGAACTCCAGTAACTGGTTAATTTCTGGTATGACGGATTCTGCTGGAA
>JASJGQ010000245.1:0-5889 GCA_033791425.1 Acidobacteriota bacterium
GGCCGGGTGGCACCGTGTGCGGCGGAGGTGCGGGATTCGCATGCTGAGACGAGTCGCGTTCGGCGGAGGTGCCATTCTTTGCATTGTTTGAAATCCCGCCATCGCCGTCGGGACGACGCTCCGGGCAAACAATGCATAGGGTGGCTCCTCTCGGGAATGAAGTAGGGAAAGTCAATCTAGGGTACACGCGTTAACCGTCAGCCCGATTCTCTCGCTGCCTTCAACGCCTCCTCCAGCCCTGCTTCGAACAACTCACCGAGAGACGTCAGCGACTCGAGATCCGTCGGCTCGTCGGGCATGAGGGGGATCTCGACGACCGGGTGGGAATCACCCACCAGATCGCGAAGTTCGGCGACGCCCTGATTGTCGCGCTCGCCCAACCACGCCAGGAGGCGGCGCCCCGAGCGCGCCGTGTCCCGCACCGGCGGCACTTCCGGGTGGACCCGGTTGACCACTATTGGGCCCAGGTGGTAGCCCGCCTCGGTCAGACGACGGGCAAAGAACAGGGTGTCGGCGACGCGGCCGCTGCCGGGGCCGGACACCAGGACGAAGAGGGTGTCGGGTGACCGCAGAAGCTCCTGCACCTCGAGTGCCCGTTCTTGAAAACCCTCGAACAGCGGCGCAAAGGCCTGGAAGAACTCGGCCATGTCCCGCAGCAGTTCGAGCCCGACCATGCGGTCGAAAAAACCCTCGACGTTGCGGCCGAGAAAACCGAGGCGGGAGGTCACCTTGAGCCGGCCCTCGGCATCGAACCACGGTTTGAGCGCGATCCGGAGGGCGCCGCTGTTGAGAAAAGAGATGATGCGTTCCGGGGCCCCCAGGAAGTCGAGGGCCTGGCGCGTTGGCGGCGTGTCGAGAATGATCCTGGAAAAGTTCCCGGACGACGCCACTTCGAACAGCCTTTCCGAAGCCATGTACTCGAGAACGCCGGCGAGATTGCCCGACAGCCGGTCGTAGAAACGGTTGGTGAGAATGCGCTGACGCGCGGCCTCATCCGGGGCATAGCGTTCGATCAGCCGGTCAAAGGTTCGCCGGGCATCCAACAGGCTGGCCCACAGCTTTCCCTCGCCTCCGGCCGCGACCTCTGTCTCGGCGTCGCGGGCCTCGTCTCCGACCCCGAGGGCGTCTTTGAGCCGCAGCGACGGGTCGAAGGTTATCACCAGTGTCGAGTCGCCGGCTTGTGCCGCCCGCAGAGCCATGGCTGCGGCGAGGGTCGTTTTGCCGACGCCGCCCGAACCGACCACGATGACCAGTGGTTTCTTTCGTGGGTCCATCACACACCCTCGAGTTCGCGGGTCAGGTGTTCGCCGACGACCCCGACCAGCGAAGGCCCGGCGTCAATAGGCACGAGCGGGATTTCAGCGATTGGCCCGGTCCAGTGTTCTGCAAGACGGGCCAGTTCGTGTTCGTTGACCGCACGGCGCCGGGCCCACAGGCGGGAGGATGCATCGCGGCCCGCGCGCGCGGTCAAAGGTGGGTACAGGGCGTTCGCCACCACCAGTTCGGGCTCGCGGTCGAGGCGGTCCCGCATCGCCTGGATGAGCTCCAACGACTCCTGAACGGGCATCTCCTCCGCGGTCGTCACGACCACCGAGCCGAATCGGGCGGGATCTTCGAGAAAGGTCGCGATCTCGACGGCCATCTTGCCGATGGGTCCGCTCGAGATCACTTCGGAAACCAGCTGAGGGGCTGCCATCCAGGCGATCCCGTGGCCGGAGGCCGGCGCATCGAGAACGACCACGTCGGGCCGGCGCAGTTTCTTCGGCCCGTGGCCCTCGACGAGACGCAGCGCGCGGCCGAAAACTGCGGTCTGTTTGAGCCCGGGGGCGCCCTCGGTGAAGTGGAGGTGAACCGGGCTCGACAGCACTTTGCGGACCAGTGCGCCGACCTTGAGTTTTTCCATCACCAGGTCATCGAGCAGGCGCCTCGGCTCCAGATGCTGGACCCAGAGATTCGATGCGGCCTCGACGATCTCGCCGCCGGAGGGCGGGATGTCGAGAAGGAGGTGGAGGTTTTCCCGCGGGTCGACTTCGATCAACAGCACCCGCCGCCCTCGATTGGCGAGCGTGGCTCCCAATGCCGCCGATACGGTGCTCTTGCCGACCCCGCCCTTGCCGGTGACCACGATCAACTGGAGTTGTTCGAGCCGGCTCAGGACGCCCACAGATCCTCCTTCGATGGTTCTGCCCGGAGCTTAACACGAGGGGAGGGGGCCTCCGAAAGTTGTCAGCGCCGCAACACCGCCTCGGCCATGCCGTGGCGTTGGAACGGGCCGTCGCCGTGTCGGTGCTCCGGGCCGAGGCCCTCCCACGAGGACACCTCGGCGAAGGTCGGAAAGAGCGCCCTCAGTTCGCCGGGCTCGAGATAGGACCGAAGATTGCCCTTCGGTCCGCGAAACGAGTTCGGGCCGACCGCGAGCCACTCCGAGGCGTGGCGGTCGTAGGCCGGGTCCCAGGTGCCGAACGCGGTCACAAAAAGAACACCGCCGGCACCGAGAGCTGAGGTCACCATGGCGGCCAGCGCATCGATCTCCGCGCGGTTGAGCAACGGGATCAGACCAAAGACCAGAGTGGTGCCGTAAGTTCCTTCAGCGGCTGCCAGTTCTTGAAAAGTGCCGTGAATCGATTGAATCTTGAGGCAGTGCTCGGTGGCTGTACGGGAGAGCTGTTCGACGGCGACAACGGAAGAGTCAATAGCGTGGACCGTGAATCCGTTGCGGGCGAGGAAGAGAGCGTTTCGCCCCTGGCCGGAGCCGATATCGAGCACCGGAAGCCCTGGATCGAGCAGAGCGAGGTGCTTGACCAGCGCGGCCTCGGGCTGCTCCCCGAAGTACCCGTCAGCCGTTCGGTAGGCCTCGTCGAAGGTGTTCATTCCCTGAGAGTATCAGGGGGCGGGAATGGTTGAAACCATGTCGCAGGTTGTAACATTACGCGGGCGGGGTGCGTCCGCAACGGAGGCTAGTATGGAGAGACGAGGAGACAATCCTTTCAAGATAGCGGCAGCTCCTGAGCCCGTCGAGGGTCAGGGGCAGCCGGTGGTGGAAACCGATGTATCATCGGACCCGATGGCCCGCATCCAGACGATGGTGGCGTCGGCGCCGATGTTTGTCTTTATCAAAGGCACGCCGCAGCGACCGATGTGCGGTTTTTCGGCGAATACCGTGGCGGTGATGGACTTGCTGGATGTTTCCTACCGGACCTTTGACATTTTGTCCGATGAGGCGATCCGCAGCGCCGCCAAGGAGTTCGCCGGTTGGCCGACATTCCCACAGGTCTATCTGCGCGGAGAGTTCATAGGGGGCAACGATATCGTGACCGAGATGCACGCCAGTGGCGAGTTGCAGGCGATGGTCGCCGGGAGCGGGTCGTGAGTCCCGCTTCGATCGAGTCCGACTCCATGGTGGTTCTCAGCGAACGCGCCCAGCGCGAGGTCTGCTCGATCTTCGATCGTCAAGACATGGGCGAGGAGAAGGGCCTGAGACTGAGTGTTGTCGGCGGCGGGTGCTCCGGGCTATCCTACGAGATGGATTTCTCCGAACAGAGGCCAAACGACACCACCATCGTTTTCGACGGGTTTACGGTGTTCCTCGACCCCAAGTCGACCATCTACCTCAAGGGCATCACCCTCGATTTTCAGGACGGTTTGCAGGGCAAAGGTTTTGTTTTCGCCAACCCCAACGCCACCAACACCTGCGGTTGTGGTGAGTCTTTCAGCGTCTGACCGGCTGCTCTTCGAAGGCGGCGAAGCGCCGCTCGATGACTGGGTTGTGGTCGCCGTTGAGGGCAGCCACCGGGAACGCTTTCTCCAGAGCCAGCTGACCTCGGACATCTCGGGCCTTGCCGCTGGGGACTCGCAGATGACGGCCCTTCTCGATCGAGTCGGGCGTCTCCAGGTCTTCGGTTTTCTCCACAAGCGACCCGACCGCATCGATCTCCTGCTGCCGGCTGCTGCGGCCGATTCCGCAATGCTTTTTCTCGGAAAGCACATCATCGCCGACGACGTCACCATGCGGCCGGTCGAGACCGGCGGGCTCAAGATCCTCCTGGGTGCCGAGGCAGTGCGGCTGTTGCCGGAACTCCCGGTCGAGACCACGTTCCCGATCGAGGGGTGGGGACGCCGCGGCTGTGTTTCCTGGGAGGCCGGACCGCAACGACTGCCCGCCATGCCCGCGGACGAACTCGAGGCCCGGCGCGTGCTGTCGGGGATTCCCCTGTGGGGTGTCGAGGCCAGGGAGGGCCAGCTCATCCAGGAAACCTCTCTCGATGCCGCGGTGTCCATGACCAAGGGGTGTTTTCTCGGCCAGGAAACTGTCGCCAAGGTGGCAAGCGGCCGCGGAGCGAGCCGGTCCCCTGTGGTGCTCGAAATCGTGGCGGGGGACGTTGCTCGCGCGGCTGAGGCCACCGGAGAGTTCGCGGCATCGGAGCACGATCGTGCGGGGAAGGTCCTGGCAGCGGCGAATTGGGATGGGTCCACCTATCTCCTGGCCTCGGTGGTCCGCGATCTGCGCGTCGAGGAAACGCGGGTGGGTTGCCGGTGGAGTGACGGGTTCTCGTGCTTCGTCTCGGTTCACGCACTGCCGTTTTTGAAAACGCCGGAGCCGGACTATTGGGCGACTCGGCTCCAGCTGCGGGCGGTCGAGGCCTTCTCATACGACCGTGAGGACGAAGCGGTGCTGTTGCTGCAGCGGGCGATCGCGGTGTGTTCCGATCATGCCGATTCCTACGAATCGCTCGGCGTCATTTTCGGCCGGCACCACCGCTACAACGAGGCCATCGCATTGATGCAGCGTTTACTCGAGGTGGATCCATCCTCGATCATGGCCCACACCAATCTCTCGCTTTACTACAACCGGCAGGGGCGGATCGACGACGCCGAACGCGAGGCGGGCGAGGCGCTTCGCGCAAAGATGGACCGCGAGCGCGATCAGCGGGAGCGAGCCGAAGCGGAACGCGGGAAGGCCGCCGCCAATGCCGCCGATCGAAAGCGGAGGAGCGAGATGTTTCGGCAGGTCCTGGCAATCGACCCCGACGATGCCCTCGGCCACTTCGGGCTCGGCGAACTGCTGGCGGAGGAGGGGAGTTATGAGGACGCGATCGTCCACCTCCAACACGCCCTGCGAAGCGACTCCCGCTATTCGGCGGCCTTTTCAGCCCTCGGTCGCGCCTATGAAGCTTCGGGTCACCAGGAGACCGCCGTCACCACCTACCGCGAAGGCATCAAGATTGCGGCCGCCAAAGGGGACCTCTCCACCGCCAACAAGATGCAGGAGCGTTTGGCGATTCTTCAGGAGCCGGACGAGGGCTGATCGGATACCCTGATGGTGGGCCAAGGCCCACCCTACGGAGCAACGTTGAAACGCTTGAGAATTACTCGTTGAACGTTGCAGCCCGCCACGGCCCGTCGGGGAGCATTCGGGTCAATTCGAAGCGGCGCCCGTCGACGATCTCGACCCACAGGCGATGGGTGACCGGTTCGCCGGCTTCGACGCCGGTGACCATCGCCCGGTCGAGCGTCTCGACGATTGCGAATCGCTCGCCGGCGATGACGATGGCAACCGGCACGTCGTCGCCGCGCGCTTGCGATTGGCACTCGACGGTCGCGATGATCGGAATCGCACGTTCAGCCATAAATGCAACCTTACCCGGGTCGCCAGCGTCTCGCTATCTAAAGGGCGGGGTCACTCAAACGCTCGAAAGCGCTCGTACCACAAAGCACAACGAAAAAAGCTTAGGCCGACTTGTCCACCCACACGGTCAGGATCTCGAGGGATGCTTCGACCGCCTTGGTCATCCACTCCAACGACACCCACTCACGGACCGAGTGGAAGTTTTGGCCGCCGGCCCACACGTTGGGCGTCAGCAGACCCATGTAGGACAGCCTGGCGCCGTC
>JASJGQ010000246.1:0-7270 GCA_033791425.1 Acidobacteriota bacterium
CTGTCGAGCGAATCGATCCGATCCTCGAGGCGGTGGACGGTGTGATGGTGGCGCGTGGGGATCTGGGGGTGGAATTGCCGCCCGAACAGGTGCCGATGATCCAGAAGAAGATCATCGCCGCTGCCCGACGGGCCGGGCGCCCGGTCATCACCGCGACCCAGATGCTGCGCTCGATGGTGGACAGCCCCCGTCCGCTGCGCGCCGAGGCATCGGATGTAGCCAATGCCGTCCTCGATGGTACCGACGCGGTCATGCTCTCCGAGGAGACAGCTAACGCGCACTTCCCAAATGAGGCGGTGGGCGTCCAGGATCGGGTCGCTCTCCAAGCCGAGCCGTACCTCGACCACGAAAAAATGAAGACCGATTCCGTCTCACCACACCTCCCCGATGTGACGGGGGCCGTCAGCCGAGCCGCGTGCGAGCTTGCGGCGTCGATCGACGCCGCCGCCCACGTCACCACCACGAGCTCAGGTGCCACCGCCCGTCTCATTGCCAGGCTCCGCCCAGGAACACCAATCCTCGGCGTCACCACCTCCCCGGAGGTGGCCCGCCAGCTCGACCTCTCCTGGGGCGTCATCCCCGCCGTGACCGAATCCACCGGGGACGTTACCGTTCTCGGACAGGCTCTCCTTCTCGAACTCACCCGCCGCGGATTGGCGCAGAGTGGAGACTATGTCGTCGTCACGGCGGGTCTTCCACTCGGTTTTTCGGATTCTTCCAACCTGCTGAGAATCCACCAACTCGACTAGGACGGTGTCGTCGCTCGGCGAACCTTTTCGAAAGCCGTGCGTTGTCTGTGGCAGGAGGAGGACACCGATGACCACGAGATCTCACCTCGGACGGGGGGCACTCGTCGCAGCCGTGCTTGCGGTCGGCCTTTCGTGCACGACGTCCGAACCGAAATCCGACTTCAATATCGACGTCGACGCCAACCAGATCCGGGTCGCCCTGTCCGAAGACGTGGCTCGCGGACTTATGGAAGAGCTCATCGGTACCGACCTGGACTGCACAGGCGATATCGACGGTGGGCTGGAGACTCTGCTTCAAAAACTCGATCAAAATGGACCGAGATCACGAGCCACCTATCGAGACGGCGAATCCACGATCACCGCCCGTCGCCGTGGCGGCAAGGTGGATCTCGATCTCTCTGGTGGAGGGTCGGGCAGCATCGAGGCCACCATGCCGTGGGCGGTTGCCGAGTGCCTGCTCGGCAGAACCACCTCGATCGACGCCGCCATGACCTCTGCGATCAAGGTCAAGGTCACCAACCCGGAAGGTCGTAACTATTCGTTCAAGCTGGATTGAAGACAACCCTCAGGCCTTCAGTTCGTACTGTACTGCAGTGAAAAACAGGGAGGATCACATCATGCACATGCGCACCGCCATTGCCGCATCGGCGCTCTGTCTGCTGATGGCAGGCACTGCTGCCGCAGATATCGAAATCCACCAGAAACACCGCTTCGACGCCCGTCCCGGCGCCACCGTCGTCGTCGACGCCTCCTTCCACAACATCGAGGTCACCGCCGTCCCCGGAGACGCAGTCGACGTGACGGTCGATGTCGTGGTCAAGGGCAGTGGGAATTCGGCAAAGAATGCAGCCAATGCTCTGCAGCCGAAGTTTCTGATTGAAGGCAACAAGCTGATCGTCAGATCCATCGCCAAAAAGGGCTGGAGCTGGAAGTCCATTTCCGCCAAAGGAACGATCACCGTCGCCATGCCTCCGGGCATGAATCTGTCGATTGACGCTTCGTCAGGCGGCTCCGAGGTTTCGGGCGACTTCGGCGATGCGGTCGTGAACGTCGATGCCTCGTCTGGAAGTCTGAAGGTTGATGGCGCCATGCGTGAGCTCCACGCGGATCTCTCATCGGGTTCGGTGCGGGTTGCCGTGATGCGCCCGCTCGAGAAATTTTCGATCGATGCCTCTTCCGGCAGCGTCCGCCTCGCAGGCGGCACCCACGAGGCGCACGTCGACACCTCGTCCGGCAGCATCAACGTGGCGGGGCTCCTCGGTGACGCGCACTTCGACACCTCCTCGGGGGGCATCACCGCGCAGTGGAACGCGATCCCCGCCGGGGCCAATGTGCGGGCCGACGCGAGCTCCGGGAGCGTGACCCTGACCTTTCCCGAGGGCACTCAACTCAACGGCTCAGTTGATGTGAGCTCGGGCGGAATCCGTTCGGACTTTCCCGGCGCCATGCACAAAAAACACCTCGATCTCGACGGCGGTTCGGGCGCGGTGAATCTCACCGTGGAAACCTCGTCGGGGAGCGTCAAGCTGCTGGCCAACTGACGCACGAGGGCGCCCCGGCCGCAACTACGTCGCGTCGGTGGTCTTCGACATCACCGTCGATGCGGTCAACTCCCAGGGCGGAAGGACCATGATGGACCGTTTGGTGATGTAGCGCGCGAGACCCGGATCGGGACCGGAGACTGAGAGAATCACCGCCGAATCGGCTTCGAATTCAGTGAGTGCAGCCGTCAGCTCCCGTCCCACTCCAGCTGAAATCGGCTGCAATCCGGCTTCACAGCGCAGGATGACGCACCGGTCCGTCCAATCGACTCGAAAGTCGATTCCAGTGGCCTCGCGGTCGCAACGAAAGACGGCCGCCGCGACCGATTGTTCGAGAAGCGATGCCACCTCAGCACGAAAGACGCCCGGAGAGAGCACAGCCCACTCCTCAGGCGCCGGGGAGTGCCGAGTCAGCTCTGAAGCCGTGTGACGCGTGTGGTCGGCCACCGCTTTCCGGTAGGCCAGACACGCACGCAGTGCCGGGACCCGCCGGCACAACCATCGTTCCTCGGCCTGTTCTCCTGCACACAGAGCGGCCACCACCAACGGCAACAGGAGGATCGAACCGGCTGCTATGGCAACGACGGTGAAAAAGAGGGCCGCTGCCCAGGAATTGCCGACCCTCAGGATCGCAGTGAATAGCGCCGCAGCAGCAATGAGGTATGCAAGCCCCAGGATGGCGAACCGGTGGTCGGCGACAAACAGGCCCGGAGCACGGGCGAGATCTTCCTCGGTGATCCCGAAGTCCTCGATCCGTGGCCCATCGGATGTCGCCCACACGGTAGCCTACCTCCAGCAGCACTCACCATCAAAGATAGTGCGGCAACCGCATTCATGCCACATCCGGTTGAGCAACTGCGCACGATATATCCGTCCCGCGGTTCGCGGGAGTGCAGCGCATCAGAAGGGCTTGAGGCCTGGGGCCTGGGGCTTGGGCGCGCCTCAGTCGGTTCACGAACCTCAAGCCTCAAGCCTCTACGAATGCCCGTTCATCACCGCGATCTTGCGGCCGATCGACAGCACCATTTCCAGCGACTGCTCGTAGTTGAGGCGCGGATCGACCTTGGATTCGTAGGCCCTCTCGAGATCGACCTCCGACAGACCACGGGCGCCGCCAATGCACTCGGTCACGTTGTCGCCCGAGAGCTCGAAATGCACCCCGCCCTGGTAGGACCCGAGCTCGGCGTGGATATCGAAACTCTGTTCCAGCTCGGAGAGGATGTTTTCAAAACGTCGGGTTTTGCGGCCGCCGGCGACCGTTTCGGTGTTGCCGTGCATGGGATCGCAGCACCACAGAACGGTCCGCCCCGCGCCCCTGACAGCGTCGATCAGCACCGGCAGGGCCTCGGCAACTTTGTCGTGACCCATCCGGTGGATCACGGTGATCCGCCCCGGTTCCATCTCGGGATCGAGCATTTCGAGCAGTTCGAGCAGCCACTCGCCGGTCATTTTCGGGCCCACCTTGAGACCGATGGGGTTGCGGATCCCACGAAAATACTCGACGTGAGCGCCGACGGTTTCCGCGGTGCGCATCCCGATCCACGGGAAGTGGGTCCCGAGGTTGTACCAGCCGTCGCGACGCGGTACCTGCCGGGTTTCGGCTTCTTCGTAGGGCAGCAGCAGGGCTTCGTGGCTGGAGTAGAAATCGACGCGGCTGATCTCGGAAGCCTGAATACCCGCAAGGGTCTCCATAAACAGCAGCGAGTCGGAGATGCCTTCGACGACCCTCTGGTATTCCTGGGCGCGCGGCGAGTGCTGGACAAAATCGAGGTCCCAGTACTCGGGATGGTGGAGATCGGCAAAACCCCCGTCGACCAGCGACCGGATGAAGTTCAGGGTCAGGGCCGAGTGTTCGTGGCCGCGGAGCATCCGCTCGGGATCTGGAACCCTGCTTTCCATCGTGAAGTCCGAGCCGTTGACCAACTCACCTCGATAGCTGGGCAGAGAAACACCGCCCCGCTCCTCCATGTCGGCGCTCCGGGGTTTGGCGTACTGGCCCGCAAACCGTCCGACCCGAATGATCTGTCGTTTCAAACCATAGGTCAGCACCAGGCTCATTTGCAGCAGGATCTTGAGCTTATTGGTGATGATCTCGGCGGAGCACTGGTCGAAGCGTTCCGCACAGGCGCCGCCCTGGAGCAGAAAACGTTGCCCTTGTGCCGCTTCGGCCAACTGCACCCGCAATTTCTCGACCTCCCAGGAGGTCACGAGCGGCGGCAGGGACGACAGCTGCCGGACCACCTCCGCGAGATGCTCCTGATCCGGGTACGTCGGCTGTTGCTCGGCCGGCCTAGTCTGCCACGAAGTGGGGCTCCACTCTGCCATAAGGAAGGGATTCTACACGAAAGCGGGGCGCGGGGGGTGCCCTGGGGCATAGGGGAAAGGGGGAAAGGGGGAAAGGGGGACAGAGCCCTCTGAAATGATGTCCGTAGGGTTGACAGAAAGAAAATTGTAACATACAACTATCATCGATGACTGAAGAGTTGGTTCCGCGCGCCCTTACCGATCGCCAGGCACGGCAGCTCCAACAGGGCATCCGTACCCTGGTGCGCCGTTTTTCTCTTGCCGAACGGTCGGATATGAGTTGCTGCGGCATGACGGTCGCCCAGGCCGCGACGCTCCAGGCCCTGACGGATGGCGCCCTGCGTCTTGGCAAACTTTCAAAACGCCTGGGCATCGCGGCCAGCACCCTCACCAGAAACATCTCCCGCCTCGAGGATCGCGGTCTCCTGTGCCGGGTCGGCGACCCCGACGACGGACGCGCGCAAAGGGTGGACTTGACCGAGACGGGCCGCCTGGCAGCTGCGGAAGTCGGCCTCCAGGAGGTCGAGTTCGCGCGATCGGTCGTCGAGTGCCTCCCGCCCGACTCCGTAACCTCAACCCTGGATGGATTCAATCAACTGTTGGCGGCCGTTCGTCAGGCCACCGAACACTGCTGCCCGGGCGCCTACGACCACCTCATGTCCGAGATGCCCCCGTGCACAACTGGAGGATGTGATGAGTGATTTTGACACCCACGAAGAGCTCGATGCCACCGACGGCGAGTCTGTCGTCAAACAGGTCCGCGAACGATATGCGGCTTTTGCCAGCGCCGGCACTTCGTGCTGCGGGCCTGCGACGCCGTCGTGTTGCGGAGACACCGAGACGGTGGCGCAAAGCCTGGGATACGAATCCATCGATCTCGACCTGCTACCCGGCGGCGCCAACCTCGGTCTCGGTTGCGGGGCCCCATTGCAGCACCTCGAGCTTGCCGAGGGCGAAACCGTGGTCGATCTCGGGTCCGGAGCAGGCATCGACGCACTGATTGCCGGCCGCGCAGTCGGCCCCCGGGGCCGCGTCATCGGCGTCGATATGACCCCTGAGATGCTCGAGGCGGCGCGCGCAAACGCGACGAGGTCCGGGGCCGACCACGTCGAATTTCGCGAAGGCAGGCTGGAGCAGCTCCCGGTGGATGACGAGATTGTCGATGCGATCACCAGCAACTGTGTCATCAACCTGGTACCGGACAAGAGCGCAGTCTTTGCCGAGATTGCCCGAGTTCTTCGCCCGGGCGGCCGGATGGTGGTGTCCGACATCGTTCTCGACGGTGAGCTGCCGGATGCCGTCCAAAAGAACGTGATGGCCTATGTCGGTTGTGTCTCCGGAGCCCAACGACGCCAGGTCTATTTCGATCTCCTGGCCGACGCCGGCCTCGGTGACGTGGAAATCCTCAAGGACGTGGATTTCCTCGAGATGACCGAAAAGGCCTCGCCCGCCGAGGTGATCTCACTGCTCGAGGAGGCCGGGATCGAACGCAGCGAGGTCGCCGGCATCGTCCGGTCCGTGACCTACCGCGCACGAAAGGTGTGACCGGCCGCGACTCCCCTGCTCCTCTGCTCCTCTGCCCAACTCGGGTAGACTCAGCGCGTGAAACTGGAATTTGAACTCGCGCTGAGGTTTCTCCGGCGGCGGACCGGGCTCCTGCTTCGCGGCACTGCGCTTGCAGCATTCGCTGGCATCGCTCTCGCCGTGACCGCCCTGGTGGTCACCGTGGCCCTCATGTCCGGTTACTCACAGGCCATCGCCACCGCCCTGCAGCGCGGCAACGCACACATGGTGGGCTTTGCCTTTGGTCGGCTCACACCCGACGAGGCCGACCGCACGGCGCTTGAAATGGCTTCGATAGATGGCGTCCGCAGAGCCACACCGGTCACCTACCTGACCGGACTGCTCGATGATCCGGCCGAACCCACCAACCCACTGCCGGTGATTCTCAAAGCGGTCGCCGATCCGCCGTCCTACACCGGTCTTGCTGCGTGGCCTTCCGACGCCGGCCTGACGGCCGTGTTGGGTGGACGGCTTTCTGAACGGGTGGGCCTCATCGCGGGCGATCGCGCCACCGTCCGTCTGCCCCCCGAGGGTGGATCTTGGATCCTGCCCGCGCTCAACCTGCAGGTGATCGGCACATTCAGCTTGTCCTTTGCCGAGTTTGACGAACAATGGATCACCGTACCGCTGGCAGAGGTTTTGCGCGTACTCCCTGAAACCGGGGTCGCCGGAATCGAAATCGAGCTCGCCAACCCGATGGCGGTGGATCGCGCTCGCGTGTTGCTCGAAGAACTGGACTCGCAGCTCTATTTCACCGACTGGCGGGAGATGAACAGATCTCTATTCGCCGCTCTTCGCTGGCAGACATTGTCACTCTTCGTCGTTCTGTCGCTGGTTGTCGCGGTCGCGTCGTTCCAGGTGAGTTCTGCGCTGGTGGTGCTCGCAATCGATAAACAACGCTCAACAGGCATGCTGCAGGCGCTTGGGGCAACCCCGTCGAGTATTCGGCGTATCCTCGTGATGGCGGGCGCACTGCTCGGCGGCTCCGGCGTCGCGGCCGGCATCATCCTCGGTTGCGCGGCAAGCTGGATCATGACAGCCACCCGGGCCATCCGTTTCCCACCCGGACTGGCCAGGGTCTATATGGTGGACTCCATCCCGTTGATTCCAACG
>JASJGQ010000247.1:0-10055 GCA_033791425.1 Acidobacteriota bacterium
GACGGGATCATCCACCCGGCCGACTCCCGCACGGTCATGGGGATGGCGTTGTCGGCGGTGCACAGCAACGTGGTGCAGGGTGCAACCGAATACGGCGTGTGGAGGCACTGATGGCGATCACCCGCCTTCTCATTGCCAACCGCGGCGAGATTGCCGTGCGTATCGCCGGCACCGCACATCGCTTGGGCATCGACACCGTTGGCGTCTACTCCGAGCCCGACCGGCACGCGCTGCATGTCGACTCGGTCGATGTTGCGATCGCTCTCGGCGGTTCGACGCCGGCCGAGTCGTACTTGCGCGGCGACGCCGTGATTGCGGCAGCATTGGCGACCGGCGCCGATGCGATTCATCCCGGCTACGGCTTTGTTTCCGAGAATGCAGGTTTCGCCCGCGCCTGCGAGGCGGCATCGATAACTTTTATCGGTCCCGGCGCGCAAGCGATTGAATTAATGGGTAGCAAGCGCTTGTCGAAAATTGCGATGTTGGAAGCCGGTGTGCCCTGTATTCCGGGTTACCAGGGCGCCGACCAGAGTGATGATGTGCTGCTCGCCAAAGCGCAAGACATTGGCTTCCCGATCATGGTTAAAGCCTCTGCTGGCGGTGGTGGTCGCGGTATGCGTCTGGTGTGGCAGCAAGCTGATTTGGCTGAGCAAATCAGCACCGCGCGCTCGGAAGCACAATCCGCTTTTGGTAGTGGCGAGTTAATCCTGGAGCGCGCAGTGCTGGAGCCGCGTCATATAGAAATACAGGTGTTCGCCGATAGCCACGGCAATGTGGTTCACCTGGGTGAGCGCGACTGTTCGATCCAGCGCCGCCACCAAAAGGTGGTCGAAGAATGCCCGTCACCGGTGGTGGATCCCGATCTGCGCCGGCGCATCGGTGAGGCCGCGCTGAGTCTTGTTCGCGCGTCCGGCTACCACTCGGTGGGGACGGTCGAATTTCTGCTGGATCCCGACGGCCGGTTCTATTTCCTCGAGATGAACACCCGGTTGCAGGTCGAACACCCCGTCACCGAGGAGGTCTACGGCGTCGACCTCGTACACGAACAGATCAACATCGCACTCGGTCACGATCTTTCGCTGCGCCAGGAGGACCTGGTGCCCAGAGGGCACGCCATCGAGTGCCGGATCTATGCGGAAGACCCGCTACGCAACTTTGCGCCGTCGCCCGGAAGAATCGCGCTTTACGTGCGGCCCGCGGGGCCCGGGGTGCGGGTCGATTCGGGAGTGATTGCGGAGAGTGTCGTGCCGCTCGACTACGACCCCATGCTGGCAAAGCTCATTGTGTGGGCGCCGGACCGGGAATCGGCGGTCGAACGGCTGCGGCGCGCGTTGTCGGAGTACCAGGTGAGCGGGGTGGCCACCACCCTCACCCTCTTCCGCGCCCTGGTCGAGATGACGGCCTTTCGCGATGCCGATTTTCACACCGGTTTTCTCGACGAGTTGTTGGCGTCCGGCGGCCTCGCGGAACTGCACGGACGACAGGATCCGGAGGCGGAGATCGCGGCTGCCATCGCCGCGGCCTGTCTGGCGACCGTCGAGGCCGGCGGTTTGCCTCGAGATCTCTTTTCATACGGCGAAGACAGCGCCTGGTGGCACGACGGCGTCCGGGTGGCGCACGGGAGGTTTCCGCGATGAGGTGGGTCATCCGAGGCGACGGCGCCCCGCGTGAGGTGGACGTCCAACAACACGGCGAGGAGTTCGACGTTCTGATGGACGGAGAGTCTCGGCGGGTCGAGCTGGTGCGGCTTGACGGCGCGTTTGCCTCGCTTCGCTACCCCGATACCGGGCGCAGCTTTCAGATTACCTATGACCACAACACCAACGGCCGTTGGCGGGTTGGCGTGGGAACCCGGGAATTCGATTTCTCGGTGTTGTCGCCCGCCGAAGCGGTGGAGGTGGTGGCCGGCGACCGCGAGAGCGGTCCGAGCCGTCTGACCGCGCCGATCCCGGGCAAGGTGGTCGCGATCAAGGTCGCGCCCGGCGACGAGGTCGTGCCGGGACAGGCGCTGGTCGTCCTCGAGGCCATGAAGATGGAAAACGAGCTCGCCGCCGAGCAGGCGGGGCGCGTCACCGCAGTCCACGTCGCCGATGGTGAAACGGTGGAGAGCGGCGAATTGCTGGTGGAGATCGAGCGACCGCGGCGGGTACGGGGTAACCTGCACCCCTCCTCATCCGTACCTCACAGCAACTGCTGCTGCGGATCAGGCGCTGTGAGCCATCCGGGGCGGGTGGTTCGGGCGCATTTTCGAGCATGTTTCGTTTCCAATCAGCACTTCTTGCCGTAACGGTGGGTTTCTCGTCGGTGTGGGCCGTCGGGGCGTCGGCTCAGACTTCCCCGCCGCCCCCGGATGGCACCATCGCGTCGGAAATGCAAAAACAGAACCCCCAGTCGTCGGCCTATGGCGGGCTCATCGATGTCACCGCCGTCAGCACGACGTTGATCGCATTCGACGACGACGGGCATCCCGTGCTCGACCTTCGGCCCGACGAGCTCATGGTGCTCGAAGACCAGCAGCCGGTTCGCCTCCTCGGCATCGAGCCCGGAATCGGGCCGGAGATGGTGCCCGCAGACGACGTCGGATCCTCCGCCCTTGCTCAGGCAGCGCCGGCAGCGGCGACCGTCGACCCGACCCCCTGGCGGGTGGTCGTCTATGTCAGCACCGAACTCGCCGGCCGATTCATGCTCGAGGGTCTGTGCCGGCAGACTGCAGACAACGCCGCTCGGCTGACCGCCCTCGGACCGGTCGATATTGTGCTCGCGGACCCGTCACCGACCCTCATGAGCGAGGCGGGACGGCGATCGGAGGACGTCGAGGAGGCTCTGAACCGCCTCGCGGACAACGCCTCCGGTTCGACCACCATCGACGCGATTCGCAACGCCTTCACCCGTGATTTCAAACCCGGGGTCGGCTTCGATACCTCCTACACCATCACCCAATCAAGTCCGCAGGCGGTGGCGGCCAAGGCGCGGGCATCGATCCATCGCGAGCGGACAATCATCCGCGGAGAACTCGATCGGATGGTCGCCTGGATGCAATCGCAGCCCCCGACCTCGCGCGGGTTGTTGTTGTGGATGACCGGGGGCTTCGATCTCAATCCGTCGGATTTCTATATCCCCCTGGTATCGCAGATTGACCCCTACATGGCGGCGAAGATGCGCACCGACTATGCGGCGTTGAGTCTCGAGGCGGATGTGCGGCAGATCGTCGAAGTGGCGCTTGCCTACGGATGGACGGTCATGCCCGTCAACGCGAGTCGCGCCACCTTTTCCTATGGCGCCGACGTCGACGGCACCGGGAAATCTCAGCACCACATGGGTGTCGGCGCCGGATCGGTCGCCGCCCAGCAGAGCGATTTTCAACAGGTGGCCCCCAACTATCCCCTTCAGGTCATGGCGAAAGCGACCGGCGGCGAGGTGATCGGCAACACCAACCAGTTCGGCCAGGCCCTCGATCTCATCTCGGGCGCCTACCTCGTCACCTACCAGGCCGACCGTCCCGCCGACGGCAGGCTCCACCGGCTGGAGATCCGTTGTTCGCGGCCCGGCGTCCGACTTCGAGGCCGCCAGTACGCCGCCTCGGGCAGTCTGCGCGGTGTCTCCACCACCCGCGCACGGCGGATTCTCGAAGGTGAAGACCTCACGGGTGGTCTCGAGATTTCGGCGGCCGTCGTCAACATTTCCCAACAGGCCAAGAGACAGCGGCAGGGCGATCTGCAGGTGACCGCCGCCCTCGGCGAGCTTCGTGGGACGCTGAAACCGCTCGATCTCGGTGAAATCAGAATCACCCTCGTGGTCGACGTCGGCAAGGCCTCGCCGTTCATCAGCCACCAGGAGTTTCCGGTCGAGTGGGATGAGGTCCGGGACACCTGGCAGTACGGTTCGGGTTTCAGGTGGCCGAAAACCGCGCACCGCGCCGCGGTGGTGGTCGAAGAGCTCGTGACCTCGACCTGGGGCGCCGCCATCGTCGAACTCGACTGATTGGCTCCTCGAAGCTGGGCACGATTCCGTTCCGTGCCTCCAAACGTGGGTGAGTGGTAGACTCTGCGATTGGTGACAGCACACGGTTTCTGGTTGCGGCGGTATGCGCTCGCCCTCGTCCTTGTTTTCTGGGCGATGTCGGCGTCAGCTGTTGATGAAGTGGCTCCGACGCCACTGCAGCCGTGTGTCCACGAACTCCAATATGAGCCCTTTGCCGGGCTCATCCTCGTTTCACTGACCATCAACGACTCACCGCCACTGGATTTCGTGCTCGACTCCGGGGCCACCCAAAGTTCCATCACCGACCCCTTCCTGGCCGCTGCGCTGGGTCTCGAGGTGCGGGAGGCCGGGCTCGCCCGCGGCATGGGTTCGGGTGCGACCCGGGTCCTGATCGCGGAAGACGCCTGCCTTCGGGCCGATGGTGAGGAGATTCTGTGCACGCCGCTTGTGGTGCACGACATCGGTGTCCGGTTGTCGGCGATGGCGGGCCGCGAACTGCACGGTTTCCTCGGTGCCGATCTGTTCGAGCGCTGGGTGGTGGAGATCGACCCTGCGAACCGGCGCCTCTTGCTGCACGACCCCGAGTCCTATGTCGACCCACCCCAGGGAGAGCATCTCCATCTCGAGGTGGTCGACCGGCGACCGATCGTCGACGCCGAGGTCGTGACCGAGGTGGGGAAAAAACCGCTGGATGTGAGACTGGTGGTGGACACAGGTTCGAGTCGCTATCTGACATTGATTACGCGATCACGGCGACGTCTCAAACCACCCGTGGAACAAACGCTCGGGGCCAGCGTGGGCGTGGTCGGAGATACCCTCGTGCCGATAGCGCCGGTGGCGCAGTTGACGGTTGGAACGCGGGTCGTCAGCAACCTCGAGACGGCGTGGATGGAGCCGTATCAGATTCCTGCGATTCGAAATATCCCAAACCTCAATGGAATTCTCGGAAACGCACTGCTGGGCCGTTTCCATACGGTGCTTGATTATCACCACGGGAGATTGATCGTTGGCCCCTTGTTCGGATATCCGGACGTCGTAAACGAGATACCGGATTAAATCCCACAAATGGCGTCAAGTCGACGTGTCGGAACGGACCAAATGCTGGCATGGGCTTTGCAAATTACGAGCGAGTGATTATGTCTCCAAAAATCAGTAAGAGATTCGAAGTACATCGGAAAGGAGAAAGAGGAGACTTTTTTCGTGACGGGGGCGGTCGGTGGATTCTTCTGCCCCCCCAAAAAAGATCGAATTCAAGGAGGAAAGGTATGAAAGTTTCGGGGAAAATTCTTATTGCGTTTCTGGCGTGCACGCTGGCTTCTGGCGCCCTCTTGGCCCAGACCACCCGTGGTAACATCCAGGGCCGCGTTGGCGACGAGCAGGGTGTGGCCATGCCCGGCGTCACAGTGAGCATTGCTTCAGACGCGTTGATCGGTGCCCAGAGCACCGTCACCGACGCTCAGGGCACGTACAAGTTCCTGGTGCTGCCTCCAGGCGCCTACAAGGTGACCTTCAGCCTGTCGGGCTACCAGACCCGCTCGCAGGAGAACATGGCGGTCAAAATCGGTTCCACCACCCGCGTGGACTCGGTCATGACCTCTGCCTTCACCGACGAGGTGGTGGTGACTTCGGAGTCGCCGCTCGTTGACACGTCGAGCACCACCATCGGTATCGATCTGTCGTCGGACTTCTACAACGACCTGCCGACCGGCCGCAACTACACCTCGGTGGCGTCTGTGACCCCGGGTGCGCAGGAAGACGGCTCGGGCCAGACCTTCTACGGGTCGACCGGCGCCGAGAACGCCTACTACATCGATGGCGCCAACACCACCGGCGTCGAGCTCGGCCAGCAGGGCACCACCCTCAACTTCGAGTTCATCGATGAGGTCCAGGTCAAGACAGGTTCCTACAACGCGGAGTACGGCCGCGCGACCGGTTCGGTGATCAGTGTGATCACGAAGTCCGGCGGCAACGAGTTCCACGGTGACGTCTTCGGTTATTACGACGACGCCAGCCTGCAGGCCAGCCTCAAGTCAGCGCCGGCTGATGGTGCCGTTTCGGGCACCAAGTCCACCGTCGACTACAACCGCTCCGACTACGGCGTCGACCTCGGCGGCTACATCGTCAAGGACAAGCTGTGGTTCTTCGCTGCCTATGACTACGTCAAGAACGAGAACAACGACGAAGTCCTCAAGTCGTTCCCGATCGTTGGCGCGCCGGCCGTCGGCTCCGTTCTTCCGGACACCACCACCCGCGATCTGTGGGCGGCCAAACTGACCTGGCGCATTGCGGCCAACCACTCGCTCTCGGGTTCCGGTTTTGGTGATCCCAGCGAACAAACTGGCGCGCTTGGCTCGTTTGCTTCGACCCCGCTCCACTTCCAGTACGGCATCGAGACCGGTGGCACCAACTACTCGTTCAACTACGACGGCATCTTTGGCCAGAACGTTGTGATCAGCGCGCGTGCCGCGCAGCACAACGAGGAGAGCAGTCAGGTTGGCCCCGGCGCTTCGGTGGTCGGTTATATTGACTCCACGAACCCCCTCGGTGACGGCACCACGGTTTGGGGTTGGGGCGCCAATTCCAACGCCACCGAGAGTGTGTCCGGTTTTGGTTTTTTCCAGAACCAGGAGTTCTCGCGCGACCAGTACAACGTCGATCTGTCGTGGTTTGTCGGCAACTTCGGTGGCTCGCACGAGTTCAAAGTCGGATACGAGTATGAAGAGATCGGCGTGGTCAACGCCAACTGGAACGGCGGCGCCGGTCAGCGGGTCTACCGCCTCACCTGTGACCCGGCGTCTCGTTACTGCGGCGACAACGACGAAGCGGCGTACTTCTTCCGCCACCGCATCTATCTCAACCAGGCGGGCCTCGACGCAACCCAGCTGACGACCGCCGACATCCAGGCGCCTCTGACGGTCGACACCAAGGCCGACAACGACGCCTTTTTCATCCAGGACACCTGGCAGGTGACCAGCAACCTGTCGCTCGCCCTCGGCGTGCGTTTCGGTTCGCAAGTGCTCTACAACGCCGACGGTGACATCTCGGCCGACATCAACGACAACGTCGCACCGCGTCTCGGCTTTGTCTGGGATCCGGCGGGCAACGGCAAATCGAAGCTCTTTGGACACTGGGGCAAGTTCTACGAGACGATCCCCATGGACATCGTGATCCGTTCCTTCGGCGGCGAGATCTCGATCTTCTCCTACAACCTCTCCAACGACCCCAACGACGTTGCCAGTGACCCCAGGGTCGCCAACTCGCGCATCCTCGGCGGCGGCTTCTCGCGTGTCGACCCGGGCGTTAAGGGCCAGAATCTCGAGGAGTACGTCGTCGGTTTCGAGTACGAGTTCGCCCCCGACTGGGCGGCCGGCATCAAGTACATCAATCGTCAGCTCAACCGGGTCATCGAGGACGCGCTCGCCGAGGACGGCGACTACTTCATCGGCAACCCGGGATACGGCGAGATGGAGATCACTTTCGGGATCGGCGCCGCATACGGTTACAATGACCTTCCGGTCGCGATCCCGATCCCGATCCGCGAGTTCTCGGGTGTCGAACTGACGTTGAAGAAGCGTTTCTCCAACAACTTCCAGTTCATCACATCGTTGCTGTTCTCGGATCTCACCGGCAACTATGACGGCACCTTCCAGGCGTCGACCGGTCAGCTCGACCCGAACCTGAACTCGGCCTTTGACTATGCCGATTTCCAGGTCAACAACACCGGGCAGCTGTCGAACGACATTCCCTTCCAGTTCAAGTTCGACGGCATCTACCGCTTCAACTTCGGTCTGTCTGCCGGTCTCTCGGCCTACTACACCGATGGCACACCGATGACCGCCATGGGCTACTCACAGGCCTACAACAACTGGGAGTACTACCTGTCGGAACGCGGCGCCTTCGGCAGCACCGACGCCTATTACGAGGCGGACGTCCACTTCGGCTACCCGATCAAGCTCGGTTCGAGCATGGAGCTCAACCTGCTGGTGGACATCTTCAACCTGTTCAATTCGCAGGGCGAGACCTCTCGCAGCTTGCGTTACACCACGGCCGACGCCACCGCGACCTATGAGGTCATCGACTGGGATACCGGGCTGCCGTTGCCGCCCATCACACCAGGCGAAAGCGCCCGGCCGCCGACGAACGAGGCGTGGAACACAACCAACGGCTGGCAGGATCCGACCACGATCCGCCTCGGCGTGCGCCTGTCCTTCTAATCCGGCTGTATCGAGCCATTACCAGGAGGGCCCTCGGGCCCTCCTTTTTTTGTGCTTTGCCCTCGGGCCGGCGGCGGCGCATGGGGTAAACTACCGCCCGTGAAACGAAATTTTCTTCTTGTTGTATTGTCCGTGACCGTGCTGTTCATTGGCCTTTTGTGGGCCACGGTGACCTGGGTCCCGGCGGCGGGCGAGGTGTGGGTGTGGAACACCGAAACGGGTCGGCTGCGAGTGCCCGAGGCCGGCCCGGTCGTGGCGCCGAGGTGGTCGGGGACGCGTCTCGACGCAACGCCGCTGACCGCGGAGATTCCTGCCGCTACCTCCGACGGCGCCAAGGTCGCAACAACCATTGAACTCCAACCTCCGGTCGGCGTGTGGCAGCTTCAAGCTGCGGCGTCACCGCGAGAGGGGCTGCGGCGCAGCGTTGCGGACCAGGTTCGACGGGAAATCGGCGCTCTGCCGCTGGCCTGCTTTGTCGGCGGCGCCTCCACCCATGGCCCTTGTCCGGCAGACCCGTCGGTCGTGCTGAGGCGGATCCTGGCCATGGATCTTGGTGTGCCGGAGGCGGCGGTCTCAGTCTCTTTGGAGCCCGACCGGACGGCGGTGCGGGCGGGTCTGCTCGCCGACATCGCCGGGCAGCTCTCCCTGCCGCGCCACAAGGTGCTGGTCCTCGGTCTCGATGGTCTCGATTGGGATCTCGTCCTGCCGTGGGTTGAGGCTGGCCGGATGCCCAATTTAAAGCGGTTGATGGATGCCGGAACCTGGGGTGAGATGACGACTATCGTGCCGATGCTGTCGCCGCTGATCTGGACGACGATGGCAACCGGGGTGTCCCCAGACGTCCACGGAGTGCTCGATTTTGTTGAGAAGGACCCCGAAACCGGTCAAATGGCTCCGATTACCGGTCGCAGCCGCAAGGTGCCGGCGATCTGGAACATCGCCTCCGCGCTCGGGTTCGAGGTCGACGTAGTGGGTTGGTGGGCGACTTGGCCCGCCGAGCGGATCAACGGCACCATGGTCTCAGATCGCTTGTATTACACGCTGCAACAGGGGATTCCCGAGGAGGTCTTTCACGAAGACCCGCCGGATCTCGTATTTCCGGCCGAACGAACCGAAGAGTTCGCGGCCCTGCGGGACCGCGCGGTGGCCGAGACTGACTGGCGCGCGGTGCGCTATTTGATGGACGTGCCGGAAGGTGTCTTCGACCGTGCCGTCGCTGAAAACCTCGGGATGGAAGACCCCGTCGACGGGATGCGCCGGATTCTCAGCGCCACCCGCACCTACATGGGGGCGGGGCTCGCATTGGCAGCCGCCAAGCCGGACCTCATGATGGTCTACCTCGAGGGCACCGACACCATCGGCCACCTCCTCGCGCAGTACATGCCGCCACCGACGCTCGAGATCGACGCCGCCACCGCGACGGTGTACGCGGCGGCCGTGCCGAAGTACTTCGAGATCGTCGACCGCTGGATCGGCCGCTACCTCGAGGCCTGTCCGCTCGATGAGTATGCGGTGGTGCTGGTCTCCGACCACGGCTTCAAGTGGGGCCGTGAGAGACCGCGCGGGCTCTCGGGGACCGCTGGGCCAACGGCACCCCTGTGGCACGCCGATGACGCGGTGTTCGTCCTTTCAGGTACTGGAGTGGCGCGCCGCGGGCGGGTTGAGGAGAAACCTTCGGTGTATGACGTCGGGCCAACCCTGGCGGCTCTGCTGGGGGTGCCGGCCGACCCGGGCTGGCCGACGCCGCTGTTCCCGGGTTCACCGGCGGCGACGGTGGCGCCGGTGGAGTGGGGGCCGCTGGTGCCGCCGGCCTCCTACAGCCAAAGCGGTGGCGGTGTCGCGCCCGTCGACCCGGAGTTC
>JASJGQ010000248.1:0-5761 GCA_033791425.1 Acidobacteriota bacterium
AGGCGGAGGAGCACGCCCATGCGTTCGCCCGTGCCGGTGGCCACGTATGGATTTCACCCTATAACGACCTCGAGGTCATTCGGGGCCAGGGAACGGTCGGCGTCGAATTGACGCAGCAACTCGATGGCATAGATGCCGTGCTGGTGCTGGTGGGTGGGGGTGGGTTGATTTCTGGGATCGCCGCCTATCTGAAAGCGATCAACAAAAACATCCAGGTGATCGGGTGCCAGCCCCGAAACTCGTGTGTGATGTTCGAATCCATCGGGGCCGGGAAGATCGTTCAGTCGGAGGAGAAACCAACAATTTCTGATGGAACCGCGGGCGGCATCGAGAAGGGATCGGTGACCTTCGACCTGTGCCGGAGATTTGTAGATGGATTCATCCTCCTTGACGAACCGGAAATCGAGCGAGCCGTCTGTTCTCTGTGGCGGAGCGAGGCAATGGCCGTGGAGGGCGCTGCGGCCCTTGCAGTGGCCGCTGTTATGAAATCCAATCGGCGTTTTGCCGGCCAGCGGGTTGTCGCAGTCATATCCGGCAGCCGGATCGACCCGACGTTGCTCAGTCGGCTCGGCTGCGGCGAAAATCACGAGGTTCACCCATGAGAATACCCATCTTTGAGCTCGAGCGGGTGCAGTCCATCTATGAAAACACGGTCGATTTCAACCTGACCGAAAGTGGCTTTCACCCCTACACCCTGAACGAACTGCTCGAGCCGGCGCAGATCGCGGACCTCGCGGACGCCGTCATCGGCTATGGCCAGACCAACGGAGCGATCCTTCTGCGTGAGCGGATCGCCAGCCTCTACCCTCATCAGTCGGTCGACAACGTGCTGGTCACAAACGGTTCATCCGAGGCCAATTTCATTGCCTGCCACACTCTCGTCGAACCCGGCGACGAGGTTGTGATGATGGTCCCGAACTACATGCAGATCTGGGGCATCGTCGAAGAGATGGGGGCGCAGCCGAGGGCCTTCCATCTGCGCGAGGATCGGGCCTGGGCGCCGGATCTTGACGAACTCCGGCGGGTGGTGACCCCGGCTACGAAGATGATCGCCATTTGCAATCCCAACAACCCAACCGGCGCCACCCTGACCGAGAGCGAGATGCGGGAAATCGTAACTATCGCCGAGAGTGTCGACGCCTGGGTCTATGCCGACGAGGTCTACCGCGGAGCCGAACTCGACGGTGTCGAACTGACGAGCTTTGCAGGCATGTACAACCGGGTCATGGTCAATGGCGGTCTTTCAAAGGCGTACGCCCTGCCTGGATTGCGCCTCGGCTGGCTGGTTGGGCCGCAGGAGGTCATCACTGACTCCTGGGCCTACCACGATTACACCTCCATCACCGCAGGCATCCTCTCGAACCAGATCGCGGAGATCGCCTTGTCTCCTGAAATACGTCCGACAATCCTCGAGCGCAACCGCACAGTGTTGCGCACCAACCTCGAACTCATGGTGGACTGGGTTCGCGGGTTTGGGGATGTTTTTCATTTGGTGCCGCCGAGGGCCGGTGGAATGGCCTATATCCGCTACGATCTTGATATCAACTCCACCGAACTGGCGGATTGGCTGCGGGCTGAACACAGCGTCTTTATCCTCGCAGGCGACACTTTCGGTATGGACGGGTACTTCCGGCTCGGCATCGGCGCCGAAACCGCCTACCTGGCAGCCGGCCTCGAACGGATGCGGCGAGCCCTCCACGACAGATTCGGAATCTGATTTTCCAACGATTCGGGGTTCGGCCGTCAGATCGGGAGCCAGTCGACAGGTGAGTCGCCGATCGCGTGAAATCTCTCCCACAAACCCGGCGCCTCGGTACGAGCGATCTCGGCGATAGCCTGCAGATCGAGAGTGGCGAGCTGAAAGTCCTCGAGGAGGAACGCTCCGCGGGCAATGGTGTGGCGGACGGGCGCCTCTGACGCGCCATAGACAAGATGGCCGAATAGGTTATCTCCGGTGAGTGGTGTTGGAGGCGGGCAGTCGACGACACACAGGTCTGCCGGAGCCCCCGGCACCAGTTCACCGAGGAGTGGCTCGTCGAAGAAGCGTCGCGCCACCTCGACATTGTTCTGGAGAATTCCGGGGTGGGCGGCGAAGCCGACCGTGGGATCTTCCCGCCCGGCGCGCTGAATAAGAAACGCAAATCGCAGCGAACGCAGCATTGCGGACGACATCCCGTCGGTGCCAAGCCCAATCGTGCAGCCTTCGGCGGCCGCGCGTTCGACGTCAAGACGGCCGACGCCGTTGTTGGCGTTTGACTCCGGACAATGAACGAGCACCGATCCGTTGCGGGCGACCACTGCGCGCCCCTCCGACGTCAGGTGGACGCCGTGCACCAGAAGGGCCCGCTCATCGAGAAAACCGCGGCGCTCCAGTCGTTCAAGGGGCGCCGCGCCGAAGGCCATCTCGGACACCTGGAAGTCGAGCCCGTCTTCGGCCAGATGGATGTGGCAACCACAGTCTTTGGGCCTCCGGCTGGCGGCCTCGTCGAGGGTCTCGTCGGTGATGGTGAAGCTGGCGTGAAGCCCGAGAGTGCCGCGAATCCTGGGATCGTCCTGATGCTCTTCGATGAAGCGCAGATTCTCCACCAAGCCAGCCACGGCTTCCTCGTGTCCGTTTCGGTCCGAGATCTCGTAGCAGAGAACGCCGGAGAGCCCCGCCTCATCGAGTGTCCGGCCGACAATTCCGAGGCTGTCTCTCAGACAGGAGGGCGAGGCGTGGTGATCAAAGATTGTGGTGCAGCCCCAACGAATCGAATCCGCCGCCCCGAGGAGAGCCGAGAGTCTCACGGTTTCGGGTGTGAGGACGCGGTCAAGGCGCCACCACAGCCGCTCGAGAATTTGTCCAAAGTCCCGCGCAGGCGACGCCGGCGCGAGACCGCGCGCAAAAGCCGAGTAGAAATGGTGGTGAAGATTGATCAGGCCCGGCAGGATCAACCCTCCGCGGGCATCGACGGGTTCGGCGGCCGGGTATTTCGAACGAAGGAACGCGGAGGTTCCGACCTCGAGGACGCGGTCACCGGACCACGCAACCGCACCATCGAAGATGATCTCGGGTTGCAGCCATCGAGTCACGACGACGCCGTTTGTCAGCAAAATCAGTGGTTCGGTGTGGCCGTTCACGCAACCCCCCGGCGGACCCACTGGCCATAACCGGCATCACCAAACTCGGCTTCGCCCGCCTTTGCAAGGGTGAAGACCTTGCGACCGCGGACAAAGGTCGATTGAACGCGACCGGTGAGCTCGCGGCCCTCGAGGGGCGTGTAGCGGTTGAGGTTGTGGAGATCGGCCGCGCTGACGGTCCAACGGCACCGTTCGTCGAAAACCACAAAATCTGCGTCATACCCGGCGCAGATTTTTCCCTTGCGGTGGTCGATTCCGAGAAATCGTGCCGGTTCGGAGGCGCTGATCCGGGTCAGGTGCTCGAGGGTGATCCGACGACCGCGAACACCTTCGGAGAACAGGTAGGGCAACATGAGTTCGACACCCGGAATACCGCCATAGTCGCTCCAAATGGAGGCCGTTTGTTTTTCCTCCGGCCACTGTCCGGCGGCGTGGTCGGTGGCAACAAACGAAACTTCTCCGTTGGCCAGACCCTGCCACAACCGGTCTCGGTCGGCGGCGGTCTTGACCACCGGCGCGGTCTTGAGGATCGAACCGATTCTTTCGAAATCCTCGACCGTGAACTCGAGGTAGTGGGGACAGGTTTCGGCCGAGATCGGAAGATCTTCGCGCCGAGCGGCGCCGATCAGGTCGAGGGCCTCGCCGGAGGCCAGGTGCACGATATGGACCCTGGCCCCGGTCGCGCGACAGGCCTCGATACAGGTGGCGACGGCAGCGACCTCGGCCTCCGAGGGACGCGATGCCGCATAGGCGGCGGGGGAGTCCTGGTGTTCGTCGTGAGCCCGTCGGGTCAGGCGCTGGACAATTGATCGGTCCTCGGCGTGAACCCCGACCGGGATTCCCAACCGGCTGGTATGCGACAGGATTTCGTGGAGGGCCTCGCCGCCAACATCACGAAAGGACTCCATTCCGGAGAGCAGGTAGACCTTGATGGCACCGACCCCCGCATCGGCCAGCGCCGTCACTTTGTCCTGCCACCCTGTTTCACCAAGCGAGTTGGCGGAGACGCCCCCCCACAGAACGAAGTCCACAAGGGCCTTGGATCGAATGACCTGCAGCTTGTTGGACAACGCGTCGACATCGGTGATCGGGGGCAGCGAGGTGCACGGCATATCGGCAACACACGTGACACCACCGGCAGCCGCCGCGCGGGTACCGCTTTCAAAATCCTCACGATGGGTGAAACCGGGATCGTCGAAGTGAACGTGGCAATCAATGACCCCCGGCAGGACCAGTGCGCCCTCGAGGTCCACCCATTGCTCGCCACCCGCGGCGGTGGCACCGCCGGCCGGCAGGATCTCTTCGAAGCGGCCGTCCTCGACAACCAACTCGGCGAAAACTGTGCTGTTGTCCTGGTCCGGGATTCTGAGGTTGAAGTAGCGGGTTCTCATGCCGTCCCAGTTTAACCTGCCTGCACGAGGAGCCACCCCGGATCGGCCTCGATAACAGGGAGTTCGGGCATGGACCTGGTCAGAGACCTGAGAAGGGTGATCATGGCCCCGAGTAGCGCTGGATCGAAGGTCTGATCCGGGGTATCTGGCGCGCGTGTCGTGGCCTCGACTACCTCGAGGGTTTCCGGGTCGAGAGACAAAGAAATATAAGGTGACCGGTAGGAAAGGGTGTCACCGTCAAAAAGTTCGTGGAGTTTGTCCTCGAATCGGGCCTGGATCCCTCGGAGCCCTCCGTGTCGCAGCAGCATGAAGGCGTTGTTGCCCTGGTCCTCAAAGTCGCCGCGATGGAAATAGAGCCTGGGTTTGTCGCGCCATGGTTGCCCGGCCGTCGGGCAGAAAGTGACGCAGTTTCCGCACTCGTTGCAGGCATCGGAAAGAACCGCCACCTGTGGGCCCTGGTCCACGCGAAAGGAGGCTCGACCTGAAGAGCTCAATCGCCCTTCTCTCACGCTGAAGGTCGGCAACTCGAGATCTCCGGGGGTTGTTCTGTAGGTGAGGATCGCCCGGTTCGGGCATACGCCGTCACAGGTCGAGCACATGACGTCGCAGTCGAGACAACGAGCCGCCTCATCGGCCGCGTCCTCCGGTGAGAGAGTCAGCACGACTTCCTCGAAACCCTTGCGATCGGCCGCCGGAAGGTGGGCGATGGCCACCCTCGGTTCGGTTCTGGCCCGTCGCCGCAGGAGATCGACACCGTCAAACGCGGGCCAGCTCTGATCCAGAACACGCGTCGTCGCCGTTGAGTGGTCTCCGAGAGCGAGAATCGCCTCCGCGATCTTTCGGCCGTCGCCGGCGGCCTTGACGATACTGGCGGGCCCTCCTCCGATGATGTCGCCACCGGCGTACACACCAGGCAGGGACGTTTCGAGGGTTGCTGGATCCACCTCGAGGAATCCCGACCGGTTGAGAGCGATATCCTCTCCTTTGAAGACCCTCAGATCCGGCAGCTGTCCGATAGCGACGATCAGCGAATCGAGCTCGGCCTCGAACTCCGCTCCCGGCACGATCTCGGGTCGCATCCTCCCGGACGAATCGGCCTTGCCAAGCTGCATTTTCCACATTTCGACCCGTTCGAGGCGGCCGCCCGGCGTGACGAGCGCCTTTGGCGCCGTGAGTTCGACGAGGCGGCCGCCCTCGTCGAGAAGGTCGCAGAGCTCTTCGTCCTGCGCGGGCATCTCCGCCCGTGTGCG
>JASJGQ010000249.1:0-3434 GCA_033791425.1 Acidobacteriota bacterium
GACCGCACTCCTCGCTCGACGACAAGACCCCGACCGAGGCCTACTTCAACGTCGAACTCGGGTCACCACTGGGCAGCTGCCCAGTGGTGACCCGCCAGGGCCGCGCGGCATGAATCGACCACTGGATTCCACCTTAGAAACGCCGCAGACCTGTCCAAAGATTGGGGTCCACCTCTATGAGAAAGGGCCCCGGACGAAGCAACAAGCCGGCGCCATGTTTCGTGTTTCCGGTTGTCAACACCTTGGCGCTCGAACAACCCGGAGGCTACCCTTCAAAAAAAGGGAAAAAAGGTCACGCTATTCCGTTGTTGTCGAGGTATCGATCAGCCTTTTCCCTCGCGCGGTGGAATCAAGACAATAACAACGGAACAACGTGCACCTTTTTGCCTTTTTGAGGCTGATGGGATGGCCCGACGCTCAACGGAGGGGAAAGACACGATGGGGTCCGAAAGAACATTTCTATCCGTGACTGTGCGTTTCTTCAGCCGGAGTCGTTGTAACTTGCGAAAGGGGAAAGCTCCATGCCACACGCAAGAACGTCGCTTCTCACCCTGATCCCGTTACTCGCCGTCGTGACCATCGGGTCCGCAGAGGCACAGGTAACGATTCTCGAAGTCGGCCCCCACGGCACCTACACCAACATCCAGGACGCGATCAATGTGGTGGTTTCGGGTGACAACACCGAGATTCGGGTCGAGGGCGCGAGCACCTATTACGAGAATCTCGTGATTGACGCCTCTTTCGCCGATGGTGAGCTCGCCTTGCTGGGCGGCTGGAATATGACCTTCACCGATCGGGTCTTCCCGCCGCAGGACACGATTATCGACGCCAACCAGGATGGCCGGGTCATCGACGTGTTCATGAATGATGGCGACGTGGTCATCGATGGCTTCACGATCACCAACGGGCGCGAGGTGCTTGCCGGCGGTGGCGTACGCATCGACCCCTTTGGCGACGCACTCGTGACGCTCGCAAATGTTCGCATCATTGGAAACACGGTCACCTCAGAGACCGGAACTTCAGGCGGCGGGCTGCAGGTGGAACTCTACTCCACCCAACGTATCGAGGTTCTGAACTGCAGAATCAAGGACAATTATGTAGTCAGCACCGGCGGGGGCGTGTTGGTCGGAGGGGGAATCAACATCAGAGCGATCGGCGACTCGAGTTTCCTGGTCCAGGGCTGCGAGATCGATCACAATTCGCTCAAAGGCGCAGGGCAGCTGTTTGGTGCGGGCGTCAGCTTCTATCTGCAAGATAATGCCCAAGGGGAGTTGTTGGACACCTCGATCCCGGAAAACAACGCTGACGGCAGCAACACCTTTGTAAGTGGAGTCTATCTCGAGATGAGGCATTCCAGCCTCCTGAACGTTGAACGCGTAGGCATCGGTATGAATACTACATTCGGTGGTGGCGCCGCCCCGCAGTTGTGGACCTCCAACGGGGACACCTCATCCCTGAGAATCAGTGATTCGCTTATCGGTATGGGTGACCAGGACGGAATGAAGGTGCGTGCCTATGATACGAGCACCGTGAATCTGACCAACTTGACCGTAGCCGACAATGCGGAAACCGGCATCTCGGTGAGTCAGCCCGGCTCTTCTGCGACGATGACGCTTTACAACACCATCTCCTTCGGCAATCTTGTTGATTTCAGCACCTCGGGATTGTTGGCCATCGGCTCCAACCTGATTGGAGTCGATCCCCTGTTCGTGAATCCCGCCGCGATCGACTACCACCTGGGTCTCGGCTCGCCCGCCGAGAATGCCGGTGACAACACCATACCTGGTGGTCTCGGACTCTTCGATTTCGACGGCAATCCACGCATCAAGGACGGCACGGTCGACATCGGCTGCTACGAGGGGATCGCGGAGATCTTCAACGACGGCTTCGAATCCGGGGGTTCCTTGCCTTGGTCCAATACGGTGCCGTAGCGTGAGTAGCGGTGCCAGGCTTTAGTAGCGGTGCCTTAGTAGCGGTGCCAGGCTTTAGTAAAGGTGCCAGATAGGTGCCACCCTTAGCATTCTTAGCATTGTGTCTCTCTCGTTGCCGGTTGGGTGTCACCTCAACCTTTCGTTGCGCTACTTCGTACTCGTCGTGGAACAATGCTGTGTTTGCTAAGGGTGGCACCTATTACAATCGGAAAGATCGGTCCCATCGATCCTCGCGGGGATGAAAAGGTGCCGTGTTTATACATTTGCACATTCTCGATCGACCCACCCGCCGAATTTGTCAATGTGTAAACCTGGCACGCTTCATCCGGACGCTTCCAAAGGGCTCCAATAGCTCAACTTAAACCGGCACAACCGAATCGTGACGCGGTAGCCACAGGCCCCGCTTGACCGCTGAATCGACCGTAGTGGGATGCAGATCGGAACATCGGTGCCACCCAATAGACGCTCCCTGTCAAGTGGGCAGGGTTTCCCCGGGACGGGATGCGATGGCCCGCAAGTACCGCCGGGCGATCCTGAAGATCGTCAACGGCTGAACGGTTGCTCCGGGCGCCCTCTTCGTGATTGAATGAATGGGTATGAGCGGACTCATCGACAAGATCTCGGTACTCGGCAGGGACTTCACGATCCAGACCGAGTTCATCGACGGCGAGGAAGCGAAGATCCGCACCCTCGTCTACGACGGCGGCCGCATGGTGACCAGCCGGGAGATCCGTTCGGGTTCGACGATCGACATCGGGGGCGAGACCGATGCCGCGGTCCGGCTCCAGCACATGAGGATCACCGAAACCTTAACCGAGAGAGCGGCCGACCTCGGGGCGGCCAAGACCTCCTCGCCCCCGCCGCCCCCGACTCCGCCGCCGGTGGCCGCGGCTCCCCAGCTGGCGCTGAAGAAGACCACTCGCCCACCGGTCGAGCCCGGTTCGCATCTGGAGACCGCGATCGCGGTGCGCCAGACTATCGGACCCTTCGGGATCGCCTTCGCCCACCCGGCGCCGACCACCGCCGCGGGTTACGAACAGGCGCTGGACTCGGTGGACGCCGCCCTCGACGCCATTCGCGAGGCGCCCACCTACGACACGCTCCGGCTCGATGAGCAGCTCACCTTGATCGCCCTGAAGAGCCAGCTCGAAACCTGGCGGCTGGCCGACAAGGACCTCGCCATGGCCACCGAGATCTGGCCCACGGTCGCGGGTTTCGCCCGCCACCTCCAGAAGGTCAACCACCGGCGGAACCTCGTCGTTTTCGACCACGAGATGCTGATCTGGTCCATGAGCGAGCTCGGCAAGGGGAAGATCACCGGGGAGATGATCGAGGGGCTGCAGGGTCTCGGCGGCCGGGACGCCGAGCTCGACGTCTTTCTCCGGGACCCGGATGCGATGGATGCGCTGGAGCTGTTCGAGATCCTCCTGCGGCTAATGGATCAGACGCTCGCCTAGGAGCCCGAAGCAGCAAGCGGTGCCACCCATTAGAAGGCACCTGTCA
>JASJGQ010000250.1:0-9157 GCA_033791425.1 Acidobacteriota bacterium
GATCTGGGTCCTCAAGATCGGTCACCGCCGGGATGTGTACGCGGATCGTGAGTATCGGGATGTGCCGGGGGACTACTCGGTGTCGGACCCTTGATCCCGCCTCACGGGTGGATGCCACTCATGACTGGTGCACCGTTCGCATTGACCCATTAATCGGGGCTGGCGGGGGTCCCGCTTCGTCTCCGACTACGCCGTGACGAGTAAACCCCGCCGGCTTTCTGCGATTTCTGCATGAGGCTCACGTGGCACCGTGCCAGCGCTGGCCGAGGTTCGAAAGGCGAGTCAAGCTTTCTCGTACCAGGTCCCCCTACCCTGGCCGCAGCGTTTGAGCTGACGGCCCGCGACCAGCCGTTTGAGGTGATCCTTGATGGTGTTGCGGTTGGCGCCGGTCAGTGTCGCGGCCTCGCGAACCGTCACCCTTCCGCGCTCGAGGGCAATGTCCAGCAGCATTTCGGAGAGAGGCGGGAGCGGCGGTACGCGCTTTTCTCTTTCGATCTTTTGCTCGAGCACCTCTTTTTGCCGTATCAGGCACCGGATGAAAAACACGAGCCACTCGATCAGCAGATGACGCCGTCAGACAAAAGGGTTTTCTACCGTGACCCCGTTGAAGTCCTGCCCCGCCTGGAGGTCTTCACTCAGAACCCTTTTGCAGCCGGCTGCTCGGGCTGCTTCGATGATCAGCGCGTCCCAGATAGCGATATTGAATCGGCGTCCGGTATCGACAGCCTGTTTGACGAGCTGTGGGTCGGTCGAAACTACCGGCAACTCGGTCAGCCGATTGATGACTTCGGCTGCCTCGGATTCGTCGAGGGGTTCGGCGAGCCTCCGGGTCAGCACCCACCATGTTTCGAGCAGGACCTGTGTGCTGAGCACGAGGCGGTCAGTGCCTTCCAGTATCTCGATGGTGGTCCGCTGCTTGCTCGGATCGGCCTGGTCGAACGCGTAGACCACGATGTTGGTATCGACGAAATAGTTCATTCTGATTCGTGGACTGATTGATGACGATCCAGCCGGTCGGCATAGATGTCGTCTCGAGTCCATGTCCTGCCGCCGGGGTCGCTCGACGCGGTCGATGCGCGCGCCAGCGTTACCAGCCCCCTGCGCGCGTCCGCCTCGATGTCCGACCCGGCGTAGCTTTCGAGAAAATCTCGAAGCAATGCGTTGACCGACGTCCCTTGCTGCAGGGCTCGAATCCTCGCTCGCCGAAGGACCTCGTCGTCGATCGTTATGGTGAGATTCATGATCCGTGCTCCACGGAATCAGTGTAGCACGGGTATCGAATCGATAACGGTAGGAGTGAGCGAGGTGCCGCATGGGTGCCACGTTCACACTTGTTGCATTGTGAGGTAGTGATCAGTGGCACTTCTCTATTAATTGTCAAATGTCGTGGAGGCGGTTCGTAGGGCGACTGTCGACTGTGAACTGTCGACTTCTTTTCGCGATTGACGCAACGCCGGAAAGAGCAGGTTACTCAGGAAGGAACGACAACGCTCCAAGCCGACGTGGTGCCGCTTTCGAAGCCGTCCATGAAGATCAAGTATTGGAACTCATAGGCACCGATATCGCACTCTGCAGTGGTGTTGCCGTCACCGTCGAACGGCCGCGGCAGGCCGCGCTGATCGGTCGTCACCGTACCGCAAGATACGCCACCGGCGTCGACGGCAGAGCTGGTCGATGGTATGGCCATGGTATCGGTCGGTCCGCCATTGGCCTGTAAAGCGCCGAGCAGCGGATTGGTGTTGATCAGATCTTTCAGCCCGACATTGAAGCCGCAGGTGTTGCCGGTATCCAGGTTGTAGCCCTGAGTCGTCAGCGATGCGCCGCTGCCGTCATCCGCGCAGATGTCAGTAATGATCGAATGGGTAATGTCGGCATTGGTGCCGGCATCCTCCAGGTAGATACCACTGTCGATCGTGGTGGCGGTGTTGCCGGCCATGGTGACGAATGACAGGCTCGCAGAGACGCCAAATTCGAGAGAGAGGGCGCCGCCACGCTGCTCTGCGGTGTTGCCGGCGAAGGTGCAGTTGGTGAAATCGACCGCTGAAAACGATCCCCCGGCCCTCACAGCGCCACCCGTGCCGGTATACACACTCCCCCCGGCGGACGAGTTGCCGGTGAACGTGCAGCCGGTCGCATCGAGGGTGGATCCGGCGAAATCGATGGCGCCGCCGCCGTTGGATTCGTTGTCGATAAAGGTCGTCGACTCGAGGGTGACTGTCCCGGAGCTGGATATTGCGCCGCCGTAGAATGCCTTGTTCCGCCTGAGCCGGCTGTTGGTTATCAGCAGCTGGCCGGTGACCCAGCTGACCACCGCGGAGCCATCGCAGTTACTCACCGTGACTGCGTCAAGAGTCAGAAAACCGGTGGTGATGGTGAATGCCCTGACACCTCCCAATCCGGCCCGCCCCATGCCACCGTCGATGATCGTGCGTTCCCAGCCTTTGCCGAGGATGCTGATTTCGGTGGTGATGTCGGGCAGGGTGCTGTCAAGCACGATCGTGTAGTCGGCATCAAAGGTAATCTCGTCGGCGACACCGGTTGCCTCGGCCTGGGTGATGGCATCGCGCAGCGAACCGGGACCGCTGTCGTTAGCGTTGGTGACCTCAATGGTGGCGGCCAGGCCCGGTGTTGCACCCACGGCGATCATGACGACGGCGATTGCCAGCGTTTCAATCCGGTGGTCTCTTGACATGATCACTCCTTCGCAGCGATGAGAAGATGCCTACCTGTTGATTAGTTGTTTTGCGAACGACATGATTGCCAACTCAACAATCATACAATGATCCGGAGGAGAATTTGTTCACCTTGTGTTCACCTTGAGCTCGAGGTGCTGAGCGTGGCTCCTTCTGCAACCGTAACCTCGACAAACCGATCCTGTGCCATACGCCGGAGAATCGGCTCACGACAGCTGAAGACCTGTTGCTTCCGAGCACGCTCCAACAGCCCGCCGTGGCCGAGATCAAAGAGATAGATCGTGGCCCAATCCGGCGGCGGTGGGGTCTCACCACCGAGGATCTGGTCGTCGCGGATAATGGTCCCGAGAAACTCACGCCTGGCCTGCTCCAGATCGAGGAAAGAAACAAGGGTTCGATCGGCAACGATCACCGAACCGCTGGCTCGGGCTCGGCTCAAGGCGTGGGCCACGGCCGCCGGTGCCGGCCCGGGCTGGTTCCGGTACTGCGGCAGAATCGGCAGCACTTGCCAACAGCTCAGGGCGACGGCACCTGCAACGATCGGTAGCACCCAGCGTTTGCCGAGTCGCGCTATCGCGACAATGACAAGACCGGAGGAGAAGGCCAGCAACGGCACCGAGTAACGCATGTGGTGAGGATTCGAGAGGAGGTATATCAGCACCAACAAGGGCCCGAGAACCACCGCCAAAAGGGGCAGCAACGAGTCCAGCCGGGGACGGCGCAGCAGGACCAGAGTACCGAGCACGGCCAGGGTGATCCACAACGCGGCCGCTACCGGTGAGATCAGGGCCTGGGCCAAACCGGACCGGGAAAATGAGGGGGAGAAACCGGCCCGGGCCCCGAAGTGAATGCTCGAATGGAGTTGCACCGAGGCGAGCAGAGGTCGTATCCCTCCGGCGGCCACGACCACCCAACCGTAGCCGGCAGCCAGAAGCGCCAGCATCGGCGCCACCAGGAGCCATCGATTGCTCCGCGAACGGCGCCGCCACATCACGATGAGCAGGGGCACCACCACAACGGCAAAATGGGCGCGAATCAGCAGACAGGCACCGGCGGACAGCGAACCGATCAGGATCGACCTCCTGTCACCCGGCCCAAGCCAGCAGGCCAGGGTGGCGGCCAGGAGCGCCGTGGCGGCAGTTCCGGTGTACGCCCGGCCGGCCAACAGCCACACACCGGGGACGGCGAAAAAAAGCAGTGTTGCCGCTACCGCCAGCTCGCGTCGCAGCAGCCTCGACCAGAACGCGGTGAGCGGAAAGATCATCCATACCGAGAAGAGCAGGCTCAACCACTGCAGGCTCGCAGCCGGCTCCGCACCGGCCAGGCAGCCCAGCTTGCCGAGCACAATCCACAGCGGAAACCACGGCGGGTGGGGGTGGTTGTCGAGCGGAGCGAATTCGATCACACCGGTGGAAAAGTACGCCTCGTCCTGATCCCAGATCGAGGCCGGCAGAGCCAGGAGGCGTGACAGCGCAACCAGGATGATGAGCAACATCGTGACCACAAAGTCCAACCGGCGGTTCTGCAATCCGAAAAGGAAGGGGGTGAGCATTCGGCCCGGCGCTTCACCATCGGGTCGCAACCACCACCGGGATGGTGGGTTGGGGGGCTTGTGTTGTTTCTTCCTCATGAGACCGTTCCGACCATGCCGAAGCCCGCAACATACCACGCCCCTCCGAGTCATTTCGAGCTCTTCAGGGCCCCGGGGCGGGCCGACAAAACTGGAAATGACAGCACGTGTGTACCTGCCACGTCGTTCCAAACTGCCGTAGGCGGGTCCTTTTAGGGCCCGCGCTCAGATGCCCACGTGCTCATCGATGATCTCGCTAGATTGAACGCCCTCGTTGCAGGCCCTAAAGGACCTGCCCACACCCTTTCCTCGTCTTCGATCTGGGTCAGCGTGGTTCATGTCATTGGAAGGCCGGTGCCGATCTTTCAGATTACGGCTGAACTGCCTCCACCCAGTTGTCCATTACCCCGTTGCTACACCCGAACTTCTGGTGCCCCTGGCCGAGGTGGAGCGCTTCGATGATTTGTTCACACGAGCAGCCCGCGGTATCTCCGACCGAGTACGACCGGTCGGGCCCCTTTCCGTTGCCCTTCGGTGGTTTTGTATCGAAGAACCCGTCGCCGTCCACACGCGCCCAGCGATTGGTGCCGAGCCGCACTGTCGGAACCGATTCCGGGATGACGGTGCCGGGACAGTAATCGAGATCGTCGGGAACCCCGTCCGCGTCCTCATCCTTGAGGAGGTAGAGCACCAGCCCATCGTGATCCGAAGCACGAAGCGGAACGACCCCGGGGGTCGTGCCGTCGTTGAGATACTCGAACGCCGCGTCGGCGTTGCCACGCCCAAAGGCGAGGGCGGTCACCTCGGGACCGAGCCCGACGCTGGTGAGCACGTGGTCGAGAACCTGGGCGTTGCCGCGGAAGATGAACGAGTACCTTTCATCCGTCAGCAGGTTGAGGACCTGATTGGTGAGGTTCGGATCCACCAGATCGGCGCACGGCTCGGTCGCGCAGATCAGGTTCTCGGCGGGTAGGAAATCACCCTTGATGATGCCTACCCCATCGACGTAGCCGTCGGTGAACTCGAAGGCGTTGAAGTCGCCGACCACCGCCAAACGAATGTCGGGGTCGGTGATCTGGAGATCCTGCACCATCATTGCGATCGATTCCGCCTGTGCGTATCGCTTCAGCCGGACCCGTTCACCGCTGCTTGAACTTTCGATTCCACTCAGCGACCGGTTGTGAACCGTCAAGACGGCGATCGGTGAGGCGCCGAACTCGAGCTGGCATCTGCCTTCGAGGAGCAGCGGCGGTCGGTCGTGGAGAAGGGAATCGTCATAGCTGAAGATTTCGTCCTTGCCGAGCTGGGTGATCGAGTCCACTTCGACACGGCTGCGGACCAGGAATCCAACATCGATGGTGCCGATGTCGTTACCCTCGAGGAGATAGGCGGTGTAGGAGATGCTCGGGTCGTCAAGTGCGATCTGGTCTGCCAGATCCTCGAGGACGCCGAGCTTCTCGGCCTCCTGGACCGCCAGCACATCCGGTGCATCGAGCACCTCTCGGATGTGGGCCGAGAATTTGACCAGTCGCGTCATGTACTCGGTGGTCGAAACCACGAAGTCGTCGCGCCCCCCGTCCGGCGGATCGTCGATATCATCGAAGAGCCGGAACAGATTGAGGGTCCCTACGGTGAACTCGCCCGGCTCACGCGGCCAGACCGCCCTCGGCAGGTCGACCGGATCCACGGTGAGCCCGGTGGGCCACAGCTCGTAGCCGCCGAACTCGAAGCCGAGCACACCGCTGGCCGAAAAGGTCGATCCTGCCGGCAGGATTTGGTTGGGCAGACCGAGCCGGTCCGGATCGAGCTCGAAGACCTCCGGGTTGCCGTCCCAGGTTGGAATCGATGGAATCCCGAGCCCCGGGAACTCGACACCCGGTTCGCGGAAGGCGCGCTCCGAGTAGCTCACGATGTGGGCTTCGGCAAACAGGTCGGTGCTGAATCGCTGGTTGGGACCGGTGACTGTACCGTCGAAGACCTGAACCAGCATGCCCTCGTAACATTCGAACTCGATCGCACACGACGGGAACGCAGGGTCAGGAGATGGCGTCGCGGCGTTGAACGCAACGGACGACGGCACCGAACCGACGCCCGCGACTGTCACGGTCGGCGAGTTGAGCTCGGTGAAGAAGAAGAACTCGGCCACCACACCGGTGACATCGACCCTGTCGCCAACTGCTACCGGCGGGGCGCTGCCGGTGAAGACGAAGACCCCGTCGGAGGTGTCGATGTCGTTGTCGCTTCGATCGGCGGGTGTCTGCATGAAGAAACCGTCGGTTGATAGGGCCGTGACCGAGTTGTCCTCTGTCAGTACCGTTTGCCCCACAAACGGAGAGGTCAGACCGCTGCCTTGGATCTCGAAGATCTCGCGCAGCTCGACCACCACCACCGGGCAACCGCCAAACTGAGAGCCGTCGATCAGAGTTCCGGGAGAAAAGAGTGAACCGCCGGAGCCCGCCGCCGCGCTGTGTTTGGTCCATGGTATGCCGGCGAGATCGGGATCGAGGGTCAGCGACTGGTTGTCGCTCCCTTCACTGCCGTAGGAGGCGACCGCCACATCGAACGATCCGTTGTTGAGAGTGACGCTGTCGCCCGAGTTGTTGAGGCCCAAAGCGCCGGTTGAGGCGGTCTGTACAACCACCCCGCCGAAGGGGCCGGTAGGGGTGCCGCCGCCAAATACCACGACCCCGCACTGGTCCTCGATCGTTGACCCGGCTGGGAATGTGTGGCGGACACCGAAGCCGTCGGAGAGTGTCCAGCCCGAGATGTCGACAGCTCCGCCGCTGATGTTGATGATCTCGACGAACTCGTCGTCGCCGGAGTCGCGAACGCCGTCGTTGTTGGCGTCACCTGCGCTGCCGGAGGCCGGATCCGCGAGGATTTCGTTGATCACCCACACACTCGGCGGCGTAGGCGGCACGTAGGCGCCACCAGGGGTTGGAGCGGCATCGCTCGCCCAAGTCACCGAAAGGTCTTCGGAGGTCTCGTCGGAACCCGTGATGCCGTTGCCGCCAGTCTGGGTCTCGGAACCCTCGACGAGATCGGACCGCTGGAAAGAATTTTCATTGCTATGGGAACCTGAGCTCACCACATCCTGTGATGCAATCGCCGTGTCGGGGAGATAGGCCGACGCCGAGTCATCCGAATCCGGACCGTCGATGGTCACGCCAGTTTTGTCGACCGCCTCAGCCTTGTCGCCCCAGACCGCATAGTCGATGTCGCCCACCAGATCCGATGCGCCGTCCCAGGTGTAGAGGATGACCACCTCGCCGCTGTTGGAGAGCCCGCCCTGGCGGTTGATCGAACCCGGCAGGGCTTCGCGCATGTCGGGGATGGCGTCGGTGGCCAACCCATCCTCGTAGAGCTCGTAATCGGGATTGATTCCGTACTCGGCAAAGAAGTCATCCGAACCCGGCAGAGACACTGTCTGGTAGGCGCCGGCTGCGATCGACGCGCCGTCGGGGAAACGAGCGTGGAAGTCGCCGAAGCCGCCGCCTCCGGCATTGCTGCCGTTAACAATGTTGTAGTAGTAAGTATTACCCCCGGCAAAGGTGGCATCGGTCAGATAGACATCCGAGAGATCGATGGTCTGCCCGGTCGGGTTGTGGATTTCGATGAACTCGCCTGCCGTGGGTGTGACCACGATCTCGGTCAGAAGCAGATCGGGCGGTGGAGGAGGCGGCGGAGTGCAACCCCCGTAGAACCCAATCGGGAACGGATCCGCCGCAGACGAGTTGCTGGTCTCTCCATCAAGGGCGTTCGGCCCGCTGAAATACCAGTTGCCGATTACGAATGTCGACCCGTCGGGTCCGGTGCCCTGTGTGCGGTAAGCCCAACCGTCCGTGTACTCCCACGGCTCCCCGGTTCCGTCGACGCCGACTTCCCCGAAGACGTCGATCACTGCTCCGTTTTGGAAAAGTTCGATGGCATCGTCACCGTTGATGCTGGCAGCGTTGCTGGTCCAGTCTGGAGCGAACCCGAAGAAGCTGGTGAACCCGGACGCCTCGCTGGCCACATAGAGACAGGTACCGGCGGGCACACTGACAGCCGGGAAGGTGAACTCCTCGCCGTTGCTCGGGTTGCCGTTGTTGGCCGAACCGAAACCGTAGATCGAGAGGTCAGCGATGGCGTCTGAGGCGTAGAACTCTAAGGCTTTCGGCACGCCCCCACTGAGAGGTCCGTCGACGACCCCGGTGATCATCAAGTCCTGGGCCTCCAGCCCGGGCGCAGCCGCAACCAGGGTCAGCATCGCGAAAACGACGACACATCGCTGTTTCGACATTCGATTTCTCCTTCTGCCGGACCCTCCCCGGCACCTTATATATTGATAGCGGTTTTGACACTGCGGCACGAATTCTACCATCCCCCGTGGAGGTGTGACGGCCCAGTTCTATTCCTCAAACCGAACATTGTTCCCACCAGCTTCGGCGGGTTGACCGAGGAGAAGACCGAGCTAAAAGGCGAAAGCCACCGAGAATGAAATCTCCTTGCGGCTGAAGGTCGCGTTGAGTCGGGTCTTCGAGTCGGCGGGCAGGAAGGCATCGTGAACGAATACGGAAACGACGTTCCCGAGCGCCGCGCCAAAAAGCGCGTCCGATGGGGGTAGTGCTTGCCGCCCTCCACGCGGGCCCAGGCGGTGCCGGCCGCGATCACCCTGAAGGAGGTCTTGAAGGTGACCCGCCACCCGTGCGACAGGCTCGGAATCTGGTCCACGTTTCTGCAAGCGAGGGTCGCTCTCATGGGTGCCACTGATCACAACCTAACAATCGGGTCACACGTGCCGTTCACTTCCATGGGTGCCACTGATCACAACCTAACAATCGGGTCACACGTGCCGTTCACTTTGTGACGTTGTGATCAGTGGCACCCATGTGACGTTGTGATCAGTGGGAGC
>JASJGQ010000251.1:0-14974 GCA_033791425.1 Acidobacteriota bacterium
CGTCGGATCCGGTCGCCGAGCACCTCGAGTTGTATAGGCGAGTGGCTGCCGGTCGCGGTGTTCTCGGCTGACCACTCCAAATCCAGAACTTGGGTTCGAGTGAAGGCCGATATCCCAGACTCCCAGGCCCATTCGAATCGACAGCTTCCGTGTTCGAGGTCAGCCCTCCTTCGGCCACCCGCTGAAACTCACAGTCGAAGGGCTGACAACCAACCTCGGAAGGGCTAGACTGCCATGCCGGGCTGCGGCATATGAAAATATTCACGAGGGTGACACATGACCACATCGAAGATCATCTGGACAAAAATCGACGAGGCGCCGGCATTGGCGACCTACTCTCTATTGCCCATTGTTCAGGCCTATACCAGGGGCACCGGCATCGACGTCGAGACCCGGGACATTTCGTTGGTGGGTCGCATCATCGCGAACTTTCCCGACAATCTGACCGAGGACCAGAAGATCCCCGATGATCTCGTCCGGCTCGGCGAGCTGACTAAAACGCCCGACGCCAATATCATCAAGCTGCCCAACATCAGCGCGTCCATCCCTCAGCTCCAGAGCGCCATCAAAGAGCTGCAAGCCAAGGGATACGACATCCCCGATTTTCCCGAAGAACCGCAAAATGACGCCGAAAGAGCCCTGCGAAAGAGGTTCGCCGTGTGCCTCGGATCGGCCGTCAACCCGGTCCTGCGTGAAGGCAACGCCGACCGCAGAGCGGCGGCCTCGGTCAAGAAGTTCGCGCAGAAGAACCCTCACAAGATGATGAAGGCGTGGCCCGAGTCGGGGTCGAAGTCGCGGGTCGTGCATATGGACGACAAGGACTTTTACGGGAGCGAGACCTCGACCACTCTGGCCGACGCCACCGAGGTGAAGATCGAGTTCGTCGGCGACGACAGCGCGACGATCGTCCTCAAGGAAGGGCTGGCCCTCCAGGCCGGTGAGGTGATCGACACCGCCGTCATGAATGTCGCCGCGTTGCGGGCCTTCTGCGCCGAGCAGATCGAGGCGGCCAAGAAAGAAGGCGTACTGCTGTCGCTGCACCTCAAGGCGACCATGATGAAGATCTCCGATCCGATCATGTTCGGCCACGCCGTTTCGGTCTACTACGCGGACGCCCTCGAAAAACACGCCGACACGCTCGAGGAGATCGGCGCCAACGTAAACAACGGTCTCGCCGATGTCCTGGCCAGGCTCGACCGGTTGCCCGCCGCCAAGAAGGCGGAGATCGAGGCGGACATCGCCGCGGTGTACGAGACCCGGCCCGCCCTGGCCATGGTCGACTCCCACAAGGGCATCACCAACCTGCACGTGCCCAACAACGTCATCGTCGACGCCTCGATGCCCAACGTCATACGCGACGGCGGCCGGATGTGGAACGCAGATGACCAGCTGCAGGACACCATCGCCATGGTGCCCGACCGCTCCTACGCCACCATGTACGCCGAAATCCTCGAGGACGCCAAGGCAAACGGCCAGTTCGACCCCGCGACCATGGGCACGGTCGCCAACGTCGGGCTGATGGCTCAGAAGGCCGAGGAGTACGGTTCGCACGACAAGACCTTCGAGGCGCCGGCAAACGGAACAATCCGCGTCGTCGACGCGACCGGCGCCACCCTCCTCCAACAGGCGGTCGAGCCCGGCGACATCTTCAGGATGTGTCAGACCAAGGACGCGCCCATCCAAAACTGGGTGAAACTGGCGGTCACGAGGGCGCGCGCGACCGGGTCGCCGACGATCTTCTGGCTCGATGAAAACCGAGCCCACGATGCCGAGATCATCAAGAAGGTGGAGACCTACCTTCCCGACTACGACACCACCGGTCTCGACATTCGCATCATGAAGCCCGTGGATGCGATGGAATTCACGCTGCAACGGGTCCGCCGCGGCGAGGACACGATCGCAGTCACCGGCAACGTCCTCCGCGACTACCTGACCGACCTGTTTCCGATCCTCGAGCTCGGCACCAGCGCCAGAATGCTGTCGATCGTGCCTTTGATGGAGGGCGGCGGACTCTTCGAGACCGGTGCCGGCGGATCGGCGCCCAAGCACGTGCAGCAGTTTCTCAAGGAGGGCCACCTGCGGTGGGATTCACTCGGCGAGTACTGCGCCCTGGTGCCGTCTCTCGAACAGGTGGCCGAGGGCGCGGGCAACAAAAAAGCCGGGATCCTCGCCGACACCCTCGACGAGGCGATCGCCACCTACTTGGAAAACGGCCGGCTCCCTTCCCGCAAGGTCAACGAGATCGACAACCGGGGCAGTTCCTACTACCTCGCCCTGTATTGGGCGCAGGCCCTGGCAGCGCAGACCGAAGACCCCGAGCTGCAGGCTCGATTTGCCGGAGTGGCGCGGGAGCTCGAGAAGAACGAATCGAAGATCGTCGGGGAAATGTTGGCAGCGCAGGGTAAAGCTGTTGACATCGGCGGCTACTACTTCCCCGACCAACGCCTGGCGGAGGAACAGATGAGGCCCAGCCCAGCTTTCAACGCCATCATCGACGCCATGTAAGACGATCCGCCACGTCACGCAGAGACAAAAACCGCGACGCCGAGCGTTGCGGTTTTTCTTTCTCTCCCCGGGGTTGCCGGGATATTCAAGCGGGCCTATTTACTGAGAACGATCCGGTAACGGGCCTTCCCGCTCCGCAGCCGCGCCAGGGCTTCGTTGACCTGGTCGAATCGGAAGGTCTCGATCACCGGCTTGACCGAGTGCCGGGCGGCAAAATCGAGCATCGTGGCGATGGTCGCCGGGCTGCCCACCGGCGAACCCGAAACAGATCGCTGCGCCATGAGAAGCGGGAACACACCGAGGTCGAGCGGCTCCATGGTCGCCCCCACGAAGTGGAGACGCCCCTTGGGCTGCAGCGTCGCGACATAGGCGTTCCAATCGAGCTTCACGTTGACGGTGGAGATGATCATTGCAAAGCGCCCGGCCGCCGCTTCGATCTCATCGGGGTCGCGCGAGTTGATCGTATGGTGGGCCCCCAGCTCCAGGGCCTCTCTTTTTTTATCCTCGCTCGAGGTGAAGGCCGTCACCTCGCAGCCCCAGGCGTTGAGAAACTGCAGGGCGATGTGGCCGAGCCCGCCGATCCCGATCACCCCAACCCTATCGGTAGGACTCACCCCAAACTGGACCATGGGGTTGAAGACGGTGATGCCGCCGCAAAAAAGCGGGCCGGCACTTTCCATATCCACACCATCGGGCAGGGGCACGACGGCTGCAGCCTGGGCGCGCACCCGATCGGCAAAACCGCCGTGGCGGCCGACGATTGTTCCGACACCGGAGGCACAGAGATTGTGGTCGCCCTCCATGCAGCTGTGGCAGGTCATGCAATAGCCTGCGTGCCAACCGAGACCGACCCGCTGGCCGACCTCGAGGTTGCCCACCTCTTCGCCCACCCTGGAGATGGTGCCGGCCACCTCATGGCCGGGAACAAATGGGTATTGGGTCATGCCCCATTCGTTGTCGAGCATGCTGAGATCGCTGTGGCAGATGCCGCAGTGCTCGACCGCGATCTCCACCTCGTGACTGCCGAGCGGTCCCGGATCGTACTCGAAGGGTGTCAGCTCACCCCCGGCTTCTGTTGCTGCCCAGGCCTTGATCATGATGTCTCCCTGTTGGTTTCCCGGGGGCTGTTCGTCGCCCCTTCTCGCCCGCTAGAAGCCAAATTCAAGGTGTTTTATTTCCACGCGCGGGACGGGGCATCCCGCCTGACGTCACGGGAATCACTCTGCGGCTGTTGCCAGCTCTCGGATATCTCGGTTTTCGAGGATCGGGCCCTCGTGGCCACCGGTTCCATACAGCCCGGCATGGACCATCGCCCGGGCGAGGTCCTCAGAGGTCAGACCGATGTTCGGGTAGACGCGGCGGACGACCGGCCAGAGGGCGCGGGTCCATCGGTACATCACATTGGGCTCCTCGCGCGGGACGACCGGATAGATGTAGCCCGGTCGAAAGATGTGGACACGTGGGAAGCGGAGACCCAGCAGGGCGTTCTCGGCCGCGCCCTTGTATCGCGCGAAGGCTATCCGGCTGCTTTCGCTCCGGTCGGCGCCCCGGCCGCTGAGAAAGGAGAACGACGCCTGCGGGCTTTTCTCGCGCAGGACCTTTGCGAAGGCGACCGTCGTGTCGACTGTTGTCCGTCGAAAGTCGTCATCCGCGACCGTGCCGGTGTAGGCGCCAACGCAGAAAATGGCCACGTCGTGGCCCGCAAGGGCATCGGCGATGCCGGGGAAATCCATGAAATCGTCGTGCACAATCTCGGTCAGTTTCGGGTCGTTGACCCCGCAGGACCTTCGACCGATGACGGTCACGCTCGCCGCATCGGGGTTGTCGAGACACACGCGAAGTGCGCACCCCCCGACCATGCCCGTCGCACCAACCAGAATGACCCGTTGATCACCCATGGCTCGAGATCCCAAGTCCCATCAGTTGTTTCCCAACAGCTCCAGCACCGCGACCGTCATCGCCTCGACACCCATGGTCACCGAGGGCTCGGCGTCGATCTTGAAGTAGGGCGAGTGGTGCGACGGCACCGCGGGGCCGCCCGCCTTTTCGGCGTCGAGGTCCGCTTGAGGGGTCCCGCCGACCGAGAAATAGGCCCCCGGCACATCGTCATCGGTCATCACAAAGTAAGCGAAATCCTCCGCACCCATCCCCTCGCGCTTTTTCTCGTACACCGCATCTTCGCCGAGCTCACCGACAAAGGCCTCGCGGATGCGGGCGGCGAGTTTGTCGTCGTTGATGGTCGGCGGGGTGCCTTCGGTGGAGAGCTCGACCATCGGCAGACGGTCCTCAGGCATGCCGGCGGTGCGGGCGACACCGAGGGCGATCCGTTCGATCCCGGCAAGCAACTGCTCGCGGGTCGCCTGGCTGTCGGCGCGGACGGTGAGTTGAAGCGTCACTTCCTGCGGAATGATGTTGTGCTTCGATCCACCGTGGATCGACCCCACAGTGATAACTCCGGATTCGAGGGGCGCGATCTCCCGGCTCACCAGGCTCTGCAGGGCGACCACGATCTGGGCCGCAATGTAGACCGGGTCCTTACCCTTGTGGGGCGAGGCGCCGTGGGCGCCAATGCCATAGACCGTGATGTCGACGCTGTCCGCCGATGACGCGATCTGACCGGGAGAGATCATGACCTTGCCCGCGGGCGCGCCGGCCGAGACGTGGAAGGCCAGCGCGTAATCCGGCACGCCGAAGTTCTCATACAGCCCGTCCTCGAGCATGGCCTTTGCTCCGCCGACCCGCTCCTCGGCTGGCTGGCCGACAAACATGACGGTGCCCGACCAGCTTTCGCGCATGGCCACCAACCTTCGAGCCGTGCCCACCATCGAGGTCACGTGGACGTCGTGGCCGCAGGCGTGCATCACCGGTTGTTCGATGCCTGTGATGTCCACCTGGGTGACGGTCGAGGCATAGGTCAGACCGGTGTCCTCGCGCAACGGCAGACCGTCCATATCGGCTCGCACCATGACCAACGGCCCGTCACCGTTGCGGAGCATCCCGACCAACCCGGTGCCACCAACGCCCTCGGTGACATCGACACCTGCGGCACGAAGTTCCTGCGCCAGCCGGGCCGCGGTCTCGGTTTCCTTGAAGGACAGTTCGGGATGGGCATGAAACCAGACAAACAGATCCGCGAGCCACGCCTCGTAGTCTGCTGCCACCGCCTCGGTCAGATTCTGGTCCGCACCGAATGACGGAACGCACAGCGCAACCACCACCGCCGCCACGAACAGGCTCTTCATTGATTTCCCCCAGTCCCAGATCGCGAAGTTGATCTACTGTAGCCGCACCGTTTCTGCCCGACAACGGAGGCCTGCCATGAAATGAAGCCGCAGCCCTACAACCCGAGGTGTATGAGCCGCTCGGTGGGCGGTCTGAAACTCTCTTCGGACCACTCCAGGGCCTCGTCGATGGTTGCCAACATCATGTCTTTGTCGTCGGGGATCCGTCCGTTGACATCGAGGAAGTTGGTGACGTGGTCGGACAACAGCACCGTCGGTCCCTCGAGCCGCTTCACCAGAAGCCGGGTCTCCTCGAGGGCCTGGTGGGCGTTGAGCAGAGTGAGGTCGCCCCGTTGCCAGCGCTCGCACCACTCGGTGCCGAGCCTCGGTACGAAGGTTCGCAGACGGATGAAGTCAGGGCTCGCCCGGTTGAGCACGGCGGCCGAGCCCTCGGCGTGTTCGCGCCACCGCTCGAGACCCGCCACTCCCACCATGAGATACACCGAGAGCTCGATGTCGGCAGCCATGACGTGGTTGAAGGCCTCGACGGCCGCCTCCGAATCCACTCCCTTGTGGATTTCGTCGAGAGTCACGGCGTCGCCGGACTCGAGACCGGAGTGAATGCGGGTGATGCCGGCCTCTCCGATCAGCCGCCACTCCTCGAGGCTCTTTGCCGCCAGGAACTTGGCCGAACCGTAGACGGTGATCCGTTCGAGGTTGGGAAACCGCTCCCTGGCGGCGTCACCGATCGCGACCAACGTCCCGGTCGGCAGTGCCGCGGTGTTGCCGTCGGCGAGAAAAATCGTACTTACCCCAGAACCATACGTCTCGAGTGCCATGTCGAGGTCTTCGAGAATCTCTGCGAGCGGTCTCTTTTTGAATTTCTTGTCGCTGTACATCGAGCAGAAGGCGCAGCGGTTGTGCGGACAGCCGACGGTCGCCTGGATGATCAGCGATCCTGCCTCGGACGGCGGGCGGTACACTGTACCCTCGTACCTCATAGAGCCAATACTAACCGAAGGAGAGCATGCAATGACCGACCGCATCAATCGCCAGTGGCGTCTGGCCGCGAGGCCCGAGGGCCTGATCAAGGACAGCGACTTCGAGTGGAGAGAAGAACCCGTACGGCCGCTCGCCGACGGCGAGGTGCTGGTCCGCAACATCTATCTCTCGCTGGACCCCGCCAATCGGGGCTGGATCCGCGAGGGACCGTCGTATGTGGAACCCGTAGGCATCGGCGACGTGATGCGCGGGCTCACCCTGGGGGTCGTCGAAGAGTCGCGCAACGAACGCTTTTCTCCGGGCGACCTTGTCTCCGGCACGGTCGGTTGGCAGGACTACGCGATCTCGGATGGCAGCGACCAGCGGGTCATCGACCCCGGTCCGCTCCCGCTGACTGCTTTTCTCGGGCTGTTCGGGATCGTCGGTCTCACCGCCTACTTCGGTCTGCTCGATATCGGCAAACCAAAGGCGGGGGAAACGCTCGTCGTCTCGGGTGCCGCCGGAGCGGTGGGGTCGATCGTCGGCCAGATCGGTAAGATCATGGGCTGCCGGGTGGTGGGCATCGCAGGCTCAGACGCCAAATGCGCGTGGCTGACTGACGACCTCGGCTTCGACGCCGCCATCAACTACAAAACGGAGAACGTCGTCCGCACACTCCACAAACACTGTCCGGACGGCATCGACGTGATCTTCGAGAATGTCGGCGGCGACATCCTCGACGCCGAGCTCACGTGGATCAACAACTACGCGCGGGTTGCGGTCTGCGGACTGATCTCGGGCTACAACGCCGCCGAGAAGGTTCCCGGGCCTTCGGCCTTTCCGATGGTCCTGATTCGAAGGGCCAGGATCGAGGGCTTTATCGTCATGGACTATCTCGATCGCACCGGCGAGGCCATCGCCAAGCTCAGCGAGTGGTACGCCGAAGGCCGCCTGAAGTACAAGGTCGATGTCTACGACGGCCTGGAAACAGCGCCGAAGAACATCAACCGCTTGTTTGACGGCTCGCACGACGGCAAGCTCATCATCAGAGTGTCGGACGAGCCCTGACGTCTTCAACGACTTCGACCAGTAAAATTAAGAGTAGCCCATTAACATCATCGACGTCACAACCGACACCGTCGACGACGCCGGTTTCTTCTGCTACATGAGCCGGAGGAAGTCCGTGGGATGGCAGCGCAAAAGGCAATGGCTCGAAGCGCGCTTTGCTGAGGGGCTGCGGATCAAACTGCTCGATCTTTCCCAGGGCGGTCGGGGATTCATCGAGTACATCCCCGGCTAGTTTGCGTGGCGGCCCGTCGAGGCTGCTGGGTTCATGTTCATCCACTGTCTATGGGTCGTCGGCAAGAGCAAAGGCAAGAGGTATGGCTCCCTGCTGCTCGAGACGTGTCTCGCCGACGCCCAGCGTCGAGGCGCCGACGGTGTCGCCATGGTCACCATCGAGGGCAACTGGTTGGCGGGTCGCGAGCTGCTGTTGCGGCACGATTTTGAAAAGGTGGACCAGGCGCCGCCGGGATATGAGCTCCTGGTCCACACATTTAGCGATGTTGCTCTTCCATCTTTCTCCGGAGAATTGGAAGAAAAGGCGCGGCGTCTCGGCGCGGGACTGTCGGTCGTCCGTACGGACCAGGGGCCCTACCTCGAGGACGCGACGGCGACGTCTCTCGACGTCGCCCGCGAGATCCGCGACCGGGCGCCATCCCCCTACGGCGTCTTCAGCATCGTTCTCGATGGTGCGGTCCTCAGCCACCACCCGCTGCCATCAAAGAAACTGCGCGAGATCCTGGATTCGAGAAACGGGGGTTAGCGGCTAGTCCTGCTGTTCTGCGACCGGTGATCCTCTGGAGATGCTGCCGCTCATCCACGTCCGCTCAAGGTGGACTCGCGGTCAAGGGGCTCCGGCGAAGGTCCAGTCAACCTCTCCCGTGAACATCTGAAACTCGATCAGACGACCCTCAGGGTCGCGTGAGAAGAAGTTGTAGATCGGATAACGCGAGTGGTCGCGTGGCGCCTCGAGGGCCTCGCTGCGGAAGTGCTCGTACATCCGGTCGACGCTCTCTCGGTCGGGATAGACAAAGGTCAGGATCCCGCAGGTCTCACCCTCTTCCCGCTGACAGAATCCAAAAAGGAACTGGCCGTGGCGGAAGATGCGGCAGTCCCTCTGGTCCATCCACAGCTCGGCCCCCACCCTCTCGGTATAAAAGGTGGTGAGGTCTTCGAGTTGGACGGTCGAAAAGAAAACGACACCGGTCATCGGTTCCTCCACGTCGTGCGCAGGACCGCCACAGGCTGCAACGGCCAGGATGAAAACGAACAATCGTAAAAAGGCCACTATGACTCCAGGGGCCATCCTACTTCACCAAGAGTCCCTCCACAGCGTGGTGGGTAGCGCCCCTCCAGGTCCGATGGTGAAATCGGGCCGGCCGGCTTGACAACTCGGTCGCCTTTAGGTAATTTATTAACCAATTGGTTAAACCAAAAGGTTAAGACAACTTGAAGATCACCACCAAATCCACAACACAGCCCGCTCCCACGACCCGACAGAGGATTCTGGAAGCGGCGTCGAGCGTGTTTGCAGCCGATGGCTTCGGAGGTGCCAGAGTCGACGAGATCGCCCGCCGGGCCGGCGTCAACAAGGCCCTGCTCTACTACCACGTGGGCAACAAACAGGCGCTCTACACCGCAGTGCTGTTGCGCAACTTCGACCGTGTCGAGGCGGCGCTTGCCGATGCGACTGCTTCCGGACTCTCTGCGGGCGACCGGCTGAGCGGGGTGATCGCGGCGATCTCCAGGGTCTTGAACACGTATCCCGACCACCCCCGGATCGTATTGCGTGAGATTGCCGCGGGCGGCAACAACCTCCAGAAGGAGGTCCTCGAACGCATGGTGGGGACCCTGGCGATGGTCGCCGAACTGCTCGCCGAAGGCGTCCGAAACCGTCAATTCCGCCCAACCGACCCGGTCATGACCCACCTCGCACTGGTGGGTTCATCCCTGATTCTTAACGCCATCGGCCCACTGCGCGACCGCGCCGCCGAGATCGGTCTCGATATTCCGTTTCCTGACGACGACACCGACACTGGAGCCTTTCTCACCGATCTCATTCTGCACGGAATCGCCACTCCTCGAACTGGAGAGACCACATGAAGAAAGACACCCTGCTGATCATCTGGATGGCCGCAGCCATGTTTGGCGTAGCCGGCTGCAACAAGACTGCCGACGACGGGACGATCCACGCCTCCGGACACATCGAAGCCACCGACGTGCGGCTTGCGGCCAAGGTCGGCGGCCGTCTCCTCGAAGCCCCCCTCGAAGAAGGCGCCCGGGTGGCCACGGGCGAGCTGGTCGCACGTTTCGAGACGGTCGACGCCGACCACCGGTTGGCCCAGGCGCGCGCCAACGCCGAAGCCGCCGACGCCAAACTCCGGTTGTTGCTCGCGGGCAGCCGCGCCGAGGACCTGCGTCGTGCCGAGGACCAGCTCGCTCAGGCCCAGGCCGAGCTCGACGCAGCCCGCCGCGACCTCAAACGTCTCTCCGGTCTCGCGGAGCGGGGCTCGGCAACCGAGAAATCACGCGACGATGCGGCCACCCGCCACGAGGTGGCAGAGCGTGCCGTCGCGGCCGCCCGAGCCCAACTCGACAAGCTGGTGGCCGGACCGCGCCGACAGGAGATCGAGGCGGCGCGCACCGGGCGCGCGTCGGCCGAGGCCATGGTGGCAGCGGTTGAGCAGCAGATCAATGACGCCACAGTGGTTGCACCGATCGACGGTTTGATCACCACGCGAGTCGCGGAACCCGGCGAAGTCCTGCCTCCGGGGTCGACTCTCGCTGTTCTCACCGATCTCACTCGTCCGTGGCTGACGGTGTGGATCGACGAACCCAACCTCTCCCGGGTGACTCTCGGACAGACGGTCGATGTTCGGGTCGATGGTCGTAACGAGACCTTCGAGGGCACGGTTTCTTTCATTTCGCCGGTGGCTGAGTTCACACCCAAGAACGTGCAGACGCCCGACGAACGGGCCAAGCTGGTCTTTCGCGTCAAGATCGCTCTCGACAACGCCGACGGCATTTTCAAACCAGGGATGCCGGCCGATGCCGACTTCGGCCGAACCGAGTCGGCCCAGTGACCCACGCCTCCCTCCTCGCCGCCCGGGACCTCGTCGTCCGCTACGGGCAGAACGAGGCCGTTCGCGGCATCTCGTTCGAGGTGCGACCGGGTGAGGTGGTCGGTTTGATCGGCCCCGACGGCGCCGGCAAGACCTCTACGCTTCGCGTCCTCGGCGGCTTGCAAAAGGCCACCGATGGGCACGCCTTTGCTTTCGGCGAAAATTGCTGGACGTCGCGCCGCTCCCTCCACACGCGCCTCGGGTACCTCGCCCAGCGATTCGCCCTCTACGGCGACCTGACGGTGGACGAAAACGTCCAGTTCTTCGCCATGATGAACGGCGTGGGGGACTGGCGCGAGCGCCGCCGCCGATTGCTCGAACTGGTGGGTCTGGCGCCGTTTCACACCCGCCTCGCCGACCGCCTCTCCGGCGGCATGAAACAGAAACTGGCGCTGGCGTGCACCCTCATCCACTCACCGGAGGTTTTGCTGCTCGACGAACCGACCACCGGCGTCGACCCGGTCACCCGTCGCGAATTCTGGCGGCTGCTGGCGGACCTGGTCAGCGAAGGACTGACCCTCGTGGTGGCCACGCCCTACCTCGACGAAGCCGAACGTTGCACGAGAGTCCTGCTCATCCACGAGGGGACGATTCTCGCCGACTCCAAGCCCCAGCAGATCCCCGCCATGATGCCCGGGACGATCCTCGAGATCACGGCCACGCCCCGCGCCACCGCGGCCGACATCTTGAGCGCAGTGGAGGGTGTGGCCGACGTCAGCGTTTTCGGGCCAACCCTTCACGTCCACCTCGAAGGGGATCGGCACTCGCCCCAGTCGATTCAACAGATGCTCAACGCCGAAGGCGTCGAGGTCGACCAACTCAAGGTCGTGCCCGCCGGTCTGGAGGACGCCTTCCTCTACCTGACCCGTTCCACCAAGCAACCGATGTCGACGGAGGCATCATGAAATATCTACGAGCTTTCCTCATCACCCTTCTGATTGGCCTTTTCAGCCCTCCGTCGTGGGCCCAGACCGTGCGCCTGGACGCCGAGACCTCGGCCCGGATGGCAGTTCAGGCGTCGAATCTGACGGCGGCTGCGGCCGACCGCGTCGAAGTCTCCGAGTTCGCTATCGAGGCGGCCGACGCCGCGCGACTACCGATAATCAACGTAAACGCGGCCCTGGCCCAACAGAACGCGGTACCGGAGTTCACCGTGCCCTCCGACCAGCCCGGGGAGCCGCCGCTGGTTCTCTACCCCAATATCGAGACCACCTACAGCGCGGACCTGTCGATCGTCCAGCCCATCTACACGGGAGGCGCGATCACCGCCAACCGTGAGGCCGCCAGGATGGACCAGTCGGCCGCTACCTGGTCACAATCACTCACCGCCATCGATCTCTCTTTTTCGGCCCGACTTCACTACTGGTCAGCGGTAGGCGCAACTGCAGGTGTCGAGGTGGCCGAGGCCCAACTCAACCGCACGCAGCGGCTGCTCGACGACGCACGGGCCCTGCGCGAGGCAGGGATGGCGGTCAATGCCGATGTCTATGCCGCCGAGGCCCGGTCCGCCGCCGCCGAAGTCGATGTGATCCGGGCGCGCAACGAGGAGAAGAAGGCTTTGGCACGGCTGCGCTCTCTGCTCGGCGTCAACGCCATCGCGACCATCACCCTGGCGGACGCGAACACCGATCGAATACCCTCTCACCCGTCGATGCTCTCCGACATGGAACAGCAGGCGCTCGACAACCGACCGGAGCTCAGGATGACCGACGCGCGGATCGACGCCCTCGGCGCCAGGGCCCGTGCGGTCGATGCCTCCCGCCTACCCGCGGTCGGGGCCACCGGTCAGTGGCTGGTCGCGCGGCCCAACCAACGCTATTTTCCACTGGTCGACGAAGTCAACGATTCCTGGCGAGTCGGCGTCGTGGCAAGCTGGCAGGTCTTCGACGGCAACCGGACCAGGGCCCGAACGGCCGGCGTCGAAGCCGAACAGCGGGCGCTGCAACAGGATCGATCAGAGATTGAACGGCAGATCAGGCTCGAGGTCGAAACCTCCCGTCTCGAGCTCGAGTCGGCGCTCGAGGCCGTGACGTCGGCAGACGCGTCGGCACACGCCGCCAAGGCCTGGGAGGAGGCATCCAGCGAACGCTACGCTGCCGGCCTTGCCCTGTTGTCCGAGCTGCTCGACGCTCAGGCCGACCTCACTGCGGCCGAGGTCGCGCAGGTCAAGACACGGGTCAGCGCCTGGATGGCGGAGGCGACCCTCCATCGAGCGGTCGGCCGGTGACGACCCGGACCGCCATCGCAGCTCCTATGCCCGAAATCATGGTTTCGGCGACCGACTTGACCAAGGTCTTCGGAGAATTCGTGGCCGTCGACCGGGTTTCCTTCGAGGTCGCTCCTGGAGAGATCTTCGGTTTTCTCGGTTCCAACGGTGCCGGCAAAACCACGGTCATCCGGATGTTGTGCGGTCTCCTGACACCGACATCCGGTCGGAGCATGGTCGCCGGGTTCGACATCGCGACCCGGGCGGCTCAGATCAAAACCCGGATCGGCTACATGTCGCAGAAGTTTTCGCTCTACAGCGATCTGACGGTGGATGAAAACCTGCGGTTCTGGGCCGGCACACAAAAGGTATGGGGCAAGGTTTTCGAGGAGCGTCGCGAGTGGGCGTTGGAGATGACCGGTCTGGGGTCCCGGCACACGGCGCTTGTGGCCGACCTCCCCGGAGGCTTCCGGCAACGACTCGCCCTTTCCTGCGCCCTCCTCCACCGCCCGCCTGTCGTGTTCCTCGATGAACCGACCGGAGGGGTTGATCCTGAGGCGCGTCGTCGTTTCTGGGACATCATCGACGACCTCTCGGCCGAGGGGGTGACCATCTTCGTCACCACCCACTATATGGACGAGGCCGAACGTTGCCACCGGGTGGCCCTGATGCACGCCGGCAAGCTTCTCGCCCTCGACACCATCGCCGAACTCAAGCGGATCTTCACTCCGGGTTCGGTTCTCGAAGTGGAATGCAACGAAGCATCCGGGGCCCTCGAAGTTCTCGAAGAGCTCCCCGGAGTCATCGACGCCGCTCTGTTTGGAGACCACGTTCACGTTGTCGTGGAAGGCCCGGCAATAGCGGAAGATATTCAAACCCAACTCGACACCGGAGTATTTGCGCCGGTGAATGTGCGCCCCGTGCCGCCCTCACTGGAAGATGTCTTCATCCGTTCGATCCGGGAAGCCGAAGAGGCGCGGGGACAGTGATCCGCCGCATTCTCGCCACCGCGGTCAAGGAGTTCCTCCAGCTCAAACGCGACTGGCGCACAGCGCTGGCGCTCCTCGGCATGCCCATCGTCCTGCTCATGATCTATGGCTATGCCCTCAGCTTCGATGTCACCGACATTCGGCTCGGGGTGGTGGATCAGTCCAGGACCCGGGCCTCGCGTCAGTTGGTCCAGGCATTCCTCAAGAGCGGTTTCTTTGTTCAAAAAGCGGTCATCGACGATACTCGACCACTCGACGGTCTCTTCGTTGACGAGACCCTCCAGGCGGCGTTGGTCATACCCGCCGACTTCGCCTCGCAAATTTCGGCCCGGAGACCGACGTCGATCCTCTTCGTCCTCGACGGCTCCGATTCGCAAACGGCCACTACCGTTCTCGGCTATGCCCGGCAGATCATCGCGTCGCAGACCGCGAGCGTGTATGGCATCGAGGTCCAGGTCGCGTACCAGGCGGACCCCCTGGTCTGGTACAACCCCGATCTCAAATCGTCCATTTTTCTCATTCCCGGTCTGCTGGCTTTCATCCTCATGGTGTCGTCGGTGATCGCCACCTCGCTCTCAGTAGTCCGCGAGAAGGAACGCGGCACCATGGAATCACTTCGGGCCACACCCATCCGTGCCATCGAGCTTCTCCTCGGGAAGGCGATTCCATACCTGGTCATCGGCTCCGTCTCGGCCGCCGGTTCTCTCTTCCTCGCCTGGTTCTTGTTCGATGTTCCCATCCGAGGATCCCTCCTGTGGCTGTCCGTGGTCACCGTGCTGTTCCTCGCCGGAGGGCTTGGGTGGGGCATCTTCATCTCGACCATTGCCGAGACCCAACAGCTGGCTTTCCAGCTCAGTCTGCTGTCCTCCATGCTGCCGACCCTCCTCC
>JASJGQ010000252.1:0-4885 GCA_033791425.1 Acidobacteriota bacterium
GGTCTCCCCGGCGAGTCTGCCGGGCATCTGGCGGATGTTTTTCGCCTGGCATCAGAAGAAACCGAGATGGGGGCCGCCATAGCCCGGGGCGAGACCGAAACTCTGAGCCTCGCCGCAGACCACGTCGAAACCGTGGGCCCCCCCTCCGCTGAGCAGACCCAGGGAGACCCCCTCGGTGATGACCTGGATGGCGAGCGCGCCGGTCTCTCTCGCAGCAGCGGCCACCCCCGGCAAGTCTTCGACGATGCCGAGGAAGTTTGGTGACTGGACGGCGATGCAGCAGCTGTTCTCGCCGGCGGCCTCGCGAAGGGCGTCAGCCGAAACGCTGCCGTCGTCGCCGGGAGGCACCACGATCACTTCGAGGCCCGCCGGGTCGGCATAGGTTGTGAGCACTTTTCGGTACATGGGGTGGATGGTCTCGGCGAGCACCACCCGATCGAGCTTGCCGCGTTTGACGCGGTGGGCAAAGAGCACCGCCTCGACCAACGCCGTGGCCCCGTCATAGAGAGAGGCGTTGGACACCTCCATCCCCGTGAGCTGGCAGATCAGGGTCTGGAACTCGTAAATGACCTGCAACGTGCCCTGCGAAATCTCGGGCTGGTACGGGGTGTAGGAGGTGAAGAACTCCGCCCGCGACAGCACGGCATCGACCACCGAAGGTTGGACGTGGCGATAGACACCGGAACCGAGGAAACTCGGCACGCAACCCAACGAAAGATTCGCGGTCGACATCCGAGACAGAGACAGCCGGACCGACTCCTCGTCGCGAGCGGTGGGCAGGTCGAGCTGGTCGACGCAGACCGCGGCCGGAATGGATGCAAAGAGTTGATCGATGGACTCGAGGCCCAACTCCTGCAAGATATGCCGTCGGTCTTCGTCGCCGGCGCCGACCCAGGGGTGCATCAGCTGTTCTCCTCCTCCAGGAACGCCGCGTATTCCTCCGCGGTCAACGAAGCAACGCCCTCGGCGGATCCGCTGATCTTGACCAGCCAGCCGTCGCCGTAGGGATTCCCGTTCACCAGGTTCGGTTCGTCTTCGAGACGATCATTGATGGCGATCACCTCGCCGGCTACGGGGGCAAGAAACTCCGAAACAGCCTTGACCGATTCGAGGGTTCCGAGCTCTTCATTGGCGTCGACTGCGGTGCCGACCTCGGGAAGCTCGACGTACACCACTTCTCCGAGTTGGTCCTGGGCGTACTCGGTGATGCCGATCACGACCCCGTCGTCCTCGATCCGAATCCACTCGTGCGAGCGGACGTACAACAGATCAGCCGGGATACTCATCTTGGGCTCCTCCTTGCGATGTGGACAATAGTCATATCCTATTTTTTCTTCCGCTTATAAAACGGAAGGTCGACCACCCGAGCGCGGACGGTGCGGTTGCGGATGGAAACGAAGACCTCGCGGCCGACATCGGCCGCTTCGGAGGGAAGGTAAGCCATCGCGAGCGCTTTGCCAAGGGTCGGGGACTGGGTACCGGAGGTCACGACGCCCACCGGTTCCTCTGCGTCGGCGTCGAGGAGCACCGGGTAGCCGTGGCGGGCAATGCCGCGATCCATCATTTCGAGCCCGACCAGCCGTCGATCGACACCTTCTTCCGCCTGTCGCTCGAGGACATCGCGGCCGATGAAATCTCCCTTGCCGAGCTTGACGATCCAGCCGAGCCCGGCCTCGAGAGGGGTGGTCGTGTCGTCGATATCGTTGCCGAAAAGACACATGCCGGCTTCGAACCGCAGCGTGTCTCTGGCGCCGAGCCCGGCGGGCTGTACGCCCTTGGGACGGCCCTCGGCGAGAATGGCACGCCACACAGCGGGCGCATCCGCGGGAGCAACATAGATCTCGAATCCATCCTCACCGGTGTAGCCGGTACGGGCGATGAGTGCCTGGACCCCCGCCACCTCGCCGTCGATGAAACGGTAGTACTTGATCTCACCGAGATCCTGAGGGGTGAGCGGCTGCAGGACCTCTTTCGCGAGCGGTCCCTGAAGCGCCATCTGGGCGTACTGGTCCGAAAGATCCGTGACTTCGACATCGTCGCGATCGCTCGCCAGACTGGTGAGATACGCGACGTCCTTGAGCCGGTTGGCGGCGTTGACGACGAGGAGGAAATCATCGTCGGCGACCTTGTGCACCAAGACGTCGTCGACAAAGGTGGCCTCGGGCAGCATCAGCCCCGTGTACTGTGCACGGCCGGCGACCATTTTGGAATGGTCGTTGCAAGAGACCAATTGGATGAAGTCGAACGCGCCGGGACCGCGAATCGCGATCTCGCCCATGTGGGAGACGTCGAAGAGCCCGGCCCTGGTGCGAACCGCCTCGTGCTCTTCGCTCAGACCGGCGTACTGGACCGGTAATTCGTAACCGGCAAACTCGATCATTCGCCCACCGGCTGCCACGTGTTCTTCATAAAGAGACGTACGCTGCACCTGCCCGGAATTGTCCATCGCTCCGTGGTCCTCCCCGTCACGCCGCAGGGTACCATCTTCAGAGTGCTGATATCAGCTGGTTTCAAGCAACTTGGCGAGGATTTCCCGCGCGCGTTCCAGCTCCTCTGTCGGGCTCTCGACCTGGGATATGAGATAGCGGTAGCTTTCGCGCAAACGGTCGTGATCTTTTGTCCGAATGAGTTCGAGGAGTTTTTCCAATGGCTCCCGACCGGCTCCATCGGGGCCGACCCTGGCGATTTCGCGCTCGAGGATCACACGAACCAACGAGAGCACCTCGCTCTCCTCCTGACGCCGGGAGGGAGACTCTTCGCCGCTGTCGTCAGGGGAGACCGGGGGTTGGACAGCCCCATCTTCGCCCGAAGTGATTTTCGACGCGATATCGTCATCGGAAAAGACCCCGGTGGGGAGGTCGCGGAGCTCGCGACTAAAGCGTCCGAGCATCAAATAGAGCTCCTTCTCCGACGCGAAGTTGCCGACCAGGCGTGCATTCCGATCGAGATCCAGGGACTCTGACTCCTGCAGCATGATGTTGGCCTGTGCGCCACGTTCGAGGGTGATGGTGCGTGCACGGACCCTCCACGCAGTGAGCTGGCCGGCCACGAAACAGGAATCGGCGGCCTGGACCGAGACCGCTTCAACCTTGACGTCGGGGTCGATTCGGACCGATCCGCTCCCGGACTCGATCACGGAGTACACCCCCGAGTTCTGAATCACGAGATTGCCTGGGGTCCGGATGGACAATTGGCCGTTCTCGTTGACCGAAATGTCGGTGCCCTTTGGAATGATCATGGTCGGGAAGTTCTTGACCTCTTCCATCTGTCAGTTCCCCCTCATTCGAGACGGCAGTGGATCGAAGGCCGGGATCGGTGCGTTTCGGCCCTGGATCAAAAGCTCTTCGTGGCCGGTCCACTGGTAATTGAGAATATAGATTCGCGGGTCGACCGGTGCCGGCTCGCCGTCACTTTCTTTTCTCACCCGAACTTCGTAATGCAGGTGGGGAGAAGTGCTCCAGCCGGTGTTGCCGACGGTGCCGACCTCTTCGCCCCGACGCAGAGTAGCTCCACGGCGAACGGTGATCTCGTTGAGGTGGGCGTAGATCGTCAGGTAGCGCGTGCCATGCGTCACCACGACCACGTTGCCGTACCGCCACCACCGCACGTTGCGGCGCAGCGGGTAGCGACCGGCGAAGACCACGCGACCACCGCCGGACGCCAAAACCGGTGTGCCTTCGCGCGCGGCCAGGTCGAGACCGGAATGAAAATCCACGGTGTTGGTAAAGGGCGAGGTACGGTTTCCGAACGGCGATGTCAGGACGAATGTGCCGACGGGCAGCGGGCAGATCGAGGGCACGGCCTCAGCGAGGTCTTCATTGGATCGGGAAAAACTGGCCAGTTCGTCGGCCAGGGTGAGCAGAGCGCGAGTATCCGAGTCGAGTTTGAGAGCTCGCTCGAAGGCGCTCCGCGCCTCTTCGACCTGCAGGTTTCTCTCCGGCTGCTCCGGGTAGCCTCCGAGACCCTCGGAATCCTGGGGAGATCCAAGGATCAGGCTCATCTGGCGCTGGAGGGCCCTTGCCGAGGCCACTTCGCGTTCGAGACGGTCGAGGACCCGGATTCTTTCAGTAAGGACTTCCCTATACAGATCGTGCTGCTGCGACAGGGTGTGCAGGCGCCCGGTCATCAGCAGCGATCGGATGCCGAGGGGTGCCAAAACGGCACCCGCGGCGAGCAAAAGCGCAACCAGCGCGGCACCCGTCACCAGCAGCTGGAAGACCTTTCTGCTAAGAAAGTAGTACCGCACCTGTTTGCGGATGTCCGCCGGATGGTATTGGATCTCGTACATAACCTGGTTCCTGTGGTGGCCCCGCCCTGCCCCGGTTCATAGCATCGCCCTGCACCGTGTCCCGTGGGGAAGCCTCTGATGAGCGTAGCACGACGGGTCTTGAGAACGGACCCGCTCAGGTGGCCCGTAAAGCGACAACAGGATCCTGTTGTGAAGTCTTCCAGGCGGGCCAGATTGAGGCCAGGATCACCAACACCATGCACACGCCGGCGATCGCGGCGACCAGAAGGGGCGTTGGAATCAACGGGATGGAGTCCACCATATAGACCCTGGCCAGACCGGGTGGAAAACGGATGGCCCGGGTGGCTGTCATGATCCAGCTTGCTGCGCAGCCGAGGATGATGCCGGCCGCGACGCCGGAGCCGCCAAGCAGTGCGCCCGCCATGACGAGGATGCGCCGAATACTCGACGGCGTTGCCCCAAGCGCCTGCAGCATGCCGGTTGAGCGTTGTTTATCGATCGCGAGCACCACCAGCGCCGAACTTACCTGGAACGACGCGACAGCAACAACCAGCGACAGAACGACGAAGAGTGACAACGTCTGCCAGCGAAGAGCGGCGAATAGAGATCTGTTCATCTCCCGCCAGTCGGTGAAAT
>JASJGQ010000253.1:0-6710 GCA_033791425.1 Acidobacteriota bacterium
ACCGCGATCGCGATGAGATCGCGCGGCTGGGCGGCCACGCGGTGGTGGAGCTCGATCACCACCGTCAGGGAACCGCCAACACCGTGGCGGTCGCTAAGGCGGTCCAGGAACGGCTCGACGAGTTGCGCCAGGAGATGCCGGCAGACCTCCATATCGAGATCCTCACCGACCTCTCCGCCTATATCTCCGACGCCATCCAGATGGTGTGGTCGGCGGCCTGGATCGGCGGGCTCCTGGCGATCCTGGTGCTCTTCTTCTTCCTCCGCGATCTCCGGGCAACCGCGATCATCGCGCTCACGATTCCGGTATCGGTCGTCGCCACCTTTCTCTTCATGGACCGCGCCGGGGTCTCCCTCAACATCATGTCGCTGGGCGGGCTTGCCCTCGGTATCGGTATGTTGGTCGACAACTCGATCGTTGTTCTCGAGGCGATCGACCGCCGCCGCGCCGAGGGGTTGGCGCGAGCCCAGGCGGCCATCAAGGGCGCGGGCGAGGTGGCCGGCGCCGTGACAGCGGCGACCCTGACGACGGTGGCTGTCTTCTTTCCCATCGTTTTCGTCCAGGGGGTCGCGGGTCAGCTCTTCCGGGACCAGGCCGTCACCGTGTGTATCTCCCTCGTAACCTCCCTTGTGGTTTCCCTGACCCTGATCCCGGCTCTCTCGGGCTTTACCTCCCGGGCCGGTTTTGAAAGCGCCACGCGTTTTGCCGGTCGTCAAACGGGCGATGGCGAGCCTCTGCCTTTCACCTTCCGATTCGCGGGTTTCGAGCTCGAACCGATCGGCAACGGGGTGTCGCTGATCAGCCGCATCCTAACGATCGCCCTCTTTACAATTCGTTTTCTGCTGCTGGTCGCCGCGCTCGCGGTGGGCGCCCTGTGGTGGGTCTTCAGCAGGGTCTTTCAGATCATCGCCACCCCTCTGACCAGTGTCCTCGATTGGATCGGCCGGGCGTACCCGGGCACATTGTCGAAGGCGATCCAGCGTCGCTGGTTCGTGCTGGCGGCCGCGATCGCGGTTTTTGTCGGGTCGATTCTGGTTATCCCGCGTCTCGGCACCGATCTCGTTCCCGACCTCGCCCAGGGCGAGTTCGCCTTCCAGCTCAAGCTCCCTGAAGGCTCGACCCTCGAGGCCACAGCCGAGACGGTCGACCGCCTCGAGGACATGCTGGTGGACGACCCCGCATTTGCCGCAGTCTTTTCGATGGTCGGAAGTCTGCCCTCAGCCGCATCGGGACGACGCACTCTGGGCGAGAATCTCGCTCAGATCAACTTCCGCATGGTGGCTGACGCGGGGGCCGAAGGGGAGGCCGCCGCGGTCGACCGCGTCCGCACCGCCATCGCCCGGTTCCCTCGCGCCGAAGCCGAGCTGGTACGACCGGCCGTGCTGTCGGTGCGGCCGCCGATCGCCGTCCAGATCTTTTCGGACAATCTGCGCGAGCTCGACCGGGCCTCCGAGACGGTCCGCAAGGCCCTCGAGAACCTGCCCGAGGTCCGCGACGTGGCCACCACCTCCGAACCCGGCAGCCCGGAAATCCTCGTCGAACTCGACCGCGAGCGAGCAGCCGCTCTCGGTGTTTCGGCACAGGATGTCGGCGCAGCCATGCGCACCAAGATCCGCGGCGACGTGGTCGGGGAGTTCCGGGAAGGCGAAGAGCGCATCGACATCAGGCTCCGCGCCGGGGAACGCTTCCGTTCGCTGGCCTCTGGGGTCCAGGCACTGCGGATCATTCTTCCAGGTGGCACCACGGTCCCCGTTTCAGCGGTCGCGGAGATCATCGTCGGCCGCGGCCCGGCGGCAATCTACCGTTTCTCGGGTGCACGCGTTGCCGAGGTCACCGCGCTGCCAAACACCCGGGACCTTGGGATGGCGCTGGACGCAGTGAGCGCCACGGTATCGGGTCTGGTGTTGCCGGCCGGCGCACGCCTCGAGCTCGCGGGTCAGAATAAAGAGCTCGCCGTCAGCTTTAACTCACTGTGGCTGGCGATGGCCCTGGCCACATTTCTGGTGTATGTGGTGATGGCCTCCCAGTTCGAATCGCTGATCCACCCATTCGTGATTCTCATGGCGGTACCGCTGGGCGTGGTGGGGGTGGTGACCGCACTGGTTTTGACCTCGACCTCGATCAGTGTTCTGGTCTTGATCGGCGCGATCATGCTGGCCGGTATCGTCGTCAACAACGCCATCGTGCTGGTCGACGCCATCAACCGACGGCGCCGCGAAGGTGAGGGAATCGACGAGGCGCTGATCGGGGCCGGTGGCGAACGATTGCGGCCGATTCTCATGACGACGGCCACCACGGTCCTCGCGCTCTTTCCCATGGCTCTCGGGCTGGGTGCGGGTGATGAGCTCCGAGCGCCCCTCGCAATCACAGTGATCGGCGGACTGACCATGGCCACGATCCTGACCCTGATCGTGATCCCCTGCATCTACCGAATACTCGGAGCGGCACCGGTTCGGGAACGCGTGGTGGAAGCGGAACCTGGTTCGCATGAAGAATTAGGAATTAGGAATTAGGAATTAGGAATGCAAACACCCACCCACCGACTCCGAATCACCGTGCCGACTCGCCTAAGGATCCTCAGGACTACGGCCTTCACATCGGGGGACGGCAGGCTGAAATTCCTCATTCCTCATTCCTCATTCCTCATTGAGGAGCTTCCATGCGCCTGACCGACATTCCCCTCGACCGTCCCGTCGCGACCCTCATGCTGCTCCTCAGTCTGACGGTGCTGGGCACCGTGGCGGTCTTCCTGTTGCCTCTCGACTTCATGCCGGTCGTCAACGAGCCGGAGATCGACATCGAGATCCCCTTCCCCGGAGCGCATCCACTCGAGGCCCTGCGCGAAGTTGTGGAGCCCATCGAGGAGGAGATCGCCACCATCCCCGATGTCAAACGGATTCTCGCCAATACCCAATCCGGCTCGGCGCGGATGGAGGTCATGTTCGACTGGGGTGTCGATGTCGATATCAAGAAGATGGAAGTCCGCGAGGCGGTCGACCGCGCCCGGCCTCTCCTCCCCGAGACCATCGGCCACATCTCGATCCGCGGTGATACGGATGGCGGCAGCGCCCAGGTGCTAGCGGGAAGAATTTCCGCCGAACGGAATCTATCGGAATCCTGGGACCTCCTCGATCGTCGAATCGGAAGGCCGTTAGAGAGAATCAAGGGTGTCGCCCGGGTCGATCTTTATGGGGTCGAACAACAACAGGTCCGCATCGATCTCGATCTCGACGCCCTGAGGCGGCACGGCATCGACGCCGGCCAGGTGCTCGCCACCGTCAACGCCGCCAACCAGGACGTCGACGCCGGGGTCATCCGCGGTGACATGGTCCGCTATGAGGTCCGCACCTTGACCCGATTCCAGTCGGCCGACGAAATCGCTGCGTTACGGGTCGGTAGCGACGGTCTCCGAGTGGCCGATGTGGCGGTCGTCGAGCTCCGCGAGCCGCGCCTCGACTACGGGCGCCACCTCGACCGCTCGTTTGCGGTCGGGATCGACATCTACAAGGAACCGACCGCCAATACCATCGAGGTCGTGGACAAGGCTCTCGAACGAATCGAAGAGATCAAGAAAGATCCCCAACTCGAGGGCATCAACCTCCTGATCTGGGAAAACCAAGGCGAGGCCATCCGCAACTCGCTGTCGGGTTTGCGCAACGCCGGCATCTACGGCGGCATCATGGCAATCGTCGTCTTGCACTTCTTCCTACGCCGATTCCGCACCACGCTGATCGTCGCGACTGCTATCCCCTTTTCGCTGCTGGTCACATGCGGCGCGATGTACGCTCTGGGCGCCCAGTTCAACGTCCTCACGCTGCTCGGTCTGATGCTCGGCGTCGGCATGCTGGTCGACAACGCGGTGGTGGTGATCGAAAACATCCACCGCTACGAGGGCATGGGCGAACCCGCGCCAGTGGCGGCGCGGCTCGGTTCGCGTCAGGTGGCACTGGCCGTTGTCGCCTCGACCGCGACGTCGATCTTCGTGTGGGCATGGCTCTTCGTCTCCGAACGCAACACCATGGTCATCATGATGGGCGAAGTCGCCCTCACGATCTGCCTCGCAGTGGCATGTTCGCTTCTGATTTCCCTGACCTTCATCCCGCTCGCGGCCGCCCGGTTTTCACCGGCTGAAGTGCCCAGGCCGGGGTTCGTCGTCCGCAAGGTCGTGCCCGCCTACCGTCGGCTGCTCGACTGGACCCTCGATCACCGCTTGATCACCCTAATCTGTCTCTTTTCGATCGCCGGGTCGGCCGCCTGGCCACTCTCCAAGATCGAAAAATCCGGCGATATGCCCGAACAGACCCGTGAGGTCTCGATCTTTTTGCGGGTCCACGACGACGTCTCGAAAGACGTCTTGGAAGGCCATATCGACGAGGTGGAAGAGTGGATCTTCGGCCGCAAGGAGGAGCTCGGTTTCGACAGCGTCTACTCGTGGTACAGCGAAATGGGATTCTGTATGACCCGGGTTTATCTGCCCGAGGCGACGGCCAGCCCGGAGGCCGTTGAACGGCTGCGATCGCAGCTGCGCGACGGGTTGCCGGAGATCGCCGGCGTCAGCCTCGAGGTCGGCGACCGCAACAACTGGCGCCACCGCGGTGGCCAGGACCGGCGCATGGTGGCGGTGGCGCTGCACGGCGAGGACCCCGAGTATCTCGAGGAACTTTCGATGCAGGTCGAGGACAGAATGCGCGGCCTCGACCACCTCGAGGAGATCTGGGGGCCCACCATGAACGGCACCAAGGAGCTGCGACTGATGGTCGACGCCGACGCCGCCCACAGCCTCGACGTCAGCCCAAGCAGTGTTGCCGAGGCGGTGGGGTTCGCCTTCCGCGGACGCCGCCTGCGCCGCTTTCAGGGTCCTGACGGTGAAGTCGAGATGGTGCTCGGGCTTCCTGAAGACGCCCAGCCCGGTATCGACGCTCTCGCCGACCTCCCGGTCCCCAGCCGCTCGGGCGGCACCGTTCCTCTGAGCTCGGTGGCCGAAGTAACGATCGCGCGGACCCCGGAGAGGATTCGGAGGGAGGATCGTCAGACAACGCAATGGGTGACGGCCCAGTTCGAAAAGGACGCCGTGACAACGGACGAAGCCAAGGCCCTCGTGGAAGAACGCATGGCCGGCTTTACCGTTCCCGAGGGCTACTCGTGGGACTTCGGACAGTGGGGGCACGACCGTGACGAAGCCCTGGGAACAATGCTGCGAGGCGTGGTGCTGTCGCTGATGGCGGTGATCCTCCTTATGGCCGCCCTTTTCGAGAGCTTTACCCAGCCCTTCGCCATCCTCATCACCCTGATGCTGGCCTTTTTCGGCGCCTTCTGGAGCCTGTGGTTGGGCGGCTACGATCTCAACCCGATCGCCTTCATGGGGATCATCATCCTCATCGGCATCGTGGTCAACAACGGCATCGTCCTTGTCGACCACGTCAACTCGCTCCGGGTGGCCGGGGTCGAACGGCGCCAGGCCCTGATCGAGGGTTGCGGCGACCGCCTCCGCCCCGTCCTGATGACTGCCATCACGACCATCTTCGGGCTCGTCCCGCTGGTCTTTGCCCGCGCCACCGTTGCCGGCGCCTACATCGACTCCATCGCAGTGGTGGTGATCGGCGGGCTCGCCACCTCGACGATCTTCACTCTGCTCGCGTTGCCGGTGTGGTACACCACCCTCGAGGACGTTGGAGCGGCGGTTCTCGCGGCCCTTCCGAAGTTCCGCGGCCGCACGCCGCCAGAATCCTCCAAAGACCCGGTTCTCGCGGACGTCGGAACGAACTGATCGAAGAGGATCGGGACACTTTGTTCTGAGGCTGTGCACTGAAACTCAGCCCGTGCACACTGCGCTGACCGTCCACCCTGAGGTGAGCCTCACCACTGGGTGACCTGCTGTCTCCTTTCGCACGATGGAATCCAATGACGATGTCTCGAAGAAAAAGACCTCGCAAGGACGGCGCGCAGTCTCTCCGAGGAACTGGCCGACACAACCGCCGCTGCCCTCTCCGCCCGGACCGACCCTGTGATCGATGCCCACTGGGACGACCGCGATATGGCCTTTCTCCAACGCGTGGCGCACTCTCTCGTTGAGGCTGCACCCGAGACCTGTGGGTTGTTGACGGCGACCAGAAATGGCGACGTGTTGTTTGTTGTCGTTGCCGGCGAAGATGCGAATACCGACCTCGGCATTGTGGGCCCGCGAGTGGCCGAGGCCCTCGGTGGGCGAGGCGGTGGCCGCGGCTCCGTCTTTCAGGGCAAGGCAGGCTCGCTCGCTCGCCGTGACCAAGCTCTCAAAGTGCTGATAAGTCCAGACTCCAAGGTCTGACAAAGCCACCCAACGCATGAGACAAGATACGACGACGAGGCGAAGGAGTTACCTACCGGCGAAAAAATACTGCCCGCGTGCGGCGGAGGTGCCATTTTTTGCATTGTTTGAAGTTTCCATGTTCAGCAGTCACGTGGGGCGTCTCGGGCAATCAATGCGAAAGGTGGCTCCTCTCGGGAAACGCGCACTGAAAGGCAGGTTCACTCGAACGCCCGCAAACGGCGCACCTCTTTCACGCAAGACCTTCCTACAAGAGATTTCTCCACTCGCTGCCGGCTTCGTCCTTCGGACTTCGCCGTGCCTAACGCTCGGTCGAAATGACATTCCTAAATACCCGAACGTGATAAGGAGCGAGTGGACCTTCCCCGATTTGATGGACACATAGAGAAGCCTGGATACTAGG
>JASJGQ010000254.1:0-4387 GCA_033791425.1 Acidobacteriota bacterium
ACAAAGGAGGTCTGTGGTGGCAACCTTGGGCGGCAAACAGCAGATCATCACCTTCAAGGCCGAAGAGGCCCTCGTCGAGGCCATGGGAGACATCCCCAACCGCTCCGAGTTCATTCGCTCGGCGATCCTCGCCGCCCTCGAGGGCGTGTGCCCTCTATGTCACGGCACCGGGGTGCTGAGCACCCACCAACAACGGCACTGGCAGGAGTTCAGCCGAACTCACGTCGTCGAGAGGTGTGACGAGAGCGACGAGGACAAGCTCGTGTGCCCGACGGCAGGCGGGTGAGAGGAGCAGGGGTGCCCATCCTCCGCCTGCTCAGCGTCGCGGCTCTCGTTATGGCGGTCCTGGTATCGCCCCCTCAGGCTCGCGCAGCCGACCTCCCGGTCGTTTTTGTCAGCATCCCACCGCAGAAGTTCGTGGTCGAGCAGCTCGCCGGCGACCTGGTCCGGGTCGAGGTCATGCTGCCGTCCGGCGCCTCCCCCGCCACCTACGAACCGACGCCGCGACAGATGGCCGCCCTCAACGAGGCCGTCGTCTACTTCCAGATCGGCGTCCCTTTCGAGGGTCCGGTCCTGGCGAAAATCTCGGACCTGATGCCCGCTCTCGAGATCGTCGATTGCCGACAGGGTATTGTCCTTGTCCCCATGGAGATTGGTGACGACGGACATGACCACGGCCCCCTGGACCCTCACATCTGGCTTGACCCGATGGCCATGAAGACCGTTGCCAGCACGACTGCACGGGCGCTGGGCGAGAGGATGCCGGGCAGCGCCGCCGGTATCCAGTCATCTCTCCTCCGCCTCCTCCTTGCGATCGACGAGACCGACCTCAGGATCGGTTCAAAGATGAAACCTTTTGCGGGGCGAGACCTGCTGGTCTTTCACCCTTCGTTCGGATATTTCACCCGCCAATATGGGCTGATCCAGGTCGCGGTCGAACCTGACGGGAAGGCTCCCTCGGCTCGCCAGCTGGCGGAGATCGTAAACAGCCTGCGCGGTCGCGAAACCCCGGCCATCTTTGTCCAGCCCCAATTCTCGCAGACCGCCGCACGCCGCGTCGCCGACGCCCTGGGCTGTCGGCTGGTCGTATTGGACCCCCTCGCCGAGGACTACCTCGTCAACCTCGAAAACATGGCGGATCGGATCGCCGCGGCGATGGTGAGCTGAAATGAGTACCAAGAACGTCATCGAGATCGACGACCTGGACTTCCGTTTCAACGGTGGCCCGCGGGTCCTCGAGGGGGTAAAACTCCGCGTCGCCGAGGGCGACTTCGCGAGCGTCATCGGTCCCAACGGCGGCGGTAAGACCACCCTGATCAAGCTCATCCTCGGTCTTCTCACGCCGACCTCGGGCACGATCAGGGTGTTTGGCACGACACCCTTGAAAGCGCGGCCGAAAATCGGCTACATGCCCCAGCACGCCATGATGGATCCGCGGTTTCCGGTGCGGGCCCTCGATGTGGTGATGATGGGCCGTCTCGGGAGGGGCCTCACTTTTGGTTCCTACAGTGCGGCGGACCGCCGGGCCGCGCTCGACGCCCTCGCTCAGGCCGGGCTCGAGGAGGCAGGCAGCAAGGCGTTCTCGGATCTCTCGGGCGGGCAGCGGCAGCGGGTCCTGCTGGCGCGGGCTTTGGTCACCGACCCCGACATGCTGGTGCTCGACGAACCGGCGGCGGGTCTCGACCAAAGAGTCGAGAAGGACTTTTTCGATCTCTTGAAGGACCTCAACCAACGCCTGACGGTGATTCTGGTGTCGCACGACCTCGGCTTCGTAGCAACCTTCGTCCGCACCGTGATCTGTGTCCACCGCTACGTCGATGTCCACCCAACCGCCGAACTCGACGGCCGTCGGGTGTCCGAGATCTACGGCGGGGATGTGAGGATGGTGGACCACCACCACCGCTTGGAGCCGTGATGGAGTTCTTTTCGGCGGTGGCTGATTTTCCATTCCTGCGCCACGCCCTGATGGCCGGCGTGCTCGCCGGCATCGCCTGCGGAGTGATCGGGTCGTACGTGGTGGTTCGACGGATCACCTACATCGCGGGGGCCATCGCCCACTGCGTGCTCGCCGGGTTGGGTATCGCCCGCTGGCTCCAGGTGGTTCACGGCTGGCCCATCAGCCCACAGTTGGGGGCGGTAACCGCGGCAGTGGCATCAGCGATCATCATCGGCCTCGTCAGCCTCCGCGCCCGCGAGCGGGAAGACACCATCATCGGCGCGGTGTGGGCCATCGGCATGGCGGTCGGGATCCTCTTTATCGCCGTCACGCCGGGCTACCACGAGGATCTGATGAGCTATCTGTTTGGCAACATCCTGCTGATCGGTGGATCCGATCTGTGGATGATGGCCGCTCTCGATGCCGTCGTACTGGTGCTCGGCCTCGGTCTGTATCCGCAGCTCGAGGCGGTCTGTTTCGACGAGGAGTTCGCGCGTCTCCGCGGCCTTCGGGTCGAGTTCTACGTTCTCCTGCTGTTGGTGCTCATCGCCCTGACCGTGGTGCTGCTGGTCAGCGTGGTCGGTATCGTCCTCGTCATCGCGCTGCTCACCCTGCCGGCGGCCATCGCCGGGCACTTCACCACCACTCTGCGCGGAATGATGGCGGTCGCAACGATCCTGGCCGTGGCCTTCACCACCAGTGGTCTGGCCGTGAGCTACGCCCCCGATCTGCCCGCCGGGGCCACCACCATCGTCATCGCCGCAATCGCCTATCTCGCGGTGCTTGCGTGGCGCCGGGTCGCCACGGCCGCGCGCTCGTAGTCCCGAACGGAATTTTTCGCACCGCCTCCCACGTTGACGCAACGGGATCGTCGAATTGCGATCACAGGAACCAATCTCAAATTCAGCTATAATACCGTCGCCGACCGTGCACGGTCGCAAGGAGCACCTCGTGAGAAAATCAACAAGATCATCATTCTATCTGGCCGTACTCGGCGCGATCATGGTTGTGACCCTGCTTCCACTGGGAGCCGCCGCCGATGAAAACTGCTGCCTCAACAACTACCGTTTTGCCGGCGGGTGCATGGTTGTCGCCCGGGGGTCGGAGACATGCTCGAGCGTTCTCTCGTACCTCAACAGCTTTGACAGCGTGGGCATGTACTACTGCGATAACACCACCATCCGCGGTGGTTGGACTGTCAGCACATGCAACGACCCTGCTCGCAGCCAGCCTCAGTACATGACCCCGCAATCCAGCCAACCGACCAAGCGAATCCAACAGAATCAGCAACCCATCGGCTCGTCTCAACCGCAGACCGCACCGGCTGCCGGCGACGCCAGTCTGATGCAGGTGTCGGCCCCGTTGCAGGTGCAGTTCGACTCCGACCTCGACACCGACACCCAAGGCGCCGGACACATGATGACCGGGACCCTGCAGCAGGACCTCATGGATGGCGACACCGTCATCGCCCCTGCGGGAAGCAAGGTGCACGCCCGCGTCGTGCCGACCAGCTTCTGGAGCGATGGTTCGGGCGACAGCTACCAGATCCAGGCCACCGGTATTCAGGTCGGCGAGAACGTCATTCCGATCAGCGGCACCGCAGTTGCGGCCCAGGGCGAGATTTCGACCTCGGGCTCCCAGATCAAGTTCCCGCAGGACTCGATGGTGAGCTTCGAGACTGCGCCTGCCGAATCGTCAAAGGCCCGGCAACCGTCCTTCACCGCCAACGGCAGTGGGTTTATGAAGGCTTTCAATAGTCACGACGCCAAAGGCCTGGCGGCGCTCTATACTGAGGACGCTGTCTTCCTCCCGCCAAACGAGCCCGCGGTCTTTGGCCGCGACGCCATCCAGGCAACCCATCAGGAAGTTTTCGCCACGGGTGACGTGAAGATCGACATCGAGGCCCTCGAGACGGTCATCGACGGCCAGCTCGCCTATGTCGCCGGTCGCTACCGCATGTGGACCGACGACGGGACCCTCGTCGATCGCGGCAAGTACATCGAGATCTGGCGCGCCGTGAACGGCGAGTGGCTGATCCACCGCGACATCTACAACAGCAGTGTCCAGCTCGCTGCAGCCGAAGAGAACACTGATTGACGATCTCGAAATGCTCGATTTCAAGGGGGGCCTTCGGGCCCCTCTTTTTTTTGGAAGAAAGGGAGAAAGAGGGACTGGGGGAAAGGGAGCCGGCAGAGGTTTCTCCACTCGCTTCCGGCTTCGTCCTCCGGACTTCGCCGTGCCATGCGCTCGGTCGAAATGACAGTCCTTAAAATCCGAACATAATTCGGAGCGCGTCTTCTCTGCTCCTCTGCCCCTCTGCTCAGCTACAATGTCACAGAAATCACGAATGCTCTTCTTGTGACTCTTCGGGGGAAGGCCGAAATCATGACAAAACGACATCGTTCTCGTTGGACCCGAGCGGCCGGCATCAGCCTCCTGCTCATCGCCGCC
>JASJGQ010000255.1:0-8669 GCA_033791425.1 Acidobacteriota bacterium
TCCGGTGGCGGCATCAACTCCACCGTTCGTGCAACTCGCCTCGCAACCGAGGATGCGCTCCTCGCCACCACGATGGCTCGGCTCGATACGTTTCTCCTCCACGGCACAACTACCATCGAGGCCAAGTCAGGCTACGGCCTCGACCTGATAACCGAAGTTCGCATGCTCGAGGCGATCGCGCGCGCCAACGCGATCCACCCTGTGGATCTCCACCCTACCTGCCTCGCCGCGCACGAGATCCCGCCCGAACACCGCTCGGAACCTGAGCAGTGGGTCGAAGAACTGATCGCCGTCATCCATCCGGAGATCGCTCGTCGCGGTCTCGCCGAAGCGGTGGATGTTTTTTGTGAAGAGGGCGTGTTCGACCTCGAACAGACGCGTCGCCTGCTGGCCGACGCGGCGGATCTCGGCTGGCGGATCCACCTCCACGCAGACGAGCTGACGCCCCTCGGAGGCGCGGAGTTGGCGGTCGAGATGAAAGCCCTGTCCGCCGATCACCTCCTGTGCGTGACGCCCGCGGGCATCGCAGCACTCGCGCAATCGCAGACCGTCGCCGTGCTGCTTCCCGGCACCGCATTTTTTCTCAGAATGCCGTGGGCCCCGGCCCGCGAACTCATCGACGCCGGCTGCGCAGTCGCTCTCGCAACCGATTGCAACCCTGGATCTTCGCCAACCGAAAGCATGCCGATGATCCTCGCCCTTGCCTGTCTCGGAATGGGCATGGACGTCGCCGAGGCGGTGACTGCTGCCACGCTCAACGCCGCGGCGGCCATCGGGCGCGCCAACGAACTCGGCTCTCTCGAGGCCGGAAAACGGGCGGACGTTATCGTTTTGAACGCCCCCACCTATCATCACGTCGTCTATAACTTCGGTGTCAATCCGGTTCGGCATGTCGTCAAAGACGGTCGCATCGTCGTCAATGACACGAGGGTTGTGAGTCGTAGCGTCAGACCACGTCGATCTTCAACCGTGTGATCGCAAGCGCCTTGCCGGTGTTCTCGTCCGCGTCGACCAGTGCGCCGCGGAGTTGGATATTCTTCTTTGCGGGTTCGAAGGGGCGCGGCGTGTTGAAGAGAAATCTCTCGAGAACCTTCTCGGGCCGCATGCCGATAATCGAGTCGTAGGGTCCCGTCATCCCGACATCGGTTTGCAGTGCGGTGCCTTGAGGCAAGATCCTTTCGTCGGCGGTCGGCACATGGGTGTGGGTGCCCAGGACCGCGGTGACCCGTCCATCCAGGTACCACCCGATCGCCTGCTTTTCGGAGGTTGCCTCGGCGTGCATATCAACCAGAATCACCCGCACGTCTGGATGGGCGGATCTGATCTCCTCGAGGACCTCGTCGGCGCGCCGGAACGCATTGTCGATCGGCGGCATCATGGCCTGGCCCTGAAGGTTGATCACTGCCACCGGGATCCCCGTGGCCGTTTCCTCGACACACCAACCCCGGCCGGGATTTCCGGCCGGATAATTGGCGGGACGCAAAAGCGTCGGGTGGGCGTCGAGGAGCGGGATGCCTTCCTTTTTGTCCCATACATGATTGCCGGTGGTCCAGACCTGAATCGGAAGAACCTCCAGCTCTTCGAGGACCTTGGCGGTGATACCGAAACCGCCGGCAACGTTCTCCACGTTGGCCACGACAAAGTCGACCCGCTCCCTGTCCACCACCGACTCGACGTGGGTGAGTACCGCACGCCGGCCCGCCGAACCCATGATGTCGCCGATGAACAGGAGTCGAATCATCTCGCGTACTCCACCGCGCGGGTCTCACGGATGACCGTGACTTTGATTTGTCCGGGGTACGTCAGCTCCGCCTCGACCTTTTTCGCCAGATCCCGCGCAAGCCAGATCGCATCCTCATCGGAAATCTTCCCCGACTCGACAACGATCCGGAGCTCTCGTCCGGCCTGGATCGCGAAAGCCTTTTCGACACCCTTGAAGTCGGTGGCCATGCTCTCGAGTTTTTCGAGCCTCTTGATGTAATTCTCTAGGATCTCCCGGCGCGCTCCGGGCCTGGCGGCGGACAACGCGTCGGCGGCGGTCACTAGAACCGCCTCGACCGAGTGCGGATCGTAGTCGCCGTGGTGGCATTCCATGGCATGAATGACGGCGTCGGTTTCGCCGAACTTCTTCAGCATTTCCCGCCCCAATTCGAGGTGGGTGCCGTCCATCTCACGGTCCACGGCCTTGCCAATGTCGTGCACCAGACCGGCCCTTTTGGCGACATCTGCGTTTGCGCCCAGCTCCGCAGCCATGTGATGCGAAAGCCACGCCACTTCCATGGAGTGTTTGAGGGCGTTCTGACCGTAGGATGACCGAAACTGAAGCCGACCGATGAGCTTGTGGATCTCGGGATGAAGGTCGGGAATACCTACCTCCATGGCCGCCGTCTCGCCATCCGCAAGGAGCTTTTCGTCCATCTCGACCTGAACTTTGGCGACGAGCTCCTCGATCCGACCGGGGTGAATTCTCCCGTCCTGGATGAGGTTGGCAAGGGCGATCCGCGCGATTTCCCGACGCACGGGTTCGAAGCAGGAGAGAATCACGGCGCCCGGGGTGTCGTCGACGATCAGATCGACTCCCGTCGCCTGTTCGAAGGCCCGAATGTTGCGTCCCTCGCGGCCGATGATCCGGCCCTTCATCTCGTCAGACGGCAGATCGACAACCGAAACCGTGCTCTCGACCACGTGCTCCGAGGCAATTCGCTGAATCGCCATCGAAATGACCCGGCGGGCCTTTTCCTTGGACTTCTCGACGGTTTCGTCCTCGATCCTCTTGACCAGGTTTGCCGCATCGATGCGGGCTTCGTTCTCCATCGATTTCAGAAGCTCACCCTTGGCTTGTTCGACGGTGAGTCCTGCAATCTGTTCAAGCCGAACCCGCTGTTCAGCGACGGCGGAGGCAAGCTCCTCCTCCTGCGCCACCAGACGCCCCTCGCGTTCATCGATTTCCTTTTGGAGGGCCTCGGCGGCGCGTTTGCGATCCTCGAGCACCGTTTCCCGTTCACCGAGCTCGATGTCCTGTTTGCCAAGTTGTAAATCGAGCGCGGTCAGTTCGAGCCGCAGCTCGCGTGTCTCCCGTTCAAATTCGGTGCGGGCCGCCAACAGACGTTCCCGCGCGATAATTTCGGTGTCCTTTAGGATCCGCTGTCCATCGATTTCAGCTTTCGCTACGATTCGCTCGGCTTCCTCCTGGGCATTGGCAATCACTCGGACGGCTGCGCCCCGCGCACGGCGCCATAGCACCCAAACCATCGCCAGCCCACAAAGAGCGAGCAGCAGCAGACCCACCGCTGCCACCAGTATTGGTTCCACGATGACCCCCTTGTCAAGGAGCGATCAGTGCAACCGGCTTCAGGGCGGAACAGACTGTTGTCTCAAGAGGATAAAGTGGAGGCCCCCGCTTCGGCCGTGTGAGCAACCCTATTTGAACCTGCGAAACCACAGGTGGGTGCCTGTCCCCAACCCGTCTCCCGCCTTGCGGCAGGCATCGGGGCTGAAGAACCCGGCGACCCGTCAAATAGGTGTTGGTTCACCAATAGTTTCGCTCATCACAAACCGAGTAGGGACCTCCGAGTTTTATTTTTCCTTCCCGGCTGCGCCGGGGTTCATGGCCTCTTCAATCTTGAATACGAGACGTTCGGCCTGCTTCTCCAATCTCTTCTGCCGGGTATCCTGATCAGTTTCTCGTTCTTGAAATAGTTCGTCGGCAATGTTCAAAGCGGTCAAGACTGCGATCTTGACCGTATCTACACTCGAGCTTCGGTCAGCCACCTCGCGCATCCGGTGGTCGACAAACCGCGCGATTTCTTGGACCCGCGCCTCGTCGCCGTCCGCACGAAGTCCGAGCCGTTGGCCGAAGATCTCGACAGTGGCCCGGACAGTGGTCATCGGATAGTTCCTCCCACGACGATTATACAGCATCGCAAAATGACACTAAACCCCCCCGGGGAACCACCGCGATCACCCCAACGACCCCTTTTGGACGATCGCGAGATGTTTCGAAACAGCGCGGCCCGGGGCCCTGTTGTTTCGCGGAGAGTCAATTGGGAGCTTGTCGACCGCCGCAATCCCCGGCGGTTGGTGGTCAGTCGGTCCGGGAGAGCGTGTCGTCGATCAACGACAGCACCTTTTCAAGGCGCTTGCCGAGCTCGTTGCGCTGTTTCTCGAGGGTCTTGCAACGACTGCTCAATTCAGAATCCGAGGCGACAGTCTTTTCCAGTTCCGCAACCCGGGCCACCAACTTCGCCTCGTTCTTTGTCGCCGTCTGATAGGCCTTTACGAGCTCTTCAATTCTCGACTCGAGCTGTTTGAGTACCGTGTCCATCGCCATGGCTCCCTCCATCGGTTCATCAGGCAAAGGTGACTTTCATCCGCTCGGCCAGCCCTTCGCGCAGTTGTGAATGTGCGTTGTTGACCTCGTCCTGGGTCAGAGAACGATCCGGGTGGCGGTAGACGAACCGAAGGGTCGTCCGGACCACATTCCCGCCTGGCGGCAGGTATCGGGCTTCGTGACTGACATCCTCGACCCACTCACCGACGAGGTTGTGGACCGTTTCCTCAAGCTCGGCATAGCTCAGATCCGTTGAGTGTTCGACGGTCGTATCCACGATCACCGACGGGAACCGGGCCAGGGGCTCGAAATGGGGCAGCGGTGGATCCACCGCGAGATCGATATCGAGCTCTGCAATCGCGACACCGTGCCGAAGGTCCCAACGGTCACTGAAGTCGTCCGCCAAGATGCCCGCGAGCCCGACCACCTGATTTGTGGTCTCGAGCACCGCTCCAGCGTCTTCCCGGAGCCACGGGTGCCCGCCCTTTCGCCACGACAGAGGCGGAAGACCGACCCGCTGGGCGAGGTGCTCGACCACACCCTTTAAGTCGGCAAAAATCTCCGCCGTGCTGCGACTCGCATCCGCCAGAACCACGGCCACCCGCTCGTGCTCGAGAGGGCCGTCGTCGCCGAGGTCAAAAGTCCTGCCCTGTTCGAAGAACGCGAGCCGTCGTTCGCCCTGGTTGATGTTGAGGTTCGCGGCAGCCAGCATACCCGGCAGCAATGATCGCCGCATCACTCCCTGGGTCTGAGCCAGCGGATTGTCGAGAGTGACCGGCCCACCGAGGCAGAAGGGCTGGGAGCTGACCAGCGCGTCGGTCTCCGGATCTATAAAGCTCCAGTTCATGACCTCGGTGAGGCCGGCGGAGACCGCGGCCGAACGGGCGCGGTCCACGAGTTCCCAGTTGGGATTTCGCCGACCCGGCGTGGTTTCCTGTCGCGGCAGTGCGGATGGGATTGCCGCAAAACCCACGTGCCGCACCACCTCTTCGTAGAGATCGGGGGTGCGCTCGATATCGATCCTGAACGATGGGACGGTCACTGTGACCGTGTCACCTACGAGCACTGGTTCAAAACCGAGGCCGTCGAAGATCTCCACGACTCGGTCCGCGGCGATCTCGAGACCCGCAAAGGCCGACAACGCCTCCACCGACAACTCCATAGAACGCAATGGTTGCGGATCGGGATGGATGTCGATACGGCCGCTGCACACCTTGCCATCGGCGAGCTCTGCCATCATCGCCGCAGCCAGATCCACCGCCACCCCCTGCATGCCGGGGTCGGCGCCGCGCTCGAAACGGTGGGAGGCCTCGGTGTGCATGCCGAGGCGACGGGCGGTCCGCCGTATTGTCAACGCGTCGAAGTGGGCCGCCTCGAGCAGCACATCGGCGGTGTCCTCGCCGATTTCAGTGTTGGCGCCGCCCATGATCCCCGCAAGGCCGACGACGCCTTCGGCGTCTGCGATCACCGCCATTTCAGGATCGAGGCGCCGAAGCTCTCCGTCAAGAGTCCTGAGCTGCTCACCAGCTGCGGCCCGACGGGCCACCAATCGGCCACCTCGCACCTTGGCGAGGTCGTAGGCGTGGAGCGGCTGCCCGATTTCGAGCAGCACGTAGTTTGTGATGTCCACCACCGCGTTAATCGGCCGTACGCCGCAGTTGCTGAGCCGGCGCTGGAGCCATTCGGGCGACGGCACCTGCCGCACACCGCGCACCACCCTTGCAGCGAATCGGGTACAGACCTCGGGGTCGGCGATTTCGATGACGGCGCAATCAGAGCTAGCTTCCTCGACCTCGTCGATCTCAACGACCAGATCCTTGAGGGGGGCGCCGGTGGCAACCGCTGCCTCGCGGGCAAGACCGCGGTGGTTCATGGCATCGGGGCGGTTGGTGGTCACTTCCACATCCCAGATTTCGGCACCATCACCCGGCTCACGCAACTCCACCAGACAGCCGCAGTCGGTGAGTCGATCGGCAACGGTATCGGCATCGGGTGCACCTTCGAGGTGCTGCAGCAGCCATTCGGAATCAAAGTTCATACGAATTGCCTCGTCAGCCGCTGATCGCCGGCAAAGAGCTGGCGAAGGTCGGGAATTCCGTAGACCAACATGGCGATGCGATCGAGCCCGAGACCGAACGCGAACCCGGTGTAGCGATCAGAATCCACACCGACCGCCTCAAAGACCCGCGGATCGACCATCCCGGATCCGAGGATCTCGATCCACCCGGAGCCCGAACACACGCCGCACCCTTTTTTGTCACAGAAAATGCACGAGATGTCGACCTCTGCCGAGGGCTCGGTGAAGGGGAAGTAACCCGGTCGCAGCCGAACGTCGACATCGTCGGAGAACAGGGCGTGGAGAAAGGTCTCGAGGGTCGCCTTGAGGTGACCGACGGTGATGCCCTCACCCACCATCAGGCCTTCGATTTGATGGAACATGGGGGAGTGACGAAGGTCAGAGTCCCGTCGATAAACACGACCCGGCACCACGATGCGGATCGGCGGCTTGCGGCTCTCCATGACCCGCGCCTGGACCGGCGAGGTATGGGTTCGCAACAGATAGCCACCGGGAAGGTAGAAGGTGTCCTGGTCGTCCCGGGCCGGATGATCGGGCGGGATATTGAGGGCCTCGAAGTTGTGCCAATCGTCCTCGATCTCGGGGCCTGCCTCGACGTCGTAACCCATGCGGAGGAAGATCTCTTCAATCCGCCGGCGCACGATGTGGACCGGGTGTTGCGCGCCACAGACCACCGGTGTTCCGGGGAGCGTGACATCGACCGGACCATCAACGCTCAGTGAAGCGCTCGATGATTTGGTCTTGGCCTTGATGTCGGCTTTGAGATCAACGGTCTTTGCTGCCGCCTTGGCCTCCTTGAGCTTCGACTCCAGCTCCTTCTTGAGCTCGTTGAGGGCCTGCCCGTACGCACGCTTTTCCTCGTTTGGCAACTCTCGAAGCACTGCCGTCAACTGATTGAGGACACCGCTCTTTTTACCGGCAAACTTTATCCGGACATTCTCCACCTCGGCAGCATCGCCTCCAGCCGATTCGAGTTCGGTATGGAACGACGCCCGGACCTCCTCCAGACGCGCCGTGCTCACCGAAACCTCAGCTCTCGGCTTGTTTCGACAGCTCTACGATCTGGGTAAAGGCCTGCGGATCGCGCACCGCGAGGTCCGCCAGGACCTTGCGGTCGAGATCGCACCCTACATTCTTGAGGCCGGCGATCAGGGCCGAATAGGTCGTGCCGTTCAGTCGTGCGGCCGCATTGATGCGGGTGATCCACAGCGAACGGAACTGGCGCTTGCGCTGCTTGCGGTCCCGGTAGGCGTACTGCAGCGACTTTTCGACCTGGATCTTGGCCGTACGGTGGAGCCTGGATTTGGCGCCCCAGTAGCCCTCGGCGAGGTTCAATATCTTCTTGCGGCGGTCCTTACGGTTGCTTCCTCTTTTGACGCGCATGCTTTCTCCCTACTTCTGCGCCGCGAGCATCTTCGCGATCACCTTGGCATCACCCGGCGCCACGATGGCGGAGGCACGCAGCTTGCGCTTCCGCTTGGTCGACTTTTTCGTCATGATGTGTGACGTATAGGCGTGGTGGCGTTTGAACTTGCCGGTGCCGGTTCGCTTGATCCGCTTGGCAGCTCCACGGTGGGTCTTCAGTTTTGGCATGACGAGCTCCTTTTCTATTCCCTACAGTTCCAAAGAACGTGTCGTGACGGCGTTCAGGATACGCTGCGCCACCTCATCCAGGGACTTTACCCCTTCGTCGCGGCGGTGCCGCAATCGTAGGGATACCGTCCCGTCCTCGGCTTCACGTTGCCCCACCACCAACAGGTAGGGCACCTTCATCGTTTCTCCATCCCGGATCTTGTATCCGAGCTTTTCGCTCCGCCGGTCGACCTCGACCCTCAGACCACGGTCACGCAGGCCCGCCGCCACCTCTTCGGCATAGTCGTTGACGGCGTCGACGATGGGCAATACTCGAGCGGTCTCCGGCGCGAGCCACGGCGGCAGGTCTCCGCCGAAATGTTCCAGCATCACTCCGTAGAATCGCTCGAGTGATCCGAGAATGGCGCGGTGGATCATCACCGGGCGCTTTTCCGAACCGTCGCTGTCGACATAGGTCAGATCGAACCGCTCCGGCATCTGGAAATCGAGCTGGATGGTTGCAAGCTGCCACGAGCGACCGAGCGCGTCATGGACATCGAAATCGATCTTCGGCCCGTAGAACGCACCGTCTCCCGGTTTGAGGGTGTAGTCGACGTCTCCACGGTCATCAAGACACTTCGCGAGCACGGCCTCGGCGTGCTCCCAGACCTTTGGATCGCCCATGGCTTT
>JASJGQ010000256.1:0-3282 GCA_033791425.1 Acidobacteriota bacterium
CGTACAACTTCCTCGGTGTCGTGCTCCAGTTCGCCACCATGGGCACCCTGCCGGCGTTGGACGATGAGAATCGTCCCCTCTTCGCCTATGGGCGCACGATCCACGAGCACTGCCCTCGACGTGCACACTTCGACGCCGGCCGCTTTGCCCGCAAGTTCGGCGACGAGGGACACAACCTCGGTTACTGCCTGTTCGCCATGGGTTGCAAGGGTCCCGAGACCTATGCGAACTGCTCCACCCTGCACTTCAACGAAGTGCCGGATGCGTGGCCCATCGGTATCGGTGCTCCGTGCTTCGGCTGCACCACCAAGGGCGTCGGCTTTACCAAGCCCCTCTTCCAAGAGGCTGCCCTGCCGCCGAATTATGTTCCGCCCATTCACCCGTCCGATCAACGCGGTCCAATCACACCAGGTTGGGCAGGCGTCGTCGGACTCGCCACCGGAGCCGCAGTCGGCGGAGCCCTCATGGCGTCTAAAAAACTCGGCGAGGGGGAAAAGGAGGGCTGAGATGAGCATGGATCGAAGAACGCTGCTGAAGGGCCTGGCGATTGCCGGCGCCGGAGCAGCGGTCCCGGTGGAGGCTTCGGAGAAATACACCGAAGCGCCGCCGGATGCGGTCGGCATGCTCTACGACGCCACCAAATGCATCGGCTGCCAAGCCTGTGTGACCGCCTGCAAAACGGCCAACAACCTGCCAGGTAATCGTTACAACCCGCCGAAGGATCTCTCCGGCGACACCAAAAATATCATCCGTCTATATGAGGAGGCCGATGAGTCCTCATATATGAAATCACAGTGCATGCAATGCATCGATCCCGGTTGCGCCAACGCGTGCATGATCGGGGCGTTCAAAAAACGCGAGTACGGCATCATCACCTGGGACCCGGACCGTTGTATCGGCTGCCGGTACTGTCAGGTTGCGTGCCCCTACAACATCCCCAAGTTCCAGTGGGACACCGGGGTGCCATTGATCGTCAAGTGCGAGCTCTGCAACCACATCATTCACGATCCGGACACCGGCACTCTCCGCGAGGGCGCCCTGCCCGGCTGCTGTCAGGCATGCCCCAAGGAAGCGGTGATCTTTGGCAAGTACACCGATCTCATCGAGGATGCCAAGCAGCGGATCGCCGAACGCCCCGAACGTTACTGGGGACCGGACGGTGAGCCCAAGATCTTCGGCCTGACCGACGGAGGCGGCACCCAGGTGCTCTACCTCGCCGATGTCAGTTTCGAAAAACTCGGGTTACCAACCCTCGGTGACGAGGGCACCGCCAAGCAGGCGCGGGATATTCAGCACGGCATCTACAGGGGATTCATCGCACCGGTCGCGCTGTATGGAGTCCTCGGTCTGGTGATGTGGCGGAACAGCCGCGCTGCGAAGAAGGAGGAGGGGTAATGGCAAGCCATAGCCACGCACAGCCCGTTGGTGGCCCCCTGAACAAGAAGTTCGTCACCTTCATGGTGATCTTCCTCGGAATCTGGGCCGCCGTTCTCGTCTATCGTTTCATCTTCGGTATCGGGGTCGTTTCCGGCCTCACCGATTACTACCCGTGGGGCGTCTGGATCGCCTTTGACGTGGTCACCGGTACGGCACTCGCCTGCGGTGGTTACGCAGTCGCCATTCTCTGTTACATCCTGAACAAGGGTAAGTACCACCCGCTGGTTCGGCCCGCACTTCTCACGAGTGCTCTGGGCTACTCCATGGCCGGTCTCGCCATCGTCATCGACGTGGGCCGGTGGTGGGGAGTCTGGCGTATCCCGTTCGGGGGCTTCCCCGATATGGGTAAGTACAACTGGGACTCGGCACTGCTCGAGGTCGCCCTCTGCGTTATGGCCTATATCGGTGTTCTCTGGATCGAGCTCGGACCCGCCTTTCTCGAGAAATGGCAGTCCACGTCCAAGAACTCGGCGCTGGTGGGTTTCGCCAAAGCCGGCCTGAAGTTCTACGACAAGGCGCTCATCTGGATCATCGCGCTCGGCGTGCTTCTTCCGACCATGCACCAGAGTTCCCTCGGGATCCTGATGCTGCTCGGTGGTCAGAAGCTCCACGGACTGTGGTACACACCCTGGATCCCGCTGCTCTATCTCATCTCGTGCGTCGGAATGGGATACGCAATCGTGGTCTGGGAATCGTCCCTTGCATCCAGCCTATTCAAGCGCGATCGTGAGGACACGATGCTCATCTCGCTCTCCGGAGCAATGGTCGTCGTGGTTTCCCTCTTTCTCGTTCTTCGTTTCGGTGATCTGCTCATCAGCGGCAAGGCTGCCTTGATGTTCACCTCGGGCTGGCTGAGCCTGGTGTTCTGGGTCGAGATCTCGCTCTTTGCTCTCGCACTGTTCATTCTGGCGAGCAAGCAGCGGCGGAGCCACTTCCCGAACATGCTCAGAGCGTCAATCCTGCTCATGCTCGCCGGAAGCATGTACCGTTTCGACACGTACATCACGGCATATCAACCCGCACCGGGACAGACCTACTTCCCGTCGTTCCTCGAGATCTTCATCACCTTCGGCGTGATCGCACTCGAGGTCTCCATGTATTACTTCATTGTCAAACGTTACCCGATCCTCGGTGGTGCGCCCGCCGAAGGTTCGGCTGCTTAGAAGGGGGTCTCAGATGGCCAAAATGATCACTGTCGACCCGATCACGCGGATCGAGGGTCATCTGCGGATCGACGTCGAAGTCGACCGCGGAAAGGTCCAGAACTCCTGGTCCTCGGGTCAGATGTGGCGCGGCATCGAGAAAATTCTCGAGGGCCGCGATCCACGAGATGCATGGGCGTTCACCCAACGTATCTGCGGCGTGTGCACCACCGTGCACGCCATTGCATCGGTTCGCGCGGTTGAAAACGCGCTCGGCATCCAGGTGCCGATGAATGCACAGCTCATTCGCAACCTGATCGTCGCAGCGCACGCGCTGCACGATCACATCGTTCACTTCTATCACCTGTCGGCGCTCGACTGGGTCGATGTGGTCTCCGCCCTGAGCGGCGACCCCAAGCGCGCCTCCAAGCTCGCCGAGTCGCTCTCCCCGTGGCCCGGCAACAGCGAAAAGCAGCTGGCTGCGGTCAAGGAGAAGGTCGCGGGCTTTGTCGCCGCCGGTCAGCTCGGGATCTTCACCAACGGCTACTGGGGCCATCCGGCCATGAAACTCTCGCCGGACGTCAATCTTCTGGCCGTTGCGCACTACCTGCAAGCGCTCGAGTATCAGAAAAAGGCGCTTCAGGCGGTTGCGATCCTCGGATCCAAGACGCCGAACATCCAGAACCTGACCGTCGGCGGGGTG
>JASJGQ010000257.1:0-10708 GCA_033791425.1 Acidobacteriota bacterium
GGCGCCGGCAAGACGACCCTTGTTCGGTGCATCTGCGGCCGGTCGGTCCCCGACTCGGGATCCATCGAGATGTTGGGCCGGACGTTGCCCCCGACCGGCGGGCGGCAGCAACTCGGTTTTGTCCCGCAGGAGATCGCCCTCTACCCCGACCTCACCGCCCGCGAGAACCTCGAGGCGTTCGGTCGATTCCACTCTCTGAAGGGCGGCGATCTCCGCCAGTCGGTCGACTGGGCCCTCGAGTGGACCGGTCTCGCCGACCGGGCTCGCGATTTGACGAAGACCTTTTCGAGCGGGATGAAACGGCGGGTGAACATCGCCTGTGGTGTCCTCCACCGCCCCCTCGTTCTGCTCCTCGACGAGCCGACAGTGGGGGTGGATCCGCAGAGTCGCGACCGGATCTTCTTGATGCTCGAGGAGTTGTGGCGCCAGGGAACCTCGGTCCTTTTGACCACCCACCAACTCGAAGAAGCGGAGCAGCAGTGCGATCGGATCGTCATCATCGATCACGGTCACGCCATCGCCGAGGGGACCCTCGCGGAACTCATCGCGAGCACGGTGGGCGCCAATCGCAGGGTGATCTTCACCCTCGCGGAGGCCTGCCCGGGGCTCGCCGATTTAACCATCAACGACGATGGACGTGAGCTCGTCGCCGAGGTCGAGGACGTCGCTGCCGAACTCCCCGGGCTGTTGAATAGAATTCGAGAGAACGGTGGCCAGGTCTCGGACCTCGATGTCCACCCGCCGTCGTTGCATGCGGTCTTCATCCACCTCACCGGACGAGAGCTGCGCGAATGATCGTCACGGTTGTTCGCGTCGGTCTGCTGCGGATGTGGCACGGTCGGACGGAGATTCTGCTGACCTTTGTCGTCCCAATCGCCTTCTTTACGATCTTCGCCTTTATCTTCGACGAGCAGATCGGGTTGGGGAAGTCGCCGAAGGTCAACCTGGCGCTCGTCGACGAGGACGACACCGAGCTCAGCCGCGAGTTCGTCACCGCGTTCGCCGAGTGGGAAACGCTGCGCATCTACACCCCGGCGGAGCACGACGACGGGATCTTCGTCTTCTCCTCGGCGGATCCCGCGAAGGAGCTCGTGCTCGCGGGAACGCTCCCGCTGGCGGTGGTCGTCCCTGAGGGTTGGACGGCTTCGCTCACGACTGAAGGAAAAGAGGCCGTGAGCCTCCGGCTGTTGGCGGACTCGTCGGACCCCGTGGCCATTCAGGTCGTCACCGCGCTGATTCGACAGACCTCGGGTCAGATCATGGCCGAACGCGCCCGTCAGCAGATCCGCTCTTTCCTGTTCCTCTCGCCAGAGCAGTTTGCCGAGTCACCGGTCTCCCAGTTCGCCAAACCGGTCGCCGTCGACGTGGTCGATCTCTTCGCCGCCGACAAGGCCAACCCCGTGGTGTCGATGTACGCCGCCGGCATCGCGGTGATGTTCCTGCTCTTCGGCGCGGTGGGCAACGCGGGAACGCTGCTCGAGGAGGAGGAAAACCAGACCCTCGATCGGCTCATGTGTTCCGAACTCACCATGATCCAGCTCCTGGCGGGCAAGTGGCTGCTCATGACGATCGTCGGGATCGTCCAGGTGACCATCATGTTCGCCTGGGCCCAGCTCGCCTTCGGCGTGGACCTCCTCGGCCACCTCTCCGGCTTCGCTGTGATGACGGTGGTCACCGCCGGCGCCGCGAGCAGTTTCGCGCTCACCCTGGCCGCCCTGTGCCGGAATCGCGCACAGCTCAACGCCGTCGCGGTCATCCTCATCCTCTGCATGTCCGCGCTCGGCGGCAGCATGGTCCCCCGCTATGTCATGAGCGAGACCATGCAGCAGGTCGGCAGGATCACCTTCAACGCGTGGGCCCTTGACGGCTATATCAAGGTCTTTTGGCGCGATCTTCCGCTCGGCGAGCTCGCGCCGGAGCTTGCAGTGCTGACTGCCACCGCCATCGTCCTCTTCGGCGCCGCCCGACTGCTCGCCCGCCGGTGGGAGAGCTCATGAGCGGCGCCAGGGTCTTTCTCCCCGTGGGACGGCGCGTATCGCCGGGCTACAATGCCCCAATGATCAGCCCCAACCAAAAAATCGCGTTTTTTCTCCTTGCCGTGGTGCTCTCAGCCTGTGCCTCGGCGCCACCGGCGGCCCCCGAGCCCCGACCCGAGGGTCATGGTCGTGTCGACATCACCATGACCGGGTTCAAAAACGAAGAGGGAGCGGCCCGCGTCGCCTTCTTCCTCGATGCCGGGGCCTGGCCCGATGGGGACAGCTCCATCTTCGCCACCGCCGTGGTCCCCATCAAGGATGGCCAGGCCTTTGCTGTTTTCGAAGACGTGCCGACCGGCCCCTTTGCGGTCTCGGTCTTCCACGACAAGGACGGTGACGGCGAGCTCAACTCCGTGGCGCTCGGCATCCCGTCGGAGGCCTACGGTTTCTCGGGCGACGCCCGCAACATGTTTGGAGCGCCGAGCTTCGAGCAAGCACGGCTCGAACTCGCCGCGGGCGAGACGAAACAGATCACCATTCGGGTCAAGTAGGAGTTGTGATGGAGCTCATCCTGCCGCGACGAGGCACACACGAGAGGGTCCCATCGCCGCAGACGGCGGTGATCGCCGGCGGCGGTCTCGCCGGGGTGGCAGCGGCGGTGGTCCTCGCCGAGCGCGGCGTTTCGGTCGTTCTCGCCGAACGCGAATCCTATCTCGGTGGCCGCGCCGGGGCGTGGACCGACCGGCTCGCGACCGGCGAGTCCTTCGAGATGGAGCGGGGCTTTCACGCCTTCTTCCGCCAGTACTACAACCTCCAGGCCCTGCTGCGCCGGATCGACGAGGGGCTCACCTTCCTCGAGCCCCTTGCGGACTACCCGATCCTCGGCCCTGGTGGCCAGGTGGAGTCCTTCTCAGGGCTCCCCAACAAACCCCCGTGGAATGTTGTCGCCCTGACTAAACGAACACCGACCCTCGGTCTGCGGGAACTCGTGGGCGTCAATGGGCTCGCCGCGCTGTCCATGCTCCGGTATGAACGCGGGTGGACGTACGGCCGCTACGACGACCAGACCGCAGGCGAGTATCTCGATTCGCTCAGGTTTCCTCCCGACGCTCGCCGCATGCTCTTCGATGTCTTCGCCCACTCATTTTTCAACCCCGAGGAGGCGATGTCGGCGGGCGAGCTGTTGATGATGTTCCACTTCTACTTCTCGGGCAACCCGGAGGGGCTCATCTTCGACGTCTCGAAGCGACCCTTCTCGAAATCCATCTGGGGCCCCCTCGGTGACTACATGACCGGGCTGGGAGTGGACGTTCGGACCGGCTGCACCGTATCGCGGGTCGCAAAATCCGGCGACCGGAAGTGGAGCGTCAATCTGAACGGAGAGATGGTGGAGGCCGATCTCGTCATCCTCGCCCTGACCGTGCCCGGGCTCCAGACCGTCGTGGCCGAATCGCCCGATCTCGATGACGCCGGCTTCCGGCGCTCGGTGGAGAGCCTCGCCCTGACCCACCCCTTTGCCGTCTGGCGGATGTGGTTCGACCGGCCGGCCAACCCCGATCGGCAGCCCTTTGCCGGGACCACCGGCGTCGGCTCGCTCGACAACATCTCGTTGTACAACCTCTTCGAGGACGAGAGCCGAAGCTGGGCCGAACGGACCGGCGGATCGGTGGTGGAACTCCACGCCTACGCGGTCGATCCTTCGATGGAAGAGCCCGAGATCCGCGAGGACCTCCTGCATGGCCTCAACACCTTCTACCCCGAGTACGCCGGCGCTCGGGTCATCGAAGAGCGCTTCCTGATCCGCCGCGATTGCCCGGCGTTCGCCCCGGGATCCCACGCCAATCGCCCTGGCGTTCCCACCCCGCACGAGGGCATCGCGCTGGCCGGCGATTTTGTCCGCCTGCCGATTCCGAGCGCGTTGATGGAGCGAGCGGTGGCGTCGGGCTTTCTCGCCGCCAACCACCTCCTCGCGCCCCTGGGCGTCAAACCCGAGCCCATCCGTTCGATCCCGCGCCGCGGCCTCTTTGGCCGGCGCGCGTCAGAAACGGAAGAGAGTCGCATGCGATGAGCAAACTCATAAAGTTCGGCCCCGCGCTCCCAGCGGTGGAGATTCCGGAGTCCTCACTCGCTCCCGACTGGCAACAGGCCAGACCACGCGCCATTGCCCGCGCACTCGAGCGGGCGCTCGACCTGCCGCACGGCAACTGGTATGTCGTCGGCGAATCAAGCTGTCTGGGCGAAGAGCCGCAACGGTTTCGAATCGCCGGGGAGGACCTGGTGGTCTGGCGGGTCGGCGGCGAGTTGCTGGTCGCCCCGGACGCCTGTCCCCACATGGGGGCGTCGCTTTCGAATGCCTGCGTTTGCGAGGGCAAGCTGGTTTGTCCGTGGCACGCGCTGGCCCTGGGCAAGGAGGGGCACGGCAATTGGAAGATGTATGCCGTCCACGAAGACGGCGTCCTCAGCTGGGTCCGGATCGGCCCCGAGGTTCCCGGAACGCCATTGCCCGTCCTCGCTCCACGCCCCGACGTCTATCTCGAAGGTGTGGTCCAGCTCGAGGTGCGCTGCGAACCACAGGACATCATCGCCAACCGGCTCGACCCCTGGCACGGAGTTCACTTCCACCCCTACGCCTTCGCCACGCTGACCGTCCTCGATCTCGACGAGGACGCCGTCAAGGTGCGGGTGGCCAAGAGACTCGTCGGGCGTGTCGTCGCCGAGACCGATGCGACATTCCATAGCCCGGAGCCGCGTTCCATCGTCATGACCATCCTCGAGGGCGAGGGGAAGGGCTCGGTGGTGGAAACGCACGCCACCCCCGTCGAACCGGGGCGCACCGTGGTCGTCGAGGCAACCCTCGCAACCTCGGACCGGCCGGGCTTCCGCCACGCGAAGAAGCTGCAACGCATTATCCGACCCTTCATCGACCGCAGCGCCCGCCGCCTTTGGGTCGACGACGCTGCCTACGCGGAGCGTCTCTACGCGCTGCGCAACGGCCCGCCAGGCTAGCCCTCAGAAAACGGCGGCACGCTTCACGGTCGTCCATATGTCGCACCGAACGAGGGCCGCCAACCGGTGCCTCCTTGTGCCTGATGGAGTGAGTTCGCCGGTCTCGAAAAACAGCCAAACACACTGCTCTCCATATCAAATTCAGGCTCGGGACCCAGGATATGGAGACCGGCATGGAGTATCGGATCGGTGCCGGGAGGAACTTTCCGAAGCGTTCTGAGACAATTTTGCCAAGGTGCGGAATATTTGTGCCGCACTTCGGTATACTCCTTCCAACATATACAGGATCGATTCCTCGTTAGGCCGGCGGAAACCCTTCGTCCGGGCCCACCGCGAGGGGCGCACGAGGGAGTGACATGGCCGCCACAAACCACATACACGCCGGGACCCGCCTCCGGGTTCGAGACAGTCTGTCAACCGAGTACCCCGACATCTACACCCCGGAAGCGCTGGCCGCGATGGAGGCCCTGGCAGTCTTCAACCGGGACCAGAAGGCACTGATGGCGCGGAGGATCGAGCGCCGTGCGACCAGGTATGCTGAGCGCCGGCCGATCGAGTTTCTGGACGCCGACAGCACCATCCCAGGAACTGGAATCACCGTACAAGACGCTCGCGACGGGCGATTTGTCGGCTCGAAGATCCCGGCCGATCTCGAGCGCCAGTGGATTCAGGGCACCGGCCCCGGCGCCAAACCCAACGCGCCGCTCGACTCGAGCCTCCGCAACGTCGCCTATGCCCTGCTCTCCGGCGCCGACGGTTGGATGTTCGATGGCGAAGACGCGCTCGGTCAGATCTCGACGATGTCGCTCGACAACCAGCGCAACCTCAAGCTCGCGATCCACGACGATCCGAAGTTCCTGGAGGTTGCCGAGCAGGTAGTCGCCCAGATGAACTCCTGGGCCGAGGGCTTTTTCGGCCGACCGATCGTCGAGGACTGGCGGGAGCAGCTGAAGTTCACGACCATGATCTTCCGAGTGCGCGGGCTCCACCTCGACGACCGCCACATCCGCGACGCAGACGGCACGTCGATGTCGGCCTCGATCGTCGATCTCGTGCTGTATGTGGTCAACAATTTTCGACGGCTCATGGCGAGGGGATCGTCGGTCGCCCTCTATCTACCCAAAATCCAGACCGCCGAGGAAGCCGCGCTGTGGAACCAGATGATCACCGCCCTCGAGTCGCACCTCGGAATCGAGACCGGGACCATCAAGGTCTACGTGCTGGTCGAACAGCTCGAGGCCACTTTTCAGCTGATGGAGATCCGCGCCGCCCTCGGTGTGCACTTCGTCGGCTACAACACCGGCCGCTGGGACTACATCAACAGCGTCGCCGACGCCCTCGGCTGGAAACCGGAGTTCGTGAACCCGAACATCGAGTCGATCGTCATGACCTACGGCTACATGCGGAACTACGAGGACCGCGTCCGCCGGGCCGTCAACACGCCCGATTCGAACGGCAACTGCGCCCTGTGGCAGGGCGGCATGGAGCCCAATATCCCGGTCGGTTCGGCGGAAGGCGTCCGCAGCAGCATGGAGAAGGCCGTCGCCGGCGCCGAGCGAGAGCAGCGCGAGGGAGCGAGCGGCAAGTGGGTCGCGCACTGGAAGATGGTCCATATCGTGCGGCCTGTGTGGGAGAAGGCCGGCGAGGCCAACCAGCTCGGCAGGCAGTTTCCCCCGCTGTCGTACACCGCAGAGGATGCGGCCGGTCTGGTGCTGCTCGAACCGGCGCCGCGCACAATCCGCGGCGCCCGCAACCTCTTGAGCGTCGCGCTCCAGTACGGGAACGCATTCGGCCAGGGCATGCAGGCGGCGGCGCTCAAACCGGCCGACTTCTTTGGCAACGACGACGTCCTGTATCTGATGGAGGACATGGCAACCGGCGAGATCCGCCTCAGCATTCTGTGGGAGTGGCTGCACAAGGGCGCCACCCTGACCGAGGACGATCCCGAAACCGGCCTGCTCACCGGCAGCGCCTTCAGCCGGGAGATCTTCTCGAAGCTGCTCGAGGAAGAGTTTGCCAAGCTCCAGGCCGCGGGCAACCGGGACGTCCACGACAACTCGAAAAAAACCACCCTGCCGATTGCCTGCGAAATCGTCGAAACCTATGTTCTCTCCACGACCAAGGTGCCGTGGTACATCGATCTGTTAAACATCAACCTCAACAACCACGACCTGAAGGTCGCGCGCGAGCGGATCGGAGCTTATATGAGCGCATTCACCAAAGACGGCACCCGTATCACCGAAAACCTTGACACCGCCCATGCGGTCCCGACCGATGAGGTCGCGGCATTCGAAGAAATGGTTGGCGAGACTGCAAGCTGGATGGGGGGGCCGCGGTTTTCAGGCATCACGAGGCTCTACGACGCCCGCCAGGTGGTCCGGCAACAGGGGACGATTCCCCAGGACTACACTGTCGCGCGGCGCGCCGCCGAAGATTTCTTCGTGAGGCTCCGCGAGCTTTTCGCAGCGGGCAGGTCGGTCACCACGTTCGGGCCCTACACGCCCGGCCAGGCCGTGGCGATCAAGAGGATCGGCATCGAGGGCATCTACCTCGGTGGCTGGGCGACCTCGGCCAAGGGCTCGATCACCGAGGACCCCGGCGCCGACCTTGCCAGCTATCCTCTGAGTCAAGTGCCCGACGAGGCCGCGCCGATCGTGCGCGCGCTGCTCACCGCGGACCGCAACCAACAGTTTCTGCGGTCGCGGATGAACGACCACCAGCGCGAAGCCACCCCGATAGTCGACTACCGTCCCTTCATCATCGCCGACGCCGACACCGGCCACGGCGGCGACGCGCACGTGCGGAATCTGATCCGTCGTTTTGTCGAGGCGGGAGTGCCCGGCTACCACATCGAGGACCAGAAACCGGGCTGCAAGAAGTGCGGGCACCAGGGCGGAAAGGTCCTGGTACCGGTCGACGAGCAAATCAAACGACTCAACGCCGCCCGCTTCCAGCTCGACGTCATGCGGGTGCCCGGCATCATCGTCGCCCGAACCGACGCCGAGGCCGCCACCCTGATCGACGGCACCGGTGACGAACGGGACCACCCGTTCATCCTCGGGGTCACCAGCCCCGGCATGCCGAGCTGGAAGATCACCTATCTGGCACTCTTGAAACGGTTCCACGAGGTCGGCGTGGAGCAGATCAACGGCCACCAGCTGTACCACGTCTCCGAACAGACCTACGCCAAGGCCGAGGAATGGCTCGAGCGAATCGGGGTCTTTGGTTTCATCAAGGATTTACTCGACGCCCACCAGAACGACAGGGTGCTGCCGGTGGAGACAATCCTCGAACAGGCCATCAATCGGTTCTCCGACCTGTGGCAGGCAGAGGCCGACCTCAAGACCCTGGGCCAGGCCGTGGCCGAAGCCATGTCCTTCAACATCGAGCAGGGGCAGACCTTCGACTTCAGCGTCGAGGAGTGGCTGGAGTGGTCGCGCCACACCTCGTGGCAGGAGGCTCGTGATCGGGCCAACGCAATGGGAGTCACGGTGGTCTGGGACCCCGAACTGGCGAGGACACCCGAGGGTTACTATCCGATTCGCGGCGGCATCGACTACGCGATCGCCAAATCGCTGGCGGTGGCGCCGTTCTGCGACATCATCTGGATGGAGACCAAGACCGCCAACCTCGAAGACGCCAAGATCTTCGCCGAAGCAATGCACGCCCGTTTCCCCGACAAGATGCTGGCCTACAACCTATCGCCCTCGTTCAACTGGGACACCACCGGAATGAGCGACGACGAGATGTCCGCCTTCCCGGCGGAGCTCGGAAAGCTCGGCTTCGTCTTCAACTTCATCACCTACGGCGGCCACCAGGTTGACGGTATGGCGGTCGAGGAGTTCGCGACCGCGCTCAAGCAGGACGGCATGTTGGCGCTGGCGCGGCTGCAGCGCAAGATGCGGCTGGTCGAGTCGCCCTACAAGACACCCCAGACCCTGGTCGGTGGGCCTCGTCTCGACGGCGCGTTGTCGGCATCCTCCGGCCGAACCGCGACCACCAGGGCGATGGGCAAGGGCTCGACCCAGGTCCAGCACCTGGTCGAAACCGAGGTGCCGCCACGGCTGCTCGAGGACTGGCTCGCCATGTGGAGCGAGACCAACCACGTACAGGGGCCGTTCAAGGTCAAATTGCGGCCGCACACAGCGGGCTCCGAGCTGCTCGAGTTGAGCGTCTTCGGCCCGAAAAAGACAAAGGTCGCGCGGGTGGTCTTTGCCACCATCCACGACCGCCGCGGCAAGAGCATCCTCTCGATTCGCGACCAGGAGACCATCGATCCAAAACTCCGCAACAAGCGCCTGGCGACCTTGTGCCACCTGTTCCTGATCCACCGCTACAAGGCCGAGTCCATCCACTACGTCACGCCGACCGATGACAACGTCGGCCAAACCAAGGGCTTGCAGAAGCTCGGCCTCTTCGACGAGGTCAACGTCGAGATCGGCGACATCATCGTCGCCGGCATCGACCAGGAGCGGGTGCCTACCCTGCTCCACTCCAATCGGGTCGAGCTGCAGAAGCTGATCAACAAGGAGGAGTGAGCGCCACGCGCACTCGTTGAATTGTGTTCATCAGCAGGTGTGAGGGCCGGGACTCTGGGAGTTGGATCGCGAGTGCGATACCTTGAACATCCAAGGTTCCCTGAGCCTGGCAGCGTCTGTGGGCAACAGCACTCAGTGCCCGCCGAGCACAGTCCATCCTTTTCTCCGCAGCGTCGCCGCAAGCGCGCGTTCGTTGTAGAGCGACTGAAGTTCGGTCGAAGGGTTGAGGTGACCATAGATCTCGGACAGGAGTTTCACCACCGTATCGCCGTTGAGGTGCCGTGCGGCAAGTGCCCCGCCTTCCGTGTGCTGAGCAAGTCGAGTCTCTGGTGAGGTGCTCGTCTGACCAACGTAAACACAGGGCAATGCGGAATCGCGATCGGGGTTCGACCTTTGGACCCTGGCAATCTCAGCCACGTCCGTAGTCAGTTTGATGACGTAGACGTGGAATGTCTCTGGCGCCGGCGGATTCACCACGCTCCATCCCTCGTCTCTCAGCTCCTCAATGAGCTTCTCCTGGGTTCGTAGACAACCGACCTTATGTGTGTGGCGGGACGTGTATTCGGTGAGGACTCGCCGACCGTTGCCATCAAGCATGGGGTTATTCGAAGAAGAAAAATCTCCGTCCGGATAGCGACTCTCCGGCTTCTCATTCCACAGGTATCCGACGTACGCGCAGGGGCTTTCGTCCTTTGCAGCAGGATTCCGTTTGACTACAAAAGGCTCCGAACTGACTTCTTGGTTGAGCTCTGCGACGAAGGCATACCAAACCGCGCGACGTGGGCTCATGTCACTGCCGTGAAAACCCTCGTCCCGATTCCGTGACGGGGGTTGCAAACGTGCTGAAAGAAAGCTCCTAGAAGGTGCCGGGCACCGTATGAAGTAGCAGCGACAATGCGTCGATGCATGAGGTGGCGCCCGGGCAGGTTTCTCACACCGCCGCCGAAACCCGCCTGGCGCCTGGCCAACCGGCTCACGAGATCAGAACCGGAACACTCCCGACACCACCGCGTACTGGAACCACGCGAAGTTGTAGACCTCGTCAATATCGACACCACCTTCAACCATTCGGTATCCCGCGGTCACTGCCCAGCTCTCGTTGATGTCGTAGCCGACCTTGAGAGACAGGTCGATGGCGCGCCCCGGCCCACCCGCCAGACCTTCGAAATCAAACAGAGCATGCCAGCG
>JASJGQ010000258.1:0-4243 GCA_033791425.1 Acidobacteriota bacterium
ACCGGATGCACCACGCCTTCGATGAGGGGAACGGCCATCCGGTTCGGGATCGGGGTCACCAGGCCGACCCAAAGCGCAGCCAATCGAGGCGCCAAAACGGGCACCGGAACGATCAGTCTTTTGAGACCGCGGACTTCGGCGAAGACCTGCATCATGGCCTTGAAGCTCATGGGTTCGGTGCCGACGTTGAAGATGCCGGTTGATCCGTGGTCGAGGGCGAGCAACAGGTACTCGAGGATGTCGCGGACCGCGATAGGCTGAACATCGTTGAGGATCCACTTGGGAGCCACCATGGCGGGGAGCCGCTCGGTCAGATAGCGAACCATCTCGAACGACGCCGAGCCCGAACCGATCACCGGCCCTGCACGGAACTCGGCGGCGGAAAGCCCTTCGCGGAGGATGCGCCCGACCTCAGCCCGGCTCGCGAGGTGGTCCGAAACGTCGTCGCCCTCGGGGAGCAGCCCGCCGAGATAGATGACTTGACGGAGATGGCCCGCCGCTGCGACAAAACTCTGTGCGGCCTTTCGGTCCCGGTGAACAAAACCGCGGCCGCTGTCCATGAGGTGAATCAGATAGTAGGCGGCGTCGATATTCTCGAGGGCCGGTCCGAGAGTATCCGGGACTTCGATGTCTCCCTTGACGACCTCGACGTCATCGGACCAATCGCGACCGGCGATTCGAGCAGGGTCGCGGACCATGACCCGTACGTCGTGGCCGCGCTCGAGCAAGCGGGGAACGAGTCTCCCGCCGACATATCCGGTGGCGCCCGTTACCAGGACCTTCATCGTTCACCTCCGTCAGGTCTGTACCGCTCAAGATACTCCTTCACCGGGACCTTGCGCGCGGTGTTGGCACTCGTCATGTACCGCACCTTGCCGAAGATCGGCCGTTCGGGTCCCCAGGGCCTGTCGTGGCGGCCCAAAACCCAGAAGATCCCGCTGACCGAGTTTGGGTCACGACCATCAAGGGCATAACGGTTGTTGAGCTCGAGCATGATCTCGAGCGCCTGTTGGGGGTGCTCGGTCCACTCGAGGATCTTCTTGCCCCAAAGCATTCGAAGGTAGTTGTGGATGGATCCTTCCCGGACAAGCTGGGTCTGGGCCGCGTTCCACAGCGGGTCGTGAGTCACCGCCGCGGCGAACTGGTCGAGCCCATAGGTGTGATCTCGGGTGTCTGTCGAGTGGATCGCGAGGGTCGTCTGGGCCCATTCAGGCAGCGAGCTCCACTGGCCGTGATCCGACCGATAGTGGCAGAACTGGTAGCCGAGCTCGCGCCAGGTAACGAGTTGATCGAGGAATGCCTCGGCGGAATCGGTGACTCCCCACCAACCGGCGCGACGGCCGTTGGGCGGCGGCGCGATGTCCTCGGGCGACCACCGTTCGCGCCTCATGACCTCGAGAAAGACCTCGTGTGACGAAAGATGCCCGAAGTGAAGATAGGGGGACAGACCGCTGCTCCGACCGTCATCGGGACGATTCCGCTTCTCGCCATAGTCGTCCAGGGCCTCGTCGAGGAAGCTGTGGAGGACCCGCCGGGCCTCGACCTCGCCGCCGTGAGTGGCCGTGGCCTTGACCTCGTGATCGATGGGGAGCCCTGCGAGACTGTTCGAATCGCCTGCCAGCAGGGGCGGCGGTGCGGCCGGCCACCGATCGAGAATCGATGCCGGGAGCGTGACAATCGGCTGGAGTTCTTCGGCGAGGGGATCCTCAAGCGGGAATTCGTCAAGAAACCCTCCCAGGTGTTTCTGGATCCATCGTCGAAACGCGTAAGCGGTGGCGAACTCGCCACCGGTCGCCGCGAGCGGAATCAGGCCGTTGGAGTCGACCGACTCCACGAGCACGGGAATGCGGCGGGCGGCGGATGCGACCATTTGCGGCAGAAAAAAGGTCGGATAGTGATCGGTGACGACCATCGCCGCGTCCGCCGAGAGCGTTTCAAGCAGACCGCTGCCGGCACCGTGCTCAGGCTCGACATAGGGAAGGTAGGTGACGCCCCGGCCGCTGAAGGCGGCGGAATTGTCAGCCATTCCATCGAGAATGAATCGGTGGATTCGGTCACTCGCCCAGGGATATCCGGCCCGAACGGCCTCGAGGACCACGAGCGGAAGCCCGAGCTCCCTCGCCCACTCGGCCGCCCGCTGGAGGGAGAAGTTGAAACGGCTTCGACGAGCGGCAATCATCCAATACAGAACATAGGAAGCTGCAGGCGCGACTGGGCGCTCGTTGGCCGGGTGGATCCGCAGGGAAGCGACTGAGGTCTTCACAGCCGGAAGAACCAGTTTTTTTCGAGGAATATTTCTATTTTTTCTATACGTTCACCGGGTGAGGCGGTAGTCTCGGTTCGGCCCTTTGTCATGGTTCAGCCGGGCTGACCTCGCCGGAGCAAGAGTGAAAGCGACCAAACGGGAGGTTTGGAATGAAGCCCAATACAACATTCGAAGTCATCGCCGACAGACCCGCGTTGGTCCTCTACTGGCCCGTGGCCGATGTCGGTCTATGGGATCCGGCGGTGGCGGCCCTCGTGGAACTTTTGGAGGAAGATCTCGGTGTCTTCGTAACCTATGTTGGTTCGGGTCCAGGTGTGTTGGCGATGAGTGATGCGGCCGCGGCCGCTCGTTTCATGGGTTGCTCGTCGCTGGTGGTGGTTTCGCTCGAGGGTGCGCACCCCACGGTGAAGGAACTCGAAGAGGTATCGGTCGGCTGCCGGATGCCTATGGTCGCGACTGGATCGGAATGGACGGCGTCCGCCGTCGCCGAGGCGTACCATGAGGCGTGCAGGCACGTCGAACGGGCCGCATGAAGCCGGAGAAGGTCCGCGCCCTGTCAATGAGGAGGAAAATGTGAGCAAACCGATAAACGCGGATTCGAACACAGCAGGGGATGAAGATCTCCAGCTGTGGCCCATGGGCGCAGTAACCCGACGAACAGGTATCGGAGAGCACACGCTCCGTGCCTGGGAACGAAAATTCGGGTTTCCCTCTCCCCTCCGTCTCGAGTCCGGTCATCGCCGATACCCGGTCGAGCAGGTGCAACAGCTCCTGTTGATCAACCAGGCGCTCCACTGTGGCTATCGTGCAGGTGATGTCGTTTCACTCGCAAAGACCGATCTCGAGGACCTCCTTCGGTCGTGCGGCGCCCTCGATACAGGTGTGCCGACGGGCATCACCCCCGGAATCATCGAAGCCACCCTCGAAGCCAGCCGGCGGTTCGATCACGACGCGCTCGCGGCCGCCCTCGCCCGTGACTCATCCCTGCTCGGCGTCGGACCTTTCCTTCGCGAAAGAGTCGAACCTCTCCTCCGGGAGGTCGGAGAGTCCTGGGCCCGGGGCGACCTCGAAATCCGCCATGAGCATTTCTTCTCCGAGGTTCTCGAGAACCACCTTCGCGCCCTCCGGGCGCCGCTCGAGGCCTCGGGTTCGGGCCGCCCAGTCATTCTCGCCACGCTGCCCGACGAACTCCACGGTCTCGGCCTGCATATCGTGGGATTGGCGGTGGCCGCGGCGGGTCGGAGCGTGCGGGTCCTCGGTCCACACCTGCCCTTCGAGGAGATCGCCCAGGCAGCGGATGTCCTCGATGCGGCAGCCGTCGGGCTCTCGATCAGCGTCTTCGGCGCTGGTTCTCAAACCACCGAGGACATCATCCATCTCCGTCAGGAGCTGCGCACCGAGACCCGCCTCTGGGTCGGTGGCGCCGGCGCCGCTCACCTCAAGGGCCTTCCCGGGGGAATTGACGTGCTCTCGACGCTTGACGATCTCGATAGCGCGCTACAGACGATCTGACCCGTCAACGACGCATCGGAGTCCCCCGGGGCGCCGCCAAACGGGTTGCGGCGCTCCCTATGACGAACTCTCATCGACTCCTTGCGGGCGGGACGCCCGCACCACAATGGCGAAGGTCAAAAGGAAGAATACGCGCGGGAAGAGTGTGGTGCACGCGTCTCGCGCGCATGCCGATCGTTGAGGGTTACCAGGCCGGTGTCATTCCATGAGTAGGCGCCGCCCCGCAGCGTGGCAGCGCTCAGGGTGACTGTTGGGACGGTCTCGTTCCTCCCCAAATTGTCGAGTCGTGCAGGAGGATCAGATCCCCTCTTCCACACAGCCACAATCCAGAAAATGCACACGAATCTAGAAATACTCTAGAAAAAATCAAAAATAACTTGACATTAATCTCTACATAACCTAGATTACATCGCAGGGAGGACATATGAACGAAACACTCACCGCCACCGCATGGGATTTCAGGTC
>JASJGQ010000259.1:0-2863 GCA_033791425.1 Acidobacteriota bacterium
CTTGTCCAGGAACCCGGCAACAAGGTCCTTGCATCCCCGTCGGAAGAGGTCGTTTTCGAGGACAATGACCGTGTCCGCTTCGCCCTGGGCAACCGCAGCCATCGCCTCGGTGAGATTGCCCGCCTCGAGCAGTCCGATGCCCAAGGAGTTGCAGTCCGGCACGACGAAACTGAGGGCTGTTGATGGATTCTCTCTGCTCAGCGCCGTGGCGATGTTGGCGGCGGCCCGGAGAATCGATTCGTTCCGCAATCCGACGCCTGCGATGATCAGGGGAGACGTCGCGCCTCGTAGCGTAGAAGCGATGGTCTCGGCCAGGGATGCGAGATTCTCTTCAAGATCCGTCACCCCCGGAGCGCTGGAGTCGATGTGTGCAGCGATGGCGTACCCGAGGCGGGCGATGTCCTGGGGAGCGATTCGACAGACCCCCTCGGCGATCTCATCCAGCGCGGTTTCGGCCGGTGTGGCGACAAACAGGGGCCCGCGGTCGTCGCCGATGACGAGGCGAACGACGGCGTCATTCCACTGTGGGATCTTCAGGTCTTCGGCCCGTTTTTTCGGGGTGTTGAGAATCGACTGGCGGAGGGCCAGATCGAGGAGAGGCGCCGTGTTGGTCACATCCTCGCCGAGGATCAGGACGGCGTCGGCGCGCCCGACATCTCGAAGCGACGGAGTCCGGGCCGGCCCGTTGTTGAGGATCTTCACCAAGGTGGAAAGCAGTCGCGCCTCCGCCTCATCGACACCGACAAAGAAGTTCTCCGGACCGACCAGAGTTCGCAGGGCGTGGTTGGCCTCGAGCGATGCCCTCGGGGAGCCGATCCCGATCGTGCGGTCGCTGCTTGCGAGCAAGGACGCCACGTGTTCCGTGGCTTCGGCGGCGAGAAGCGGGGTCGCCGTCTCCCCGCCGTGATCCCGGATGATCGGTTGCCGGAGCCTCCGAGGGCTGTTGACGAACTCGTATCCGAAGCGGCCGCGGTCGCACAGGAAGTATCTGTTGACTTCGCCGTGATAACGGTTTCGGATGCGGCGGAGAGTCCCGTAGCGTTCGCCGGGAAGGGTGTTGCACCCGAGACCGCAGAGCATGCATAACGACGGCGCGGTCTGAAGATCCCACTTGCGGGTGTAGTGCCCCTTGGTGGTCTTGTCGGTGAAGACCCCGGTCGGACAGATCTCCGCCAGGTTGCCGCTGAATGGGTTCTCGAGGATACCGTCCTCGAACCGGCCGAAGTAGGTTCGATTGCGAGAGCCGAAGACGTTGAAGTCCTTGCCACCGGCGTACTCCCTGTAGAACCGAACGCAGCGGTAGCAGTGGATGCACCGGTTCATCTCGTGGTTGAGGAACGGGCCGAGATCCTGGTTTCGATAGGTTCTCTTTTTAAAGCGGTGGTCACGGGTGGTGTGCCCCGTCATGACCGTCATATCCTGAAGGTGGCATTCACCACCCTCATCGCAGACGGGGCAGTCGTGCGGGTGATTGGTCATGAGCCAGCCGATCACCGCGGCTCGGAATTGTTTTGCGTCGGGGTCGTCGATAGAGATCCGCATCCCCTCCGCAACCGGAGTCATACAGGCCATGACGATCATCCCGTCGCCATCCTCCTCGTTACGGAACTGTTTGACCGCGCACTGGCGACAGGCGCCCACCGAGCAGAGCACCGGGTGCCAGCAGAAGTAGGGGAGGTCGAACCCGAGGTTCAGGACGGCCTGCAACAGGTTCTGTCCCGCCGCAACCTCGTGTTCTCTGCCCTCGATGTAGATCGTAACCATCAACCTGTCACCTGACTCCAAACTCTCGACTCCTCACCCCTGACTTCTTACTTCTAACCTCTATCCCCTCGGGCATTGCCCGTCTTGAATGTGTTTCTCGAAATCCGCCCGGAAGTACTTGAGTGCGCTCTTGAGTGGATCCATCGCGCCGGGCGCCAGCGCACAGAATGTGTATCCGGGCCCGAGCAGCTTGCAGTGAAGATCCAAGACCTCGAGGTCACCCGGTTTGCCCTCCCCCTTTTCGATCGCGTCGAGGGTCTTTTCGACCCAGGGAAGGCCCTCGCGGCACGGCGTACACCAACCGCAGCTTTCCTGGGCGTAGAAGTGCTCGAGGTTGTGGAGGAGCCCCACCGGGCAGGTTTTGTCGTCGAGGATGATCATCGTACCCGTGCCGAGACGGCTCCCGGCCTGCTCGATGTGACCGTAGTCCATCGGAATATCGAGGTGTTCTTCGAGGAGAAACGGGGTCGATGTGCCACCGGGCAAAAGGCCTCTGAGCTGCACTCCGTTCGACATCCCCCGGGCGTGCTCCTCGATGATCTCCCGGATCGGTGTACCCATGGGAAGCTCGAAGATGCCGGGGTTTTTCACCTTGCCGCTCACCCCGTAGAGCTTGGTTCCACCGTCATCGGTCAGGCTCAGATCGCGGAACCAGTCCGCCCCTTTGCGAACGATGTGCGGCACGTTGCACAGAGTCTCGATGTTCTGAACGATGGTGGGCTTGCCCCACAGCCCCACCACCGGTGGGAACGGAGGTTTGGCTCGCGCCCTGGCCGGTCTGCCTTCGAGGGAGCTGAGAAGACCGGTTTCCTCTCCGCACATGTACCGCCCTGCACTCCCATGGATGTGCACCCTCAGGTTGAAGCCCGAACCGAGGATGTCGTTGCCGATATAGCCGGCCTCTCGGGCTTCCAGGGCGGCCGCCCGAAGGTTGTTGAACGAGGGGTGGTAGGCCCATCTGATAAAGACGTAGGCAAGGGTGGCCTCGATGGCGTAGGCTGCGAGAATCACGCCCTCCAGGAGTTGGTGTGGGTTGCCTTCCATGAGGACGCGGTCTTTGAACGTGCCGGGCTCCATCTCATCGCCGTTGGCCACCACG
>JASJGQ010000260.1:0-9709 GCA_033791425.1 Acidobacteriota bacterium
GGCGGCCGTTTTTTTGGATACTGGTTGCTAGATGCTGGATTCTGATCACTGGCCACTGACTACTTACTACTGACCACTGGCTTCGCTCTTCCCGGGCAGCAGAAAGATGAAAGGCGTTCCCATCAACGCAAGGACGGCGCAGGTGAGGAAGGCCTGGCGCATCCCAACCCTGTCGGCGAGGACTCCCACCAGGACCACCACAATGGAGCGAACGCTGAAACTGAGTGCCATGTAGATGCCGTTTGCCAGTGCGCGGTTGGAGGGGAAGCTCTCCTGTACAGAAGCCATGAGCACCGGGGTTGCCATGAGGCCGACACAGCCCAGGGTCAGCAGCAAAGGCAATCTGAACCACCCTGAAGCGTGGACCATGGCGAGCATTATCGGCGTTGCCGCGAGGAATGAAAAGACCAGTACACGCTTTCGTCCGAGGACGTCGCTCGCAAAGCCGCCGAGCAGTGCGCCAACCACTCCGCCTGCCTCGAGTACGGAAAGCGAGGCCCCCGCAAACCACAGACCGGCCCCTTCTTCTCGGAGGAAGATGGGCAGATAGGTCGTGGACGCCGCCATCATGAAAGCTCGCGCCGTGACGATGCCCACCAGTGGGAGCAGAAGGGAACGCATCGAGAATGTGACTCGAAAGAAACTCTCTGATTGGGTATCGTGCGTGGGCGCCGATGAGACTCCTTGTAGCCCGAAGAAAAGCAGGGTCGAAGCTGCGAATCCACCGACCATGAGCCACGGGGTTCCCTCCAGACCGAAAACCGCAATCGCGCTCACAACCACGATCGGACCGAGGGTCCGCCCGACCTCGCCGCCGACCATCCAAAATCCCATGCCATATCCGAGACGGCGCCCCGACAGCCGGCCCGCGAGGACCGGGGCCACCGAGTGGAGGAGCGCCGCAGAGACACCGGCCGTCACGAGGAGCAGGGCAATCATCGCGTAGCCCGGTGCAACGCCCAGCAGACTCATGCAGGCCGCAGTGATTGCCGGGGTTAGAATGACGGCAAAACGAAGGTCGAGACGATCACCCAAATGGCCGATGAAGGGCTGGAGCAGCGACGGGGCCTGGAGGAACACTGTGAGCAGGCCGGCCTCGGCCTTGACGAGAGAGAGTTTTTCGATGAACACCGGCAGAAGGGGAGGCAGAAAGGCGCTGTAGGTGTCGTGTGCTGCATGGCCCGCAGCAATCGTCACGACCTTCGACGTCTGCAGGGCCTCCGGCTGTTTCTGCTCACACCGAATCCGCATTCCTCACCAGCTTTCGTCGGGAGGCAGAGTATTCCTGAAATTCTCTGATCGTGGAGCCGCCTACTCGTTCGGCTTCCATTCCTTCCAGACATTGCCGACCAAGGCCGGACCGGGCTTCAATACGGGATCTCCGGGCATCCAACCGGCAGGTGTCGCCTCGGAACCACCGCTGGCGCGGACCAGCTGGAATGCCTGGACCTGCCGAATGGACTCGGCAATGCGCCGCCCCACCGGTGGTGTTAGCACTTCCATGGCCTGAATGACGCCGTCGGGATCGATGATGAAACGGCCGCGCAATTCGATGCCCTGCGCGTCGTCGTACACGCCGTAGGCCCTGCCGATGTTACCGGCCTGGTCCGAGAGCATGTGAAATGGAATCCCGCCGTCCACCATCTTCGAGAGTTCGTGGTCGTTCCACATCTTGTGAACGAAGTGGCTGTCGACACTGACCGAGAAGACCTCAACACCCAGATCCTGGAGCTCCTGATACTTGTCGGCGACCGCCGACACTTCGGTGGCTCAGACGAAGGTGAAATCACCGGGGTAGAAGCACAGCAGGACCCACTTCCCGAAGAAATCGGAAAGTTGAACGTTGGTGAAGCCGCCCTTGAAATATGCGGGTGCGTTGAAGTCCGGCGCCTTCTGTCCTACTTGTGCGGTCATGAAACTCTCCTTGGTCATTTCTTCTCTGGTTTGGGTATCCGGGACATCCGTCTCAGGTTCGCCAAGTACCGCTCCGGTAACTCGGGCGCACCCTTCTTGTGGTTCTGCCATGTGTCCTCCTTGTCAAGATTGATGTATCATTTGGTTCTATGCAAGTCAAGTAAACTACTGATATATTAATAACTTGTGCGTATGCGCACTTGAGAAAGCAACCTTGTCAAGATTGTGGGTCAGTCCCCCTCGAGCGCCCGTCAATAGGCGGAAGCTCAATTCCCAGGCGGCGGATCTTACGGTGCAGGGTGGTCTTGTGGATTCCCAGCTCGCGGGCGGCCGCGGTCCGGTTCCACGAGTTGCGCGCCAGCACGTCACGGAGGAATCGGGCCTCGAGATCAGCGAAGGTGGCCGGTTCCTCCGGCTGCTGGGAAGTGCCATCGGCCTGGAGCCAGTCGGGAAGATCTTCGACCTCGATCTCACGCCCTGTTGAGAGCACGTGGCCGTGCTCGAGGATGTTCTGGAGTTCGCGGACGTTGCCCGGGAAATCGTGACGCATCAGTCGCCGAACCGCCTCGCGTGAAATCGAGTCAACGATCTTGCCGCGTGAAATCGACAACCGACGGAGTATGGTCTCGGCGAGCAGCGGAACGTCGGATGGTCGTTCGCGGAGCGGTGGCATCACCAGCCGGATAACGTTGACCCGATAGTAGAGGTCACGACGGAAAGCCCTTTTCTCGACGAGTTTTGAGAGGTCACGATTGGTGGCGGCGACGATACGCACGTCGGCGGTGAGGCTTTGCACGTCGCCGAGGGGCTCATAGACACGATCCTGGATCAGCCGCAAGACCTTGACCTGGAGGGATAGGGGCAGGTCTCCGATCTCGTCCAGGAAGAGAGTGCCCCCCTCAGCCGCCGCGACCCGACCCTGTTTGTCCCTGTCGGCGCCGGTAAAGGCACCCTTGCGGTATCCGAAAAGCTCCGACTCGAGGAGTTGCTCGGGAATTGCGCCGCAATTGATGGTCACCAGCGGATGGTTGCTGCGAGCGCTGAGGCTGTGGATTTTTTTTGCCAGCAATCCCTTGCCTGTGCCGCTCTCACCCTCGATAAGGATCGTGCTGTCGCTGGCCGCAACGGTGGGAACGATCTCCAGGATCTGCCGGAGATGCGGGTCAGCGGTGACGATCTCATCACGGTTCAACGTCGTCTCGACATCTCGTAGCAGGTTCTTGACCATGTTGAGATCGCGGAAGGTTTCGACGCCGCCGATGACCCGGCCGTCTTCATCCTTCAGCAAAGCAGTGGAGATGGTTACAGGAATACGGTGCCCCGCCTCGTCACGAATGTGGATGGGGAGGTTGACGATCGGCCGGCCGGTCTCCATCGTGTAGCGCAGGGCGCAGGCTTCCTTGCAGATGTTGGACCGGAGCACGTCGCTGCAGGATCGCCCGAGGGCGTCTTCACGCCGCACTCCCGTCGTGCGTTCGGCGGCGTTGTTGAAACAGGTCAGACGCCACTCACCGTCGACCGCGAAGACACCGTCGGAGATGCTGTTGATTACGGTTTCGAATCGCGCCGGTGTGATCGGGTCTTCCTCGGGCCAGCCGTCGGTTGGCCTCCGCTCTTCGTCGCGCATGGCCTCACCCCCCGAGAGCAGTAATAACGCTACTCTATCGACATGAATAATAGCACTCTTGCTCCACTATGGCGCGAGGAACGACCCTCTAGAACACCACCACCAGCCATCAACTAGCTCAAAACAATCCGGTTATATCAAATCAAGTGACTCTACAAAAGAGTTGGTACGGGACGTGCAAAAGAGCCTGTTGAGACCAGGGTATTTCAGACACCCCGGAGAAAGGAAGAACGATGAAAGTAGAACACGGAGACACGGTTTGGGTGGGGCCGGAGCCCCACAAGGCGGCCCGCCCGATGAAGGTGGTCGTGGACAAAGGTGGTTGCACGTGGTTGTGCGACGGCAAAGTCAATGAGGGCAAGGACCTTGAAGAGCAGGGCTGCTGGAACTGCAAGGATGTGGCCTTCACACGCAACGACTGACGCGGTGCCACGACTCGCACTTACAAGGGAGGTTGTCATGCAAACCGCACAGCTCGAGAGTCACGAGATCTTTCAACTCCTGCGACCGGAGCAGATGAGCATTCTCAGCGCCGCCGCCGAGGAGGTTCCCCTCCAGGCCGGGGACACAGTCTTCCTCCGGGGTGAGCCGGCGGACGATTTCTTTGTGGTGCTGGAGGGCAGCGTGGCCCTACGCATGCTCCGGCCTGACGGCGTGAGCGTTCTCATCGATGAGGTGCCCGCAGGTGTGATCTTCGGCTCCTGTGTTTGCTTCGAGATTGACGTATACACGCTCACCGCACAGTGCACCGAGGACTCGAAGATCCTCAGGATCAAGGCCTCGACCCTCAAAAAGCTGATGGATGATGACCTGGTCATGGGATACGCGATCCAGACCATGATCTCGCGGGTCTACTTCAAGCGCTATATCGAGACCATGCACAAGCTCAAGGCGGTCATTCAGAGCATTCCGCTGGAAGCGGTATGAGCACGGCGGTCTTCGAGCCCCTGCGCATCGGACCGGTCCAACTGCGCAACCGGCTTGCTCTGGCGCCCGTCAAGACCGCCTTCGGAAAAACCGACGGCATGGCGACGGACCGCCATGTCGCGTACTACCGGCGTCGCGCACACGGCGGCGCCGGTCTTATCATTCTCGAGCCCCTTTTCGTGGACCCTCAGGGCCGAGAGCACCCGCGTCAGCTCAGCGTTGACACGGACGAAAAAATCCCGGGCCTGCGACGGATCGTTGAGGCGGTCGTCGCCGAGGGCTCAAGAATCTTCGCCCACATCAATCACGCGGGCCGCGCCGCCAACCCGAAGGTCATCGGTGGCCCCCCGGAGGCACCGTCTGCTGTGGCGTGTCCCACCTCGGGCGCCACCCCCCAACCGATGTCCACCGAACGGATCCGGAAGGTCCTCGAAGCCTACTCCGAAGCGGCGCGCCGGGCGCGCGAGGCGGGCTTCGACGGCGTCGAGCTCCAACTCGGACTCGGCTATCTGCCCGCCCAGTTCCTGTCGCCGCGCACCAATTCGCGCACCGACGAGTGGGGCGGTTCGGACGGCCGATGGCGGTTCACCGACGAAGTGGTGGCGATGGTCCGCAAGGCTATCGGCCCCGAGCTCGCATTGGTGGCGCGTATCTCCGCCGATGAGAAGGTGGACGGTGGTCTCGGCATCGGCGACGCCATCGAACTCGGTCGTCGTCTCGAAAGTGCAGGCGTCGATGCCCTGCACGTGGTCACCGGCTCGGCCTGTGACAGCCCGCCCTGGTATTACCAGCACATGGCTCTACCGAACGGGGTCAACGAAATGTTCGCGTCGCAGCTCCGCTCGGCGGTCGCAATACCGGTGATGGTTGCAGGTCGTCTCGGCGATCCCGACCGGATTCGGAGGGTCGTCGATGGCGGCATGGCAGACATCGTCGCGCTCGGGCGCCCGCTGCTCGCCGATCCCGACCTGCCCTTGAAGATGCGAGAGGGTCGCGAGGACGAGATCATGAGCTGCGGTTCCTGTCTCCAGGGTTGCCTGGCCAAGGTCAAGGCAGGCGGGCCCGTGAGCTGTCTGATCAATCCGGAGCTCGGCAGGGAGGGAGAGCCCTTGCAGCAGGCCGCGGCCATCGGTGACCCCCTTGTCGTCATCGGCGGCGGCCCGGCCGGTCTCGAGGCTGCGCTGATCGCCCACCGGGCGGGGTTCCAGGTCAGCCTTTTCGAACAGAGTTCCGCGCTCGGCGGACAGTTTGCGCTCGCCGGTCTCACGACCGGCAAGGAGGCCATGGAGCGGCCGTTCCGCTCGCTCGTGCGTGCCGTCGAAAGGTCCGGCGTCGATCTCAGGATCGGCGTCGAACCCACCCTCGAGGACATCGTTGAGCTCCACCCTCAGAAGGTCATCGTTGCCACCGGATCGCGGCCGATCATCCCCGACATCCCCGGCCTCGAGGACCCGCTGACGGCGGAGGAGGTGCTGACCGGTAGTCGCGATGCGGGGCGCCGGGTACTGATCCTCGGGGGTGGTTTGGTCGGCATTGAGCTCGCGGAGGAGCTCGCTGTCAGTGACCACGACGTCGTGGTGGTCGAGCTCCTCGAGGACGTGGCCCGCGACATGGAGGCCATCACCCGCAAGATGACACTCAAGCGTCTTCAGGGGCTGCCGGTGGAGGTCCACACCGGGACCCGCCTTCTCAGTCTCGAACATGGAGAGGCTCTGGTTCGCAGCGAGGCCTCCGGCGACGAACGGTCCCTTGGCTCTTTTGACTCGGTCTTGGTGGCAGTAGGCCACAGGTCGCACGATCCGCTGTCGACGGCGTTGCGTGAGGCTGGTATTGCGGTCGAGGTGGTGGGCGATGCGCGCAAGCCCGGTCAGATCTGGGACGCCACCCAGGATGGCCGCGCCGCAATTACGGCAGGCCTCGAGGCTGGCGGAGCCGAGGGGTGAAACTGGTCGGACTCGAAGGGAAGGGAGAGATGCCATGGAGGTTCAGGAGCTGATCGCACAGATTGAAAAACTCGGCATCATCGCGCTCGATGGAGTGGCACTCCCCGAGCTGCTCGAGAAGGTCGAAGCCGTCCGTGCAGACGACACCTGTGTGGCCGGCTGGATCAGGATTCTCCGAATCAACGATTACTTCACCGTCCAGGAGCAGACTCCGGGCGGCGACGTCCTTGTGCGGAGGATGGTTTCTCGGGAGGCCGCGGAGCGTTTCGTTGAAGACAGGCTGAATGACTATGAACGTATGTGGGATGGCTGCGGCTGCAAGATCGATTACAACGCCTGAGAGCATTGGATGGTCTGGTCTATCCTCGGCAAAACCCTGACCATCACCTGGTTTGTCACCGTGATGATGGTTCTGGTGGAGTACGTCAACGTGCTCTCAGTCGACCGGCTGCGATCTACCCTGTGTGGTTCCCGCTGGGCTCAGTACGCAGTGGCGGCCGTTCTCGGCGCCACCCCGGGCTGTCTCGGCGCCTTTGTGGTGGTTGCTCTCTTCATCCACCGCAGCATCAGGCTCGGCGCCGTCGTCGCCTGCATGATCGCCACCAGCGGGGACGAGGCCTTCGTCATGCTGGCGACGTTTCCCCGCACCGCACTGCTCCTGACTCTCGCTCTGGTCCTGATCGGGGTACTCGCGGGCTTTCTCACCGACGCCGTCAGCGGCTCGGCCTTGCCGGATCGGGGATGTGCCGGCATGGTCGTTCACGACAGTGCGCCCTCGTGCCGGTGCTTCAACCCGGCCACAATCTTCTCCGAGCTGCGGCCGCCGTCAGCGGCTCGCGGCACTCTGGTGGTGGGCACCCTCCTGTTCATTCTGGCCGTCCTTTCCGGGACGATCGGCCCGGCCGAGTGGAACTGGATTCGGGTGACCTTTCTCGGAGTGGGCCTTTTTTCGTTGTTCATCGTTGGGACGGTCCCGCAGCACTTCATCGAGGAGCACTTGTGGCGTCACATCGTGGTGCGACACGCACCCAGGATCTTCCTTTGGACACTGGCGTCGATGACGCTCGTCGCGGGGCTGGACGCGTCCGTCAATGCAGAGGCTTTTCTGCGACACAACCCGTGGTTGGCGCTCGTAGGGGCGGCCGGCCTCGGATTGGTGCCGGAATCCGGACCACACCTGGTCGTGGTCATGCTCTATGCAGCGGGAAACGTCCCTGTGAGTGCCCTTGTCGCGAGCTCCGTCGTGCAGGACGGCCACGGAATGCTGCCGCTCCTCGCGTACTCTTGGCGGGACTTCATCAAGGTGAAGGCAATCAACCTCGTGGCGGGTATCCTCGTCGGAGGAGCCCTCATGGTGGCAGGGTGGTGAGGGCGATGAGAATAGAGAGCGCACCCGTGTCCAGGGAGGTCAAGTTTCCAGGCGCAACCTTCAGCCGTGTGATCCCAAGCGAGCCCGCGAATTCGGACCAAACTGATGTGTGAGCTGTTCGCGATGTCGAGCTCGCACCCGTCGACGGTCACATACTCGATGCGGGAGTTCGCACGTCACGGCGGGCTCACCGCCGATCATGCGGACGGTTGGGGGATCGCCTACATCGATGACCGCGATGCTCGCATCTTCCGAGATATCGATGCCGCGGCAGAGAGCCCCTATCTTCGGCTCGTCTCAGCTGTCGGTTTCCGCAGTGATACTGTGATCTCTCACATCCGCAAGGCGACCCAGGGCGAGATCGCCCTGCGCAACACCCAGCCCTTCTCGCGTGAGCTGGGCGGGCGTGTCCACCTTTTCGCCCACAACGGCGACCTGCACGGTATCGAGAAGGCGCCCGAGCTGTGCCTCGGTTGCCATCTGCCGACCGGTGAGACCGACTCCGAGTACGCCTTCTGCGCATTGCTGCATCGCCTGCGCCCGCTTTGGGGTGAAGCGAATGAGATTCCGGAGCTTGCAGAGCGCCTGCGAATTGTCGTCGATTTTGCCTCGGAAATTCGCCCCCTCGGGCCGGCGAACTTCATCTACACGGACGGCGATTCGATCTTCCTCCACGGTCATCAGAGGAAGACGGTCGGCGACGGCATCTTCAGGCCGCCCGGACTGCATCTGCTCTGCCGCACTTGCAAGGTTACTCCGGGGCCGATCGAGATCCCGGGCATCGCGATCGCGGATGGAATCCAGCACGTCATACTGGCCGCCAGCGTTCCCCTTACCGGTGAGAGATGGACCCCCCTCGCCGAGGGCGAAGTCGTGGCGGTTCGCAAAGGGAAGGTCATTCGATGAGATATATCGTTGCAACCGATGGCTCCGAACCCAGCCTAAGGGCCGCTCGCTTCTTCATCCGGCAATCTTGCCCCGGGCCCGAGGACGAGCTCTTTGTCATCTACGTCTTCCCGCTCCCGTCCGATCCGGAGTGCTATAAGGGAGTGGTACCCCTGCCCACTCACGCCGACGACGAACGAGTCGCCGAGGTGGCGAGGCCCATCCTGGCAGAGACTCTGGAGGTTTTGGCCGAGGTGAAGGGACACGTCAATGAGGTGATTCTGGTGGGCAACCCGGCCAAGGAGATCGTCGAGTTTGCCATGAACTTGGACGTGGACCTCGTCGTGGCAGGGACTCGAGGCCGATCACCGGCCCAGGAGCTCTATCTGGGCAGCGTCTCCAGTGCTCTGGTCCATCGCTCACCGTGTTCGGTCCTCATCGTCCGGTGAGTTTTCGGGCCGAACAGACCTCACTCGAATCGAGGTGAACTTGAGTCATTGGCAATCTGTCCGGAGTGAAGCGGTGACGTTCGGGCCCGTACCCTCGCGCAGGCTCGGGCAGAGCCTCGGCATCAACAACATCCCGCCCAAGATCTGCAGTTATGCCTGTATCTACTGTCAGCTTGGCCGCACCCTGACGATGCAGACCGAGCGGACCAATTTCTACGATCCGGAACGAATCCTCGAGGAGGTTCGAACGAGAGTCGAGGAGGTGAGAGTGGCCGGCGAGTCGGTCGACTACCTCTGCTTTGTACCCGACGGCGAGCCGACTCTGGACCTCAGACTGGGGCGCGAGATCGAGCTGGTCCGAGAGCTCGGCATCAAGATCGCAGTTATCACCAACTCGTCGCTGATCTGGCGCAAAGACGTCCGCGAGGAGTTGGCGCTCGCCGACTGGGTTTCACTCAAGGTGGACGCGGTACGCGAGGACGTGTGGCGGCGGATCGACCGTCCGCATGGACAGCTACGCCTGTCTCAGATCCTCGACGGCGCACTCGCGCTCTCAGGGTCCTTCACCGGCCAGCTGGTGACCGAGACTATGCTC
>JASJGQ010000261.1:0-72914 GCA_033791425.1 Acidobacteriota bacterium
GGCGGGGGAGATCATGAAGATCAAAAAGAAAGAAGTTCCGTCCGAGATCTTCACCGGGTCGATGGCCGACATCTCGTTCCTGTTGATCATCTACTTCATGATCACCTCGGCGTTCTCGGCAACTCGGGGCCTCGACTTCGCACTTCCTGAGGACACCCAGACGCCTGAGATCAAGCAAGAGGACTCCATCGACGTCCACGTCTTGCGTGGCGGTGCCATTCAGGTCGATGGTGAGGGCATAGCTCTGGAAGGCTTGTTGCCCTATGTGGCCAACAAACTGAAACAGAACCCCGAAAAGCCTGTCATCCTGCGCACCGACCCGGATGCCACCTATGGCGACATGATCAGGGTCTTCGACGAATTGCGGCAAGCGCCCAGCAAAATCGACATGGAAATCAAGACGATTTCGATCCCAACCCGGCGTGAGATCGAGAACCTCTGGTCCATGCTCGGGATCCAGTGAAGGGGGAAGCCATGAGCGATTCTCCGAAACCCAAGAAGAAACCGGATGCGGCGCAGGAAAAGATGCCGATCACCACCGCCGAGATGCTGGTCGCGGAAGAAGGCCAGGACCGCAAGGTCACGCGGTGGGCAGTCGGTATCGCCGTCATCTTTCATATCGTGATCTTTGCCATGCATTGGCCGACCTTTGCTGGCGGTCTTTCTGACGCCAAGGAAAAGAAGAGCAAGATCTACGTCGTCAAACAGGTCAGGTTCAAGCAGCCACCGCGGCGGGAGATGCAGCAGATTCCGAAGCCGAAGACCAAGAAGGTGCCGATTCCCGATCCGACGCCGGACCAGCCGGAGCCGATCAGGGACCAGGAACCGGACGACGACATCGATTTCGTGCCCGATGACAACCTGGTCCTCGGAGTTCCCGATGCCCCACCCCCACCGGAGCCCGAAGGTCCCGTGCGGTTTATCGTCGGCGGCAACATTACCGAACCGAAGAAGATCAGCGGACCGTCACCGATCTATCCCGAAGCGGCGCGGAGGGCGCGCATTCAGGGTGTGGTCGTCCTCGAGTGCACGATCGGCAAAGATGGCCGCGTCCAGAACGTTAAAATCCTGCGCGGTTTGCCCCTCGGTCTCACTGAAACGGCCGTCGATGCGGTCAATAAGTGGAAATTCGAGGCATCGACCCTGAACGGGAAACCGGTGGAGGTTCTTTACATTCTTACGGTCCGGTTCAATCTGCAGTAGACTCTCCATTATGTCGCTGCAAGGCTCTTTGAGCGAACTGTCTCTGCCGGACGTGGTCCAATTGGTCAGTGTTTCCGGCAAGACTGGGGCGTTCGAGATCCGCGGCGAAAGCGTAACCGGCCGAATCTACCTTCGCGACGGCCAGATCGTCGATGCGATGGTCGGCAATCTCCGGGGCGACAGTGCGGTCTATGAGATGGCCATCTGGTCCGACGGGACCTTTATATTCGAACCGGGCAAAGAGAGCGGTACCGTCACGATCCACATGTCGAATGCGTCGCTGATGATGGAAGCAGCGCGCCGACTGGATGAGTGGCGAGTCCTCTCGCGCAAAATCCCATCCGTTAATCTGGTTCCGTATTTCACCTCCCGCGAGCAGGGCGCCGATCAGGTGACGCTGAGCCCACAGGAGTGGATCCTGGTGACCCGAATCGACGGCGAGCGCACCATCGAAGGCATCGCAGCCGAGCTCAGGTGGGCTCCATTTGATGTTTCGAAACTGCTCTTCGGGATGATCACGACCGGACTCGTCGCACTTGGTAACCCCGGAGAAGCGGGTGTGCAGAGCCGACGGTGGCAGGCGGGCCCCAGTCCGGTGACCCTTCTCGGACTGGCTGAGAAGATTCGAACCGTCGCGCTCGATGTTGTTGGTTCCGGGGGTGAGCGAACCATCGAGAAGCAGTACACTACTGCACGAACCCTTATCGAACGCGGCGAGGGATTCAACGCTCTGAGGGAAATGGTCGAACAGAACACCAAGGCCATTTCCCTGTTGAAAGGGTCCGACACGGCAGCGATGTTTGACGAGCAGGTCCGCCCGCTCCTCGGGAACCTGCAACAAACCTAGGAAAAATCTCGTTACATAACTGGAGGCAGTGATCATGAAATCGAGGGTCAGCCGAACAATCGTCGCTGGTGCAGTGTCCTTGATACTGCTGGCCGCGGCACTTCCGGCACACGCGGAGTGGAACAAGGGCCTCGAGGCCTACAAGAAAAGGGATTGGGCGACCGCGGTCAAGGAGTTCGAGGAGGTCACCAAGACCAACCCCGATTATGCCGGCGCCTATTACATGCTCGGTGTGTCGCAGCGAGCCCTCGGACAGGTCAGCCCGGCGATTGCCAGTCTTCGCAAGGCGGTCGAGCTCGACGGCGCCCAGTCGTCGTACAAGATTGCTCTCGGACAGGCGCTCTTGCAGGCCGATCAGTACCAGAACGCCTACGAGTTGCTCAAACCCCTGAACATCAGTTCGGTGGATGCCGCCAACCGCTCGAACTACGCCCTGCTTTTCGCGCAGGCGGCCACCAAGACAAACCGCGAAAGTGAGGCCATCAGCGTCCTCAATGCTCAGGCCAAGGCCGACCCGAACAACGCACGCCTCCAGCAGGCACTCGGAGCGGCATATAACCAGAGCGGCGACGATGCCAAGGCATTTGCCGCCTTTTCCAAGGCGTTCGAGCTGAACCCAAAGGACCAGTCGAGCGGCCGCAATGCCGTCCGTGCCGGGATCGTGGCCGCCCGCCGATCCAATTCGAGTTCTCAAAAGGGGCAGCTCTATTCGTCAACCGCCCGGGTCGCGGAGCGTCTCGCAAACGGCTTCCCGACCTTTGACCACCAACTGCTCGCGGGCGAGGCGTGGCTGGGAGCCAAGGACTACGGCAAGGCTGAGGCCTGGTTCGGCAAGGCCAAGGCCCAACAGTCGAGCAACGCACTCGTCTATTTCTACCTTGCACAGTGCAAAACGTCGACCGGGCAGCTGAATGCAGCGATCTCCGATCTCCAGCAGGCGATCAAATTGAAGCCATCGGGCAAGGTCCGCACCCAGATTTACAACCAGGGTGGTTATGTCTACGACAAGATGAAGAACTACGACCAGGCCATCCAGTGGTATCAGAACGCCGGCAACAACAGCATGGTTGCCCAAATGCGAACAAAGAAGGACAGCGCGACCCAGAATGCAACCGCCGACAAGGAGTGTGCCGATTTCAAACGCAAGATTGACGCTTTGAGGTTGCAGGTTACTGAACTCGAGAAGCTCGGTGACGCTGACAACGCGAAGCTGCTCCAGGAGCAGTTGCCGACCCTTGAAAAGGACTATTTAGATCGTTGTCGTTGATACGGAAACAGCGCACAATTTCGGGCGGCTCTTTCGAGAGCCGCCTTTTTTATTCGTCGAACTCTTCGGAGGCATGCCGTCCGAGGGTGAACGCTGCGGCAGCCACCGGAAGTATGACGGCGGCCGCCAATTGAATCGACACCATCCACGGCGTCACGACCACCTCCGGCAGACCGAGGACCGTGACCATCTGCGACAGTCCCTGCGCCGCAACCAGGGAGCCGAACACCGCAATGACCCCCGCCGCCACTCCACTGACCCCAACCGCTACCACAAACGGCCCGCGGATGGTCCCCTCGGTTGCACCGACGAGCCTCATGATGGTGAGTTCGTCGGCATGTCGATACAACTCGAGATGGATCCACACGACCGCAAGAAGCACCGCAGCGGCGAGGAGGACCGCGCTGAGGGCCACGACCACCCATGACAATCGACGCGCCACCTCGCCGAGGAGTTGTTGGATGGACGACTGGGGACCGACCGCAAGGACTTCCGGTTGGTCGTTCAGAGCCTTCAGTGAATCGGGGTCTGCGGTCGCGACTTCGATCAGCGGCGGCATTGATGCGTCACCCGTGCCAACCAGATCCTCAAGGTAGGGAAACCATTGTCGCAGACGTTGCACCAGCTCCTCAGGTGAGACCTCGGTAATGGTCCATTCGGGGTGCACTGTCGATTGCGCCGTCACCCACCGCTGCCGCATTTCGCGATCCAGGTGGGGATGCAGCAACACCGCGACGGAGCTCTCCCGCGCCGACAGCTCTGCCACCGGGCCGAGCCATCGGTTGACGGCCATGCCCACCCCCGCAAGTGCAATCGGCACCGCCAGCGCGAGCGCCAGGACCGTGCTGACACCCGCCCGTTGGCGCAACAGCAGCAACCCTTCATTCAGCGCATGCTGGATCATGGCGGCCACATTCCGTCGTAGTGGATCCTTCCCTGATGGAGAACCAATGCGCGGGCCGGTATCGACTCGAGTATGGCGTGGTCATGCGTCGCCACCAGGACCGTCGCACCCTGGTAATTGATGTCACACAGGAGACTCAGGAGCTCGGACGCGAGGTCGGCATCGAGGTTGCCCGTCGGTTCGTCGGCAAGGATCAGGCGGGGTTGATATGCCAGTGCCCGGGCGATGGCGACCCGCTGTTGTTCGCCACCCGAAAGGGCGTCCGGGAGAGCGGACTGTCGGTGTTGGAGACCCAGCCGTTTGAGAACCTGCTGAGCTCTACGATTGGACTCGCGCGGCGCCACACCGTGAATCCGCAGCACGAACGTGATGTTCTCGAGGACTGTTTTTCTCCGCAGCAGCTTGAAATCCTGAAAAATCACGCCAACCTTGCGCCGTAAGAGGGGCAGGCGTCTTCGATGGAGCTGGTCGACCCGCCGCCCCGCGACCCAGACCTCGCCCTCGGTAGGTCGTTCGGCGGCGTACAACAATCGCAGGAGGGTCGTTTTTCCGGCGCCGGAGGGTCCGGTGAGAAAGATGAATTCACCGGCTTCGACCTGGAGATCGAGCGATCGGAGAATGAACCGACCCTCGAAATCCTTGGAAACACCGCGCAGTCGGATCACGAGCCGCTTCGCGCTCCCTGTGATTGAGCGAAAGTTCTCAAGGCCCTCCCGGAGCAACGGATTGTATCATTGGGTGCGAATGATGGAGGGGAACATCAACACCACGTTTTCGGAGATCGAGATTGCGGGAGAGCGGGCACTCAGTCGCACGACTGGTGGGGTGCGGATGGCCTTCGGTCTCGGCCCGGCAACCGCCGGCGAGAGTTCGGAGTTGAGGAGCCTCGAGATTCTCAAGGCTCTTCACCCTGAAATTCAAGGGCTGCGCTGGGGACGCCAGGTCCACGGCAGCGAGGTCGCAGTGGTTGCCAACGAAGCAGGAGTCGGGGTGACCGGATCGGTCTGCATCGGGAGTTGTGACGCTTTTGTCACCGCGGAAGCGGGCGTCGGTCTGATGGTATGGACCGCCGACTGCGTGCCCATCCTGCTCGGGGGACCAGGTGTGGTGGCGGCGATCCACTCCGGCTGGCGTGGTACCGCAGCCGATATCGTCGGTGTGGTCCTTCGTCGACTCGAAAGGGATTGCGGCGTCAGCCCCGACCAGCTGTGGGCTGCGCTGGGCCCGGCGATCTCCGGCACGCACTACGAGGTCGGTCCGGAGGTGATCGCCGCGCTGGAGACCCTGGGCCTCGAGAGCGATGAATGGCGACGGCGCGACAGGGTCGACCTAAGGCTGTTCCTCGCGAGCCGTCTCCGCCAACTGGGCGTGGATGGAGGCTCAATAGGCTTCATCGGACCGTGCACGTACTCAAGTCCCCATCTCGCCTCCTACCGCCGCGACGGCAACGAGGCCGGCCGCCAATTCTCGCTCATCTATCGCAGGGACGGAGATGTTGAAGCGGCAGGAGATGGCGCGCGTTGCCCGCGCAGCTGACCGCAAGCGGCCGCGACGTCAGCTCCACGCGACCAGCGGACGGTCACCGTAGCCCCTGAATCCCGGAGCCGCATGGCAAAACGGTTGATCGTGTCGTCGTCCGGTCGCCGCAGATCGGGAAAATGCTGAGGGTCCTCGTTGAGGGGGATCACGTTGATTTTGCACGGTATGCCGTGGATCAGACCGGCGACGGCGGCGGCATCCGCCTCGGCGTCGTTGAAACCCTCAATCAACACGTATTCGAAGGTGATGCGTCGTCCGCGTTCGAGAGGAAAAGGACGCAAGGTCGCAAACAGATCGTCGAGAGGATAGCGCCGTGCGATCGGCATCAAGGTTTCGCGACGCCCCTGGTCCGGAGCATTGAGGGAGACGGCGAGCTTCGGACGTTTTGTGAGCCCCGCGAGCCAACGAATCCCGGGCAGGATGCCGGCGGTGGAAACGGTGATCCGCTTTGGGCTCACCCGTTCGTACAAGACCTCCAGCGCGAGACCGAGGTTGTCGACGTTGAGAAGCGGTTCACCCATGCCCATAAATACGATATTGACCCGCTCGACCGAAGAGTCGAGCTCGCGCAACATCAGCCGATACTGACCAACGATCTCGTGGGGTTGCAGGTTGCGGCCTGCCCCCATCGCGCCGGTGACGCAAAAGGTACAGCCCACCGCGCAGCCGGCCTGACTCGAGAGGCAAAAAGTCGCCTTTGTGCCCTCACGCATCGACACGCATTCAACCGCCACGCCGTCCGCAAATTGCAGGAGGTATTTGGAGGAACCGTCCGAGCTCACGACCCGCTCGATCACGGTCGGCTCGTCGATGGTGAACAACCGTTCGAGTTCGGCGCGAAGCTCTTTTGAGAGATCCGTCATCTCGAGAATGGTCGAGGCGTTGCGTTCAACGACCCACCGCGCGACCTGGCGACCGCGAAAAGGGCGGTCGGCGTGCGGAGCTATCAAAACCGCTATATCGGCCGTAGTCCGGCCTACGAGGTTGATCCGGTCAGCCATCGATCAATTATCACGAATCGCCGTCAGGGTCGCGCTCTGCACGCGCACGCTGTGTCATGGCACCGTTTGAGCGGTGGCGGCCCGCAGCGATACCCAGCGATGACAGCAACGACGCATCATCGACGCCGATACGGTAGTTGGGGCTTTCGCGGTCGGTGTCGACGTGCAAACGCATCGTACCGGTCTCGGCGTCCACGATTCCGTTTTCGTCGCAGGCGAGGGAGGTCTCAACCAACATCACGGCCTTCCAGCCGTCGTCGTGGAGGTCCGAAAGACACGCGCGAACCTCTTCGGATCGCACCACCGAACCATGGATGGCCTTGCCGAGCTGCCGCAGCAGCTGGTGGAGCCTTTGTGTCCTCGAGTCCTCCATCGATCCTCCGTTCTCTCCATAACCGACGCTCCGCGTCGTGTCTTCCCATCGTACCTTATTGCAGGTGCCGGGGACCTTTGATAGCGTGACGTGTCGATGGAGATTTTCGAACTTCCCGAGCCCTGGGTGACCGAGGAACCTCTGGCTGGCGATGCGTCAACCAGAACGTATTCCAGGTTGAAGGACCCAAAGGGCAGCTCCGCGATCCTGGTGCGCTACCCCAGAGAGGTCGCGTGGCAGATCGAACGCGATCTCGAGACGCGCTCGTGGTGTGAACGCAACGGTGTTCGGGTCCCCACGTTGGTTGATTATCGCCCCGATTCAGATTGGGCGGTGGTTGAGGATCTTGGTTCGCATGATGCAGCCCAGACTCTCGAAAGGGCGGCATCCGACGAACGGTTGCACATGGTCTTGCGGCTAGCCGAACCGATTGCCGCGTTCGCCCGAGTCGACACCGCGGCGCTTCCGCTGTGGAATCAACCCCTCGAGAGCGCCCGATTGCGGTGGGAGCTCGCTGGATTTGAACTTTGGTTCCTCCGCCACCGATGCAAGGCGCGCCCGTCCGAGGCTGTGAGCACATGGTTGGACGGTCTGGCGGCAGACATCGGCTGCCATCCCAAGAGGGTTTGCCACCGTGACTTCCACATCAACAACCTGTTTTTTCTTGAGAGCGGGGACGTCGGTGTTATCGATTTCCAGGATATCCTCGTCGGACCCGACACCTACGACATCGTTTCCCTGCTTCATGAACGTTCGCTTCCCGGTTTCCTCGACGAGCCCGGGCGAACCAGAGTTTTGGAGCACTGGGCACGCACGACGGCGGCGGACGATGGATGGATAGACCGTGCTCGGCAGGTGCGGCTTCAGAGAGCGCTCAAGGTCCTCGGGACCTTTGCGCGCTTCGAGGCAGCCGGTTCAACGACCTATGTCGCGTGGACGCGTGCCCTGTCCAGGGAGGTGATGTCCGCTCTTGAGGCTGCGGGCGCGCCTCCCGACTTGACCGCCCTTCTGCTAGACTGTTGACCGCACGGCGTGTCGGAGGAAGGTTTTCCGTGCCGTGCGGGTCTGGGAGGTGCATATGTTCGGAAGTCTCGGTCTTCCTGAGCTGTTGATTCTGCTTGCGATCGTGATTCTGATTTTTGGCGTCAACAAGCTGCCTCGGCTCGGCAAGGGACTCGGTGAGGGCATTCGCAATTTCAAGGACTCAGTGCGTCCCGAGAAAAGTGACTCTCAGACAGACGAGGACACGAAGACCGAGAACGGCGGGGCCTGAAGAGAAATCCCGCTCTTCGCGGATTCTGAATTGTCAGCAGATCCCGGGCCGGGAACATTGACGCCCAAACCACTGTTGGTTTCACAATGGAGCTCAAACGGAGGAACCGCTGTGGAACCGAATCCGCGTACCGCCAGAATTCATGAAACCATCGAGCGTGGGCTTGCCGCCACCCACGTCGAGGTCATCGACCACAGTGCCGAACACGCGGGGCACCCGGGTGCAGCGAACGGCGGCGGACATTTCCAGGTCGTCGTGGTCTCCAAGCAATTTGATGGCCTCTCTCGAGTCGCCGCACAACGCCTCGTCTACGAGGCCCTTGGCGATTTGATGACCGCCGACATCCACGCCCTGTCCATGCTCACCATGACCCCGGAGCAATGGCGCGCGCGATCCGATCAGGGCTCGCGGTAACCAGGATCTTCGGCGCAGCGGTTCAGGTCGCGACCGTCGCCACCCGTGCCCGTCCTCGTTCCCGGCCATAGGCCGCGATATCGGCCACCGCTTCAATGGCGCGCTCGATCTCGGCATCGGTTGTGAACACCCCCGGAGAGAAACGGACGGTCCCATTGTCGTCGAATGTCCCGATCCCCTCGTGGACCTGAGGCGCACAGTGAAGCCCGGTTCGGGTGATCACGTTGTGCTCGACATCAAGGAAGGTCCCCGCCTGATCCGCGGGCAGGCCGTCGATGTTGAAAACAAAGACCGGGAGGTGGTCGCGATCCAGGTCTGCGCAGTACAAGGTGAGGCCGTCTATGTCGGCGAGACCGTCGCGAAGCCGTCTGGCATGGCGCATTTCATGCTCGTAGATCGCCCCCACCCCACCGCGAGCGGTGATCCACTCCTGGGCCGCCAGAAGTCCCGCCACCCCCATCAGATTCACCGTCCCGAACTCCATCCGCCACGGATAGGCCTCGGGTTGGCTCTTGAGGGCGCTCATGACGCCCGTTCCTCCCGCCCGACAGGGCTGGATGTCCACGTGTTCCGCGATGTACATCCCGCCGGTTCCCGAGGGTCCAAAGAGCGATTTGTGGCCTGTAAAACAGACCACATCGATCATCATGGACCCGACATCGATCGGCACCAGTCCTGACGTCTGAGCGGCGTCGACCGCAAAAAGAACACCCCGGTCCCGGCAGATACGTCCGATTTCAGCAACCGGCTGGATCGTCCCGATGACATTGGAACCGTGGTTGACCACCACCAACTTGGTGTTGGGCCTGATTCGCCGGGCGATGTCGTCCGGATCGACGTAGCCGGCGCTGTCGAAGGGCACGAAATCGACGTCCACACCGTCATCTGCATGGCGGTACATCGGCCGAAGCACCGAGTTGTGCTCGAGACAGGTGGTGATGGCATGGTCGCCCGGCTTGAGCACGCTTGATATCACGAGATTGAGCGCGTCCGTCACGTTGTACGAGAAAACCAGACGATTGAGGTCCGTTCCACCATAAAAGCGCGTCAGGGCCTCGCGGGCCCCGGTCAGCGTCTCTTCAGCCTCGAGAGCCAGGTCGAACCCGGTTCGCCCCGGGTTGACGCCACGGGTCGAGTAGAAGTCACAGGCGGCCTGGATGACCTCCGGGGGCTTCGGAAAGGTGGTGGCGGCGTTGTCGAGATACACGAATTCGGACATATCTCACCTCACTCCAGGGGTAAGTCGATACGGTCGTCGATCAGGGCCCGCATGATGCGGTCTCGCGAAGAATGAATCTGTTGGCGGAGGCAGTCTGCAGCCTCCTCCGCCTTCTCCGGTTGCAACAGTTGCACCAGCTCTTCATGCTCGGTCCGCATCTCGGTAGCGAAATCCCCGAGATCGAGCCCGAGAAAAAAGTAGCGCTGCATCGTACTCAAAAGGTCGCGCAGGACAGCGACCAGGCGGTCGTTTCGCGACAGAGCCGCGAGCTGGATGTGAAAATCGAAGTTGCGATCGAGGAAGTCGGCGTACGAGGCCCAATCGTGGTAGGTGTATTCGGTCGCCGCGAGCGTTGTCAAACGTTCGCGCTCGTCGGGGGTCGCACGGCGTGCAGCAAGTTCGATGGCGTGGGTTTCGAGTACATCGCGGAGATCAAAGGAGTCGCCGATTTCTTTCAACGAAATCTGATTGACGAAGTATCCCTTATAGGGCAGAGAGGTGAGAAGCCCTTCCTGTTGCAGCCTGCTGCAGGCCTCTCGAACCGGGACCCGGCTCGAACCATAGAGTCCGGCGAGCTCCGTTTCGGTGAGGGAGGCACCGGGCCGGTGGCGCAACATGATGATGTCGCGCTTGAGGCCGCGATAGACGTCCTCCGCCACCGTCCGCCGTTCCACCACAGAGCCTAGAGCTTCATCCCGCATCGGAAGGATCGTATACAAATTGTATACAATCGTCAAGACCGACGATGCGCGCTTTCGGCTCTGGTCGCCTTCGCGTTATGACCTACGCTGCGTCGGTTCCCGAGGCGGGCGAGGTCAGCACCCGACGAATCATGTAGGCGATGGCCGCCAAACCCGCGACCAGCAACGCAACGAATACCGCGAAGTGGGAAACGATCACGTGGGGAATCGCCACCAAGGCCATGAGCAGGCCACCACCCATCGCGAGATCCCAGACCGGATAATCCATGAATTCCTTCTTGATTGCCGTCCAGCCGGCACCGCTTCGACGTTCAACCCACACGGGGATGACGAGCCCCGGGGGGGACTGCGCGACGAGGTATCATCCGTAACGACATCTCGCAAATCACTGATCCTAAAGGAGGTATGGTTGCTCAACTGTCAAATCCTGTGGGCTCTTGAACCGAACAGACGCCATGCTGAAAACCTTGAGCGCCGCTGGATCACAGGCCGAAAATCACCGATCACCGCTCTTGACACGACGTCTCGCGAAGGCTACCTTAGTTTGAGACAATGATAATGAGACTGGATTAAAGCTATGAGTAGCAAATTGGCACAAAGAGCCCAGAAATTGTTTATCCAATACCTGCGGGAAAACAACCTCAAGGTCACACAGGAGCGGCTGGCGCTGCTAGATGAGATCTTCGCCACCGACGAGCACCTTGACGCTGACGATTTGCTCGCGAGAATGAAGACCAAGCAGCGCAAAGTGTCGCGCGCCACCGTCTATCGGACTCTCGATCTGCTCGTCCAGTGCGGGTTGGTCCGCAAGAGCCGGCTCGGCCGCGAACACTATTTCTACGAGAAGATGGAACCGGGCGGCGGCCACCACCACATGGTGTGCACCGCGACCGGAAAAATCATCGAGTTCTGGGACGCCGATCTCGATGAGCGCCTGCGTCGTTTGTGCCAGGAGCACAAGTTCCGCCCGACCTTTATTTCGATTCAGATCCAGGGTCTGAGCGAAGAAGGACAGAAGGTCGAACAGGACACAACCTTTTTCTGATCCAGTCATGACTCGACCACCCGGAAACCCGCTCACTTGAGCGGGTTTTTTGGGTGCTTTCAGTCCCTGTTGAAGCTCACCTTGGCGAACCGGCGATTGCCGACCTGCAACAAAACCACCTGTTGGCCCACTGTGCTCACCCGGGCCTTGGTGTCGCTCGCCACTTCTCCATCAACGCGGACGCCTCCCTGCTGGATCAGGCGCCGCGCTTCCGAGTTGGACGAAGCCAGTCCGCCCTCCACCATGATCTTCGACAACAACATCGCGTCGTCAGAAGGCGCCAGCTCGAACTCGGGGATGTCCTGCGGCAATTTGCCCTTCGAGAACACCCGTTCGAACTCCGCGCGAGCGGCTGTCGCATCCTCCTCGCCATGGAACTCTGCCACCATCGTGGCGGCGAGGTCCTTTTTGACCTCCATGGGATGGAGGGCGCCATCGGCCACCCGGCGCCGATCCGCCTCGATCTCGCCTTCGGTTCGATCCGTCAACAACAACCAGTACTTCCACATCAGGTCGTCGGAGACTGACATCAGCTTGCCGAACATGTCCGTCGGGGTGTCCTCGACCGCCACGTAGTTGCCAAGAGACTTCGACATCTTCTCGACGCCGTCGAGCCCCTCCAGAAGCGGCAGGGTCATCACGACCTGGGGATCCAGACCGTGCTCCCGCATCAGGTGACGGCCGACCAGGAGGTTGAAGAGCTGGTCGGTGCCGCCAAGTTCGACGTCGGCCTCGAGGGCCACCGAATCGTAGCCCTGAGCCAGCGGGTAGAGAAACTCGTGAAGAGCTATCGGCTGCTGAGCTTCATAACGGGTGCGGAAATCGTCCCGCTCCAACATCTGGGCAACAGTCACTTTGGCCGCAAGACGAATCCAGTCCGCAGAACTCAGGGCTCCCAGCCAGCGTGAGTTGAAATCGATGACAGTCGTCTCTGGGTCGAGCAGCTTGTAGATCTGCCGTTTGTAGGTTGCGGCGTTGCTTTCGATTTCAGCCGGTGTCAGCTGCGGCCGAGTGCTCTTCTTGCCGGTGGGATCACCGATCAACCCCGTGAAATCCCCGATCAGGAAGACCACCGTGTGGCCCAGTTGTTGGAAGTGCCGCATTTTACGAATCACCACCGTATGACCCAGATGGAGGTCCGGAGCAGAGGGGTCGAACCCTACTTTGACAACCAACTTTTTGCCGCTGGCCTGCGCACGCCGCAGCTTGTCCGCGAGCTGATCGGCCGGAACGACATCGACGCATCCCTTGTTCAGATAGCTCAGCTGTTGATCAAGATCGAGCTGTTTCACGCTCTCCTCCACACTCGGCCTTCTGTCATCACTCTTCGATTTCGACGATCGGCAAGATTCCGGCGGCCGTGATCTGCAACTCGTCCCACCGCACCAGACCGCTCAAGGCCTGATTCACGGTTTCCACCGATACCGAAAGGATGTTCATTTCCATTTCCGACGCCTGCTGCCATCGTGCCGCGCCGGCTGCAACCGCCGCGCACCGGCGGGCTCGACCCGTCGCACCGCTCCAACGGGCGGCCGCGACAGCGGCAACCCGGCGCCGTGCGGGTGTCAGCTCGTCCTCTTCCGCCGGTGCCGTCAGCGCGCTCCAGCTCTCCTGCAAACTGTTCTCGAGATCCTCCAGCGGCGACACCGCAGTCACCACCAGCAACAACACAGAACGTCCAGGCACATAGGGCGCGAGCACCTCAACATCAGCTCCCGCAAACAACGCGGACCCGCGACCGAGCAACAGCTCCGCCAGGACCAGGGGTTGCGCCTCACCGAGAGCGACTGGAATGTCGAGGGTCAGAACCACAGAGGACTGTTTCCCCGCAACCGCCTCGCGGGTCTTCGGCACCGGCGGCAACGTTTGTCCGGAAGTCACGCGAACGGTTCTGTTGCCAATCGTCCAGAATTTTCGAACCGCCTCTGCGGCCGCCTCGCCATCCTCGGCGACAACGCCGATGGCGAGATTTTCCTGACGCAAAAGAGTGATCGCAGTCAACTCGAAACCCTCTGCGACGCCGAGAACACCCGCCGTCATTCGGAGCGCCCGGCGACGGGCGTCACCCGGCGCAAACGGGATCGAGCGCTGATCCGCCGCCACCCGCTCGGTGGCGGCACGAAGAGCCTCGACGAGCTCTGCAAACTGCCCGGAGGGCGATGCGATCTCGAGACGGGGCGGGCTGGATCCGACTTCCACCCAGCCGGGACGTTCAGCGCCCGCGCGCAATTCGCGCGCAACCTTCGTGAGGATCGTCGCCGCCATTTCGTTGTCGAGGTCGGGGATGACAACCGGCCGCAGACAGACGACCCCCAGCGGCGTACCCGGTCTCTCGAGAATGGCCGCCATGAGACCGCTTTCGAGTTGAAGCACATTCGGCGGAGAGGCGAATCGCGGGTTGAGGGCCTGCGGCGGCAGCACCACGACCACGCTGCCAGGATGCTGCGGGAGCCAAACTCGAGCAGCTTCGCGAACTCCACCCAGGGTGACGCCCTCGGCGGCAAAGAGGTACTCACGGACCGCGGCGATTCCGCCCGCGGTCCACAATTCGAGGAGGTGCAGTGCCGCCTCCGGATGTTTTTCCAGGAGGGCGCGGCGTTGAACCAGGAGCCTCTGCGCCGCAGCCTCGACCTGGTCGCCCTTGAGGCGGGGGTCTTCCGAGATCCGCGCGAGCCCGATGCGCAGTTTGGTGAGCTCGAGGTCCACCCTATCGGCATTTACCCGCGCTTCGAGGATCCCCCGCGGGCCCTCGGTTCGGCTCTGGAGTCCCGCTAGATCTCCGGACAGGATCTCGGGCAGGAGATCCCAGAGAACCTCCGCTGGAGTTCGATTTGGATCGGACGGTGCCGGCAGATTGACCTGAAGCCTGATCTCGGCTTCCGAACCAGGCGGGCCGAGACGGCGCTCCATCCGGGCCTCGTCAACATATTCGCGAACCTGCACTTGGATACGTCCCGCGGTCCGTCCTGCAAATGATCTCTCCAGCACCCCGCGGAGCTCCACGAGGGGGACACCACCGGCAGCAATCACCACGGGCGGCGCAGGGCCGTCGGGTGACAAGGCCAGCGCCGCCTCGAGATCGGCGATCAACGTCATTTCGCCGCTGGTGACCACGAGGGCCATCTCTTCAGCTACAGCCGGCCACGCTACCGTCGTAGCATCGGACATGGGCTCTTCAACCACTATGAGGACCGTACCGTTGGACAGACGCTCCGTGTGGAGAGCCTGGGCCTCCACTGACGCGGCGCTGCCGTAAGCGACAGTCGCCAACGCCAATAAGCACTGTAGACACGAGCGTTTCACCTTCATGGCGGCCGTCATGGTAGCATGCCGACCAATGCGCATCGATACCCACGCAACAGCTGTGTCGGCCATCGCCATCTCGTGGTTGGCAGCGATCACAGCATTGGGATCCACTCTCTTGCTGGCCGTCGTCGGCCAGGGTTTGGGCGCTGTGGCGGGGGGCTGTGGCTGGATCGGGGCGACCTTTCCCCTGGACCGCCAGGTCTGGGCGTTGGTCAACCAGCCCACCCTCAACTTTTCGTCGTTGCCGAGCGCGGGTGGCTACTGGCTCGGATCGATGGTGTTGCCATTGCTCGCCGCTCTGTTCCTGCTCACTCTACGACCTCGAAAGCCGACCCTGGTCGGCCAACTGGTGGTGGTTCAGATGGCCTGGTGGGCAGCTCTGGTGGCGGGGACGTGGCTCCCTCTCCTGGATCCGGTCGATGGCCACCTCTCGAGGTGGTTGCTGTTGCACCGACTCCCAGCAACGCTGGTGTGGTCCGTCCCCGCGGTGGCGGCGGTTGTCGCCGTGTTCGCGACCTTGCGAGTGCTCGAAATAGCCCGCGGCTCGCGCTCTGACCTCGGCCGCGGTGCCCGGGAAGGAATCATCGTCGTCCACCTCGTCCTTCCGGTCCTGGGTTGGATCGGCACGATTTTTCTTGTCGCGGGTTCGTTGCCCCCGGCTCCGGTCATCGGGCTCGCGGTGCCGGTGGCTGCCGCGCTGGTGTTCGGTTGGTTTCGGTATCCCCCTCCCTACCCCCGCCCGCTGCGCGCGCCTTCGCGCCACGCTGTCGTTGCCCTCCTTGGCGGGGCCCTGTTCGCGGCGGGCGCGATCTGGATGGGAGGTCGTCCGCTTTCCGACGGCCACACGGCGGGCGTGTTATGGGGCAACCCTGGAAGTTTCAACAATATTCGACCGTGGATCGAGTTCCCCTCGTCCGCGGCGGAGGGACACGATGATGGCTGAATGCCGGAGGCGGCCGCCGTGCCCATCCGGTGTTTCGAACAAGTTATACTATGCTGCAATGCCCCATTCGCCCAAGGCAATGGAGCACGACAACACAAGGAGTTGAAACCATGAATTCGAAAGTCGAAAAGGGGCTCAACGAACAGATCCACGCGGAGTTCTTTTCATTTTATCTCTACCTTTCAGTCGCCGCCTACTTCACCAAGATCCACCTCGACGGCTTTTCTCACTGGATGCGTGTCCAGTCGCAGGAGGAGTTCGGCCACGCCATGAAGCTCTTCAACTACCTCAATGAACGGGGCGGCACGGTCGAGTTGATGGCACTCGATGCCCCCCAGAGCGAGTGGACCTCACCGGCGGCTGCGGTGGAGGCTGTGCTCAAGCACGAGCAGTACATCAGTCGACGCATCAACGAACTCGTGGATCTCGCAAACAACGAAAACGACCATGCCACGACCGTTGTGTTGCACTGGTACGTCAATGAACAGGTCGAAGAAGAGGCCACCGCCGACACCCTCTTCCATCAGGTGCAGATGGTGGAGTCGAACCCTCACGGCCTCCTCATGATCGATCGTGAGTTGGCCGCTCGCCCGGCGGCAGCGCCGGTGGGTGCCGGTCAAGCCTGACGGAGCATCCTCAATAAACCGCTCGTGTGGCTTTTCTACGTTGCGGCTGCTGCTGCGCCGAGGATGAGGGTTCGGGCGATGTCAATGCCTGTGGCTTGCTCGAGGCGGAGGAATCCTGGAGTCGGATTGACTTCGAGGACCACCGCTTCTCCGTCGCGGATCACGAGATCGACACCGCAGTGACCGAGACCGAGAGCCTCGGCTGCCGCCACTGCCATCCGAACCTTGTCGCCAGACGGCCGATATGACTCAGCGGTGCCATCGCGGGCGGCATTCGAGCGCCATTCACCCGCGGCCGCGTGGAACTGGGCCGCTGCCACTACGGCACCGTTGACGACCAGAGCCCGAACGGTGCTGGTGCCCTCCGGCAACCACTGCTGGACGATGACCTCGTCGCCGAGCCGCCACAGACTGTCGAGAACGGCATCCAGGTGGTCGCGAGTGGCACAGCGGATGACCCCCACCCCCATCCGCGATCGCCGCTGTTTGACGACGACTGGCAGACCGAGTTCTTTTATTGCCGCCGACGCAAGGATCTCCGGGTCCGCTCCCGCAACAGTTTTCGGCACAGGCAGGCCGCTGGACGCGAGCTTTTCGATCGTCGACCAGTGATCCCGGCCACGGCGGATGGCCGAAGGCGGGTTGGGGGTCGCCGAACCGGAAGCGATCAGCGCCTCAAGCACCGCAAGTGTGCTGTCGGGCCGCCAGTTCCCGACCCTTGCCAATACCACGTCGGGTCGAACTTCGAGAACACCGCCACCGACGGCGCGAACCCCATTATCCGATGCCACCGCCGAAAGAGTATTGGAATCCACCACCGCGAGGGGATAACCAAGGCCCTCGGCCGCTTCGACCAGACGGCTGTTGGTCTTCAACTCCGGACGGGCGGTCAGAAGGAGCATTTTCACGCCGCCATGGTAACCCAGGGCCTTGCCAGACCCGAGAATCGCTATACTGGGTCGATGATCAATGGATGTCTAGATCGGCTCCACTTCGGGGACCTTCTCCAATGGTTCCATATGGGCAACGTCAGTGGCCGTCTCAGCCTTCAGGGCAGCCGTGGCGAGCGCCGGCTTGATTTCAGCCGTGGCAAGGTGTGCTTTGTCTCTTCGACCGTACCCGAGGAACGTCTCGCGTCCTGGATCGCCGCGGGAAGTCTCCTCAACCCCGACCACCTCCGCCGGGTCCTGGCGCATTCGATGCTTCGGCGCGAGCTTTTCACCGACCTGCTACTGGCCGAGGGCCAGTTCAACGCAGATCAGCTCAAAGAGAGTCTGACCGAACTCGCCGAGGCCGTGACCGGGCGGGTTCTCTCGTCACCTCAGGTCGACTTTTCCTTCGATCCCGACTATCCGGTCCTCGATGTTCTCGGTCTCAGACTCGATGTGGCGCCGAACCAACTTCTTCTGGAGGCCGCCCGCCGCTCCGACGAAGGGGACCTCGGAACACCGGACGGCGACCGTCACGAGTTGCCGCTTGGCGGCGAGGCCTTCGAGAGCCTGTTCTGGGATCTGGTTCGAGATGGCATTTCAGCTGATGACCCGGTTGACGGGGCGAGGTTGACGGCGTTTCATAATCTCGTTCAGGACATCGTGAATACGCTCGCGCAATGGCTGGCTTCTAGCCCCGGGTTGGTCCCGTTGCCGAAGAGTCAGGTCGCTGCCATCTCGGGGGATGTCATCGGCCGGGACGCCGAGGAGCTCTTCGGCCTGCCCCACGCCACCTGGGACCAAATGGTTCTCGCCCGTGCCCTCCATATTTCCGGACACGAGGGCCCCTTCACGATGGCCGAGATCGAAAAAGCGACCGCTGAAATCGACATTGTTCCCGACCTCGTGGCCGCCGACTTTCTTCACCGTCCCGATGCCGGCAGACTCGACCGGCTCGTCCGTCGGCTGGTCAGCGTGTGGTCCCGGACAGCCGCGGCGGCAGCGCCCCACCTCGGCGTCGATCCACGCACCGCGACGCTAGCTGTCCACCTGGTGTCGGTCCCGACGGATCTTGTGTTGTGGGTTCTAACCACGTTGCCGGTACCCCATCGTCAGCTCCGCAAGGCCCTCCTGATCCACCTCTCACGGCGTGTGGGCTCTCGTCTGGCGCGACTGGCAGACTTTCCAACACCTTTCCGGGAAATTGTCAGCCCGCAGACTCCAACCCCTCTCGGCATCTGTCTCAACCTCGGCCGTCGCTGCCTTCCGACGGTTGCAGGGTGGCCGGCAACGGTTCCTGAAGACAGCGATGTGGAACTCGATTTTGCCTCGTCAGCGGCTCTGGCGATGGCGGAAGATGCTGCCCGCCAGACGGCGGCAGAGACCGACGCCGACGTTCTCGCGATAGGCTAAGCCTGATGGGCCGCAGAAGCCCTTACTGCGGCAGAGCGATCACAACCTCGGTGCCCTCACCAAAGGTACTGGCAATCGTGATCGTACCCCCGTGGATCGTCGCCACCCTGTCCGCGATCGCGAGACCGAGTCCGATGCCGTGTCGTTTGCCGGCCGTCGAATCGTCGCCCTGCCAGAAGGCCTCACGAACCCGATCAAGGTCGGTCTCCGGGATCCCCACGCCGACATCGCTGACACGCAGCTGCAGCCATCTTTCGTCGCCTCGCGTCACCCGACGGACTTCGAGTTTGACCTCACCACCTTCGTGACTGAATTCGACCCCGTTTCTGACCACCGCCCGAAGGGCCGCTTCGATGCTCTCACGGTCGCACGAAATCGTCTCGAGCCCGCTCGGAATCAACATCACGATATTGACCTTGCGGTCTTTTACGAGATCCCGAAGAGGCGCTATTGCCTGCCGGAAGAGCTCCTGCGCCGGCACCGGTCGGCACACGAGGTCACGACCCCCCCCACCCAGCACCGAAACTTGAAAGATACTCTGGATCATCTCCAGAAGCTTTTCACTCTCGTCGTGGATGATCGCCACCAGGCGGCGCGCCTTGTCGGCTGGAATGTCCTCGTCACGCTCGAGGATCTTCGCGGCAGTGAACAGCGAGGTGACAGGGGTCTTGAATTCGAGCGAGAGACGGTTGATGAGCTCGTTCTTGACGCCGTCAAGGGTGGCGAGGTCCCGATACGCCTCTTCGAGAAGAGACTTCTTTTCCGCCAGATCGTCGGCCAGGCGCCTCGATTGGGCGAGTGAATTTCTCAGCTCCGATGTGCGTTCAGCGACCTGCTCCTCGAGGCCCCGGCTGAGTTCTTCCATCTGTTTCCAGGCGATCGCATTGGCGTAACCCATGGCGGCGGCGGACACGAGAACCGACACCAACTGGAGATCATCCTCGTCAAGATCGTTGCGTTCGGCGTCTCCAAATACCGTCACGAGGCCAATGATCTTGTCCTGGGTCTGGAGTGGCACGGCGATCGCCGATGCAAAACCGGCTCTCTCCACGACAGCCATCGCCTCCGCTGCGACATCATCACCCACCGTCATGGTCACGAGGTGCGGCGCCTGACGATCGAGCAGAGTTGCCGCCATCGAGCGTCCCTGTTCATCGACTTCGCTATTAAAAGGGTCATTGCTGAAGCCGTGAACCACTGCTTCTCGGAGTTGGCCGGAGGTCGGAACGATCAAGGCCGCGGCGCCCTGGACTTCAAGCAACTTGATGGCTGTCGATATCAGGAGCCTCAACACCGATGCCGGGTCGCGTTCGTTGCCTACAGCACGGCCGTATTCGGAAATCCCGGCCATCACCCGAACCTTGCGCTCGAGAAGTCGGCTCAGGCTGTCCAGACGTGTATTGAGTTCTCCCATGACCAGATTGGCCCGCAAGGCCTCGGCCACGAGGTCATCATCGGTCAAAGCCTCACCCGACGGGTCGTCGCGTTCGGCGACAGTGATCTCAATGTCGTCAGCCGGAAGGGGTGCTCCACCGGCGGCGAGAAACGGCTCCATCGAAGCGTTCATCTGGTAGCGGAGGCGGTCAAGGGCCTGCGGATTGTCGCCGACGCCGAGCTTGTCGGCGACTGTCACCAGCGTCAGCTCGCCGATCGCCTTGAAGGCCTCGAGCACTCCGTCGCCGGTGGTCGCCACGGTAGGAAACGAAGGTAGCCCCTGTGGGTTGAGGGCGGCCTCCATTTCTTCAAGGCTCAGGATCGGACTCAGGTCGCGCTTGTTGAACTGAAATACTATCGGGAGGCCCTGGACATCGAGGCTGTTGGCGGCGAGGTTATGTTTCAGATTCTGAAGCGACTCGACATTGTGCTCTCGCTGATCGATCTGTGAGTCCGCCACAAAGACGACTCCATCGGCGCCCGCGAGGACGGTTCGTCTGGTGGCGTCGTACTGCACCTGGCCCGGCACGGTATAGAGCTGGAGAGAGAGGCGAAAATCTCGAATTCGACCGAGATTGAGCGACAAGAGGTCAAAAAAGAGCGTCCGGTCGGCAGCCGTGTTGAGAGAGTAGAGTCGTGTGCGACGCTCGGGATCGAGGACGCGGTGTATCTGCTGGAGCGATGTCGTCTTTCCGCCGGTGGCCGGCCCGTAGTAGACGATCTTGATTTTGACCTGGCGGTTTTTGTTGTCGAACTGAACCATGACCCTCCAGCTCCCGACCTCCCATTATGACCGCCATCACGCTGGGAAGCTACCCGCCATTCGAGGGCTTGTCCGGACGCCCCTTTTTCCGGGGGGATTTCTTGGCCACCGAGACACCGACCCGTGAGGCTTCGGCAAAAACGTAGCTCGGGTCCCCGGTCTTCTGATTGATGATCGTCGCATAGGGAAATACAAGCGCAGTGTCGGGCCCGGAATCGAGGTAAAAGACCAGGCTCCCGCCCTCGAGGATTGTGCCGAGCCGTCGTTGGGTGTGACCAAACGGAGGGACGTCGAAGAACTCGGAGTCCAGGACGGCGCCATCGGCGCTCTGGATATCGAGACGGATTGTGGTCCACTCGGCCGTCCACGAAGCAATGCCGACGTTGCAGCGAAAATATTCCCCATCGTTGAGGATTCCAGCCGCGTAGGCGAGGGACTCCCAATCGGTTCCCCGCTCGACACCCGCTCCGAAAACCGTCAGGCCAAACTCGCCATCGCCGCTCGCGTCCGGTGTGTAGGTCCGCGACGTGGTCAGGAAGTGACAGTCCTCGATCGGGTCGCAGGCCAGGGCCGTGTCGGCGTAGGCGAGGATCGCCGCCGTACCTTCAAGATCGAAGACCTCGGGCCCCAGAACATCCCACAGGTTCAGTGTCTGCCACGGAGAGAGGGTGATGGTGAGGGTCGGCACCACGGTGTTCTCGGTATCGGTGGGCAGGGCCTGGACCACGACCGGCAGGTCATACTCGTGGGGATTGTGGAGCGACAGGTCCGTTCTCCAAAAGGTGTTGCGGGCCCCGGCGTTGGAGGCGGCCGCAGGTATCATCCAGTCGGCAGACAGCTGCGCCGCCGCCGGGAGGGCGAATCCCGAGATCACGACCCATCCGCAGAAGACGGCTCGACGAACGATGGTCGATTTCACCATGGCAACCTCCGACCACTTGATAGGCAAGGATCGTGCCACCGCCTGGGTCGTTGCACCGCACCCTCCCCGCACGAATGTGTCCTCCAAAGAGGACGACGGCCAGGACCACATATACTTGAAACGGAGGCTGATTGGTGCGGATTTCGGGAGGGTTCGTGGTCACAGCGCTGTTGGCGGCGGGGTTTGCGTTGTACCTGACGGGCCGAGACGCCGGGTCGAGTCTTGACGCTGTAGCAAAGGTGTCCGAAGAGCTGCGCGAACCCGACGTTCCCGGTCAGGCGCTCGACCCCGAAACCGCGCTCCGGATGGTGACCGTCATGGAAGGCCTTGTCGACGCTCCCGAAGCCATCGGTGATTACGGAGAGGACCTGAGACTCATGGCTGACACGGCGGCTTCGTGGGCAGCAGCGGCGCCCACCGCCAGCCGCGAACTCCACATCGCTGTGAGTCTCCGGAGTGCCGCCGGGGACCTTCGGGCCTACGCCCTGAGACCATCGCAGTCATATCTCATGCGGGCCCGGCGTCGCCTCGACCAGGCACAAAGCTCCCTCGACGGAATGCTGAACAGCACCGCAACGCAACAGCCGCACCTGGCGACCGACGGGCTCCGTGATCAGCTGCAGAACCTCGAACAGGCGCATCGCGAACAGCAGCTGGAGGTCGACAAAGAACTCAGGCGTTGACGTCTGCGGACAGCGCCAATCCGGCAAGGACCTCCTCACCGATATTGGTGGTATGCAAGGGCCCACCGCCCAGGCGACGGAGCTCACAGGCAAGGACCGCGAGCCACCGCTGGACGGCGGGGGTGCGCTCCACCGGCGCTCGTTGCCAGAGGCGGACACTGGTTGTGCCGCGACCGGTCGCGACAACGGCAACCGGATGGACCGCCCTCGAATGTTCGACTACGACACCTTCCACCAAGAGGGCGCGCCTGTCAGAGCGCCACCAGAGACTCTCGGTCTTGAGAACCGCCGTTCCCCACCGTTGGACCTCGAGCCGGAGGCCATCTTCGAAACCGCGAAGATCCAGTTCGCCATCAAAAATAATGTGCGGCATCAGCCCGCCTCCGTCGTTCCTGCAAAACTGAAAACAACACGCCGGGGGCGGGATGCAAGATCGCACTCGACGAGAACCACTTGCTGCCAGGTACCGAACGTCGGGCTTCCGCCGATCACCGGCACGGTCAAGGACGGACCCAACAGCGCAGCCCGAAGGTGGGAAAAGCCGTTGCCGTCTCGCCACCGGAGATCGTGATGGTAGGTTCCATCCGAGGGCGCGATGACCTCGAGTGCCTCGTCGAGGTCCCGCACCGCACCCGGTTCGAACTCGATCGTGGTGATCGCTGCGGTCGAGCCGGGGACAAACACTGTCAATTGACCTTCGTTCGCGGTGATGGACGACAGCCAGGCCGTCACCTCGGTCGTGAGATCGAGGATCTGGCCGTGGCCCCCGGTCTCAAACTCCAGGTATTTATGAAAAACCATCATCGGTCGAGTATAGGACCTCTGACGTTCTACATCGTCCTCTGCTACCATACCCGCCGTGCATATGGGGGGCGTGTTGGCCGCCGCCACAGAGGCGTTGCTTCCCGGCATGTGTCCACACTGCGATCAACCCCTTCAGGGACAGGATCGGGGATTGTGCGGCACCTGCTGGGCGATGGTGCTGCCTCGAGCCGGCGCCTCGTGCCCGCGGTGTGGGGGACCGGTCGACGACGACTCCGAGTCCTGTCTCGAGTGTGCCAGGTCCGCTCCGCCGCAGCGGGCGACGGTCGTCTGGGGAGAATACGACGGCGTTTTGAGAAGCGCCATTTTGTCACTCAAACATGGCGGCCGCGATGACCTTGCCGATCCGTTGGCGCTGAGATTGGCTGCCGCAGTGGCGGCCAGCTCCTGGGCCGGGTCAATTGATCTGGTCTCATGGGTTCCTTCGCATGCGTTGCGGCGTTTTCGCCGGCCGTACTCAGCCGCGCAGTTGCTTGCGATCGGAGTTTCGCGCCGCCTCGGCGCGAACCACCGAAAGCTGCTGGTCAGACATGGACTGGGTCGCCAGGCGGAACGGACACGTGCCCGCCGCCTCCAGCTGTCAGGCGGGGCTTTCAAAGCTGGTCGCCTCGCCAGCCGACGCGCGGTGCTTCTCGTCGACGATGTCATCACCACCGGCACCACCATCCGGCGGGCCGCAGAAGCCGTCCTGGCGGCCGGGGCTTCTTCAGTATTCTGTGCCGCTCTCGCTGCAACACCGACTCCGAGGAGATTTTCATGAGCCTGTTCGACGCTCTCATCAAACACGGTATGCCCCTGGTCCCGAAACCCATCGTCGGTCGCGTCGCGCAACGTTATGTTGCCGGCGAGACGATGGATGACGCCGTGAGCACGCTTCGCGCCATGAACGACGAAGGCGCCATGGGGACAGTTGATGTGCTTGGTGAAGAAGTCCACGAGAGATCGAAGGCGGAAGCGGCCGTTGTCCAGTATCTGGGGCTGCTCGATCGGATCAACACTGAGGGTCTGGATGCCAACGTCTCGATCAAACCGACGATGCTGGGCCTCAAGATCGACGAAGACCTGTGCACGTCGAACATCCGAGAGATCGTCGATCGCGCCACCGAGCTTGGGAACTTCGTGCGGATCGATATGGAGGATCACATGTGTACAGACGCGACGCTGCGCATGTACCGGCGGGTCCGTGAGGCCCACCCATCATCTGTTGGAGTGGTTCTGCAAGCCTATATGCACCGGACAACAGCGGACATCAACGACCTGCTTTCGCTGTCCCCGAACATCAGGATTTGCAAGGGGATCTACCGGGAACCGCGAGCCATCGCGTGGCACGATTTCTCCACCGTCAGGGAAAACTTCATCTACAACACCGAAAAGCTCCTGGCGGGTGGGGCGTACGTCGGAATTGCCACACACGACAGCCACCTCGTGTGGGCCGGCATGAGCGCGATCGATCGGCTGCAACTCGATCGTGATCAGTACGAGTTTCAAATGCTCCTGGGGGTCGACCCCGACCTCCGGAAGATCATTCTCGCCGAGGGGCATCGTTTGCGGGTCTATGTCCCGTTCGGCCGCGACTGGTACCCCTACTCGATGCGCAGACTGCGGGAAAACCCCTCGGTGGCCCGTCACGTGATGCGCGCCATGCTCCCGTTTTCGCGACCTGTTTGATCCTCTCGCGTTGAGACAGAACGGAAAAACGAGTATGCTGGCCCTGCGCCTACCCACGCGCCGGAGGATAGATATGCGTTTGTGGAAAACCAAATTGTTCGTTTCCCTGCTTGGTGTGATCACCACTGCTGGCCTTGTCTTTGCCGGGGCGCAGGCCCGCGTCGAGGGCCACGTGACCGACTCCATGGGAAACCCAATCGCGAACGCCGAGGTCACCGTCACCTCACCGGATGTCTCCACGTTTAATATGGTGGTGACCGCCGACAAAAAAGGCGTGTTCAAGTTCCTGCTTCTCGATGCAACGAGATACTACCTCTTTCATGTGGAGGCCGCGGGATATCAGGCCCAGGAACGCCCCTTCAAGGTTGATGCCGGCAGCACCGATAATCTCTTCGAGTTTACTTTGAGCACCATTCAGGAGGCGGTCGACCAGGGCAACGCGAGCATTCTCGAGCAGCCCGGCTACAAGGAGATGGACGAGGCCAGAGAACTCTATGAAGCCGGCGACATGGTGGCCGCACGTACCAAGTTCGAGGAGGCGATCGCCGCCAAACCGGATCTGTTGCCGGCTCTCACAGCCGTCGCCGAACTGAGCTACGACGCCGGCGACTTCGAGGCCGCGATCGACGCTGCCGAAAAGTGCCTCGAACAGGACGACGAAAGCCTTGATTGTCTCGCCATCGCGGCCAACGCGGCCCGGAGTTCCGGGAATGCGGCGGCCTACGCCGGTTATATGGCGCGATACGAGCAACTCAACCCGGACGATCCGACGATTCTCTACAATGCCGCCGCTGGTTACCTCAACAAACTGGATGACGAGGGCGCACGACCGCTGCTCGAAAAATGCCTCGAGGCCGACCCGGATTACCCTGAGTGCAACTTCGAGTTCGGGATGTTGCTTCTGCGGGCGGGCGATATGGAAGGCGCCAAGCGCCATATGGAAAAATATCTCGAGCTCGCGCCGGACGGACCCGATGCCGCCACCGCACAGGAGACCATCAAGTACCTGTAGGAAGAGGGTTTATGGCGGCCACGAGCGGGAAGCTCCGGTGAAAACGCTGTGTATCGGCGTTGCCGGGGGGACGGGCTCCGGTAAGACCACCGTGGCGAACGAGATCGTGCGCCGGGTCGGTCGCAGCCGGATCGTCACGGTGAACCAGGACCGCTATTACCACGACCTCGCCCCGGTCGACGCGCATCAGCGGATTCACCACAACTTCGATCATCCGTCGGCCATCGAAGAGCAGCTGTTGGTAGAGCATGTCCGATTGCTCAAGGCGGGTCGCCCGGCGCCGCTTCCGATCTACGATTTTACCCGCCACGTTCGTACCGAGGCAACGGAGGTCGCTCATCCACAATCGGTGATCCTCATCGAGGGCATCCTGGTTCTGGCGATCCCCGCGCTTCGCGAACTTCTCGACGTCAAGATCTTCGTCGACACAGATTCGGATCTTCGCTTTATCCGGCGACTCAGACGGGACATGGATGAACGCGGCCGCACTTTGGAGTCGGTCGTCGATCAGTACCTGGCCACAGTACGACCTATGCACCTGGAGTTTGTGGAGAGTTCCAAGCGGTGGGCTGACGTCATTATCCCCGAAGGCGGCTACAACACCGTTGCCCTTGATCTTGTCATCAGCCGGATCGGGGAGATGCTACAGGGCACCGACTGAGCGTTCTAACGGGGTTCTGTCGTCGTCCGTCGGCGGCGACGGCTGCGGAGTTCCTCTTCCTTGAACATGAACTTGATGGACTGTTTGAAAAGCAGCAGATTCGGTGCGTCAACCCGGTTGAGTTTGATGCATTTCTTGTCGTACCACTCAATCCAACCCTTGAGCTCGGTTCCGTCGGTGAGGACCACGACCATCCCCGTCCGGTTCTGCATCTGCTTGAGGTAATAAAAGCTCTCGGCGTTTGTCTGTTCAGCCGGAGCTTGCTTGCGTCTGGTGGTGGCTCTCGCTGGATGTTTTTCCATCATCTCATTCATCGACGGTCGAATCAGCTTACGGTCGGACATGAAGCTCTCCTCACGCCCCATGCTGTGCGGCGAATTTTCCGGAAGCATGAAGTCTTCGGGTTCTAATCAGGAGAGTAACAGAATCGCGGATCGGTGTCTTCCTTGTCCGCTTCAGGGCAGGGAGACCGCGGGAATCAACTGGTGCGGCGAGCTTGGTTTCTCAGCGGCGGTTCCGCGAATCGTCGGGGTACTGTTCCACTTCGTGTGCGAGACAGCACATCAGGCGGCCACACAGCCCCGAGATCTTGCTGGGATTCAGGCTCAGGTTCTGGCGCTTAGCCATCTTCACCGTCACCGAATGAAACCGATCCATAAACGTGGTGCAGCAGAGGCAACGACCACACGGACCGAGCCCGCCACACATCCGGGCGCCATCCCTGACTCCGAGCGATCTCATCTCTATGCGGCGCCGAAAACGTCGTCCGAGGTCCCGCTGCAGGGGCCGATAATCAACCCGTTTTTCGGCTGAAAAATAGATCACGGCCTTCCTGCCCGACAACGGCAGACTGACCTTGACGGGATGGAGGTCGAGATCGAGTTCTCGCGTCCGGCGTCTCAGGAATTGTTCGATCTCGCGCTCGAGATGGCCGGTGTCCTGGTGGCGCTTTTCATCTTCCGTCGTGGCCCGGCGCACGACTCTCGTTGTCTTGCGACGGGGGAGCTTTATCGTGGGCGGTGAATACGCTGTCACCTTGCCGAGAAACTTGCCGTCGGGAGTTTCGACGACGATGGCCTCACCATGGTGTAGGGAAAAGCTGTTGGAACGGCAGGCAAACGGCGGCAGATTCGGGTCAACCAGCACCGGCACCCAATCCTCGGTCACCGGCACGACGGAAACCGGGACGAGCTCGGGCGTCATACGCCTCCTCCGCCGCCTGTGGACTCGGCGATTTCACCGTCTCCTTTGAGAACCGCTGCGGCACCCTGCCGTCGCGCCTCTTCGAGGGCGTTTCGCACGTCCGGTCGTCCTGAGGCAATGATCTGCGCCGCAAAAAAGGCCGCGTTCTTTGCTCCAGCCGGACCGACGGCAAATGTCGCCACAGGAATTCCGGACGGCATCTGGACAGTCGACAACAGCGCATCAACGCCGTCGAGCACACCTCCGGGCAGCGGCACACCCAACACCGGCCGAACCGTGTGCGCTGCAACCGCCCCTGCCAGATGAGCGGCCATGCCGGCGGCACAGATGAAGGCCTGGCACCCGTTCTTTTCTGCGTTGCGGACCAGCTCCAACGTTCGCTCCGGCGTGCGGTGGGCGGACGACACCCGCACTTCAAATTTCAGGCCCAATTGACCCAGAACATCGACCGCTCCCTGGAGGTGTTTCCAGTCGCTGGCGGAGCCCATGAGAACCAAAACGTCGAGATCAGCCACCTTCGGCCCCAAGTTTCGTCAGGGTGTCACGGCCAATATCGGACCGGTACCACATGCCTTCATACTGGATCTTGGCGACACCCGAGTACGCCGCATCGAGCGCCTCTGTCAAGGTCGCGCCCCGTCCGCACACCGAGAGGACCCGGCCGCCCGAGGTGACGAGGCGACCGTCGTCGTCACGCCTGGTGCCGGCGTGATAGACCGTGACACCGGGCAGTGCGAGGGCCTCGTCGATACCGGTGATCTGATCGCCCTTGCGCGGGATTCCAGGATACCCCTCAGCCGCCATCACCACGCACGCGACCGCCTCTTTCCGCCACTGGAGGCTCGGTGTGTGCATGGCACCATCTGCGGCATCGCACGCCAACTGTGCGAAGTTGTCATCGAGGCGTAGAAAGATGGCCTGGGTCTCCGGGTCACCGAGGCGACAGTTGAACTCGAGCACCTTGGGGCCATCGGCGGTCATCATCAGACCAACGTAGAGCACGCCCCGGTACTCCCGCCTTTCAGCTTCCATCCCGGAGATGGTCGGCCGCACGACGGTGTCGAGGATCAAGCGGCTCGTGCCGGGCGGGATCACCAGCGCAGGAGAATGTGCTCCCATCCCGCCGGTGTTCGGGCCTTCGCCATTTTCGTGCGCGCGTTTGTAGTCGTGCGACGTGGCGATCGGCACCACCCGTGTGCCATCGCTGATCACCATATAGGAGACTTCGTCGCCCTCCAGACATTCCTCGACCAACACCCTGTCGGCGGCGTCCCCAAATCGACGTTGGACGAAGAACACATCGAGAGCATTCTCGAGATCCCGTTTGTCGCGCACGATCAGCACGCCTTTCCCGGCCGCAAGGCCATCGGCCTTGAAAACTACGGGTAGGCCGAGATCGCGAACCGCGGATCGCGCTTTATCAGCTGTGCTGACAACTCGGGACTCGGCGGTCGGGATGCCGTGACGTTGGCAGAATTCTTTGGCGAACACTTTGCTCGACTCGAGCACGGCAGCATCTCGACGCGGACCGAAGAGCCGGAGTCCCCGTCGTGCAAATTCGTCACCGATGCCGAGCGCCAACGGGAGCTCGGGGCCGACAATCGTGACGTCGACCTTGAGGTCGGCCGCGGCTTCCGCAACTCCCGGCAGGTCGTCGGCCGACACCGGCAAACAGTCGGCGGCGTGGGCGATGCCCGGGTTTCCGGGGGCCGCGAAGACCGCATTCACCCCCGTCGATCGCCGCAACGCGTGGACGATTGCGTGCTCGCGGGCACCGGATCCAATGACCAACACTCGCATCGTGGTCAACCCCTGGCCTGCAGCAGGCTGAGCATGCTCGTCTGGACGATGTCAGCAGCGGAACAACCCCGGCTGAGATCGTTTGCGGGCATGGCGAGCCCCTGCATGAGTGGTCCGAGGGCACGGGCACCGCCCATGCGCTCTACGGCCTTGTAGGCAATATTACCTGCATTGAGATCCGGAAAAACAAGCACGTTGGCGCGGCCTGCGACGGTCGAGCCTGGGGCCTTTTTCTTGCCGATTTCAGGCATCAGTGCAGCATCGAACTGAAGCTCCCCATCAAAACTGAAATCGACCTTGCGTTGTTCGAGCTCGGCGCAGGCGGCGGTCACCTTTTCCACGAGGGGGCTCACGGCCGAGCCCTTGGTCGAAAACGAGAGCATGGCGACCCTGGGTTCTCCACCGACGATCGATCGAAACGTCGCTGCCGCCGAGATCGCGATCTCTGCGAGTTGTTCGGCCGTCGGATCCGGCATGACGGCACAGTCGGAAAAGACCATCACGCCATCATCGCCCCACTGTTTGTCCGGGTGGACCATGATGAAGGCTGATGAAACCGTTCGCAGGCCCGGTGCGGGACCAATGCAGTGCAGGGCCGCGCGAACCGTGTCGGCCGTGGTTCGCACCGCGCCCCCGACCGACGCATCCGCAGCCCCGGTCGCGACCATGAGAGACGAAAAATACAGAGGGTCTGCGACCGCTTCCGCCGCTTTGTCGAGCGAAAGCCCCTTGGCCTGGCGCCGCGCATGGAGGTGTCCGGCAAGTTCCGCACGCCGGGGATCCGTGGTGGGGTCGGTGACCTCGACGCCGGCCGCCTGGAGCGCTGCGTGCTGATCCGTCATCTCACCCTGGGGGCATAAAATCGTGACACTGTAGGGGCCCGCCGTCACCAGCTGCCCCGCCGCCTCGACAATCCGTTGGTCATGGCCCTCGGCGAGCACCACACGGCCACCGACTCCGGCTGCTCGCGCAGCGAGGTCTTCGAGAAATTTCACAGCTCCCCCAGCAGGTATTGTAACCCAGCGACCGCTTGAGGCCCACAGGAACAAGCCTGCCCCCGGGTGGGTTGTAGCAAGGGAACCCGAAAGGCAGACCCCCATGCGCATTGCACCTGACATCACACACCTGGTGGGGAATACCCCCCTCGTGCGACTCAACCGACTGACCGCTGGACTGGCCGCGACGGTTGCCGCCAAGCTCGAATTCTTCAACCCCGCCCACTCAGTGAAAGACCGCATCGGCGTTGCCATGGTCGACGCCCTGGAACGCGACGGGCAGCTGGTTCCAGGCGTCTCGACCATTGTCGAGGCCACCTCCGGCAACACCGGCATTGCCCTCGCGATGGTTGCCGCGGCACGGGGATATCGCTGCGTTCTCGCGATGCCCGAATCCATGTCGCTCGAGCGAAGAAAGGTCCTCGCCCTGCTCGGTGCAGAACTCCACCCGACGCCGGCCGCCGACGGCATGAAGGGCGCGACGGCACGGGCTCACGAACTGCTCGAAGAGATCCCAAACTCAGTGATGGCCCTTCAGTTCTCAAATCCTGCCAATCCCGAAATCCACGCCGAATCCACCGCCCTCGAACTGTGGCGGGACACCGACGGTGAGATGGATGTCTTTGTGGCCGGGGTCGGCACCGGCGGGACCCTCACCGGGGTCGGTCGGGTGTGGCGCCAACGCCGCCCTGATACCCAGATCGTTGCCGTCGAGCCAGCCGACTCTCCGGTCCTCACCGGCGGCGAACCAGGCTCCCACAAGATTCAGGGCATCGGCGCCGGATTCATCCCGGAGAACCTCGACGTGTCCCTTGTCGACGAGACTGTCACGGTCACCAACGACGAGGCGTTTGCGATGGCACGTCGACTCGCCAGCGAAGAGGGCATCCTGGCCGGTATTTCTTCCGGCGCCGCGTGTGCGGCAGCTCTCTCGATCGCAGCTCGCGAGGACATGGAGGGCAAACTCATCGTGTTTGTCGTGCCCTCCACCGCCGAACGATATATTTCAACCGACCTCTTTGCGGGTCTCGGTTGAGTTCAATCGAACCCGGCGAGACCTGAGGCTCCGGGCCGGATCAACCTCGGCGCCACGGCAGCCTGATCATCAGCGGTTGCGGATCGATGCTGATTTCCACCGGCAAGACGCCGACGACATCACCATCGATCTGATAGGGCACATCAACGCCGGTCATTGCCGATTCGATCCGGACCCGGCCGGTGAGCTGGCGGACGACATCGTCGCGCCGCACGTGGCGGCCGCTCGGCATCCCGAGAAGAAACGCCATCGCCACCCGTCGCCCGTCTGTTTTCTGGACAACAACCTCGAGATCATCCCGGAAGGGGTCGGCACCGGGTGTCGCCCGGATTTTCCCCGCATAACACCGTGAGGTTCCGACGATGACCCACCCCGCCTCTTCCGTGAGGTCATCGGACACGACCCTCATGCTCGGCAGTCGGCTCCCGCTCACAGTTTCAACCACCGCCTGCAGGGCCACACCAATTCGCCCGCCGAGGCGCTTGAAACCCGGCCGCAACTTCTTCAGGACAAGGGAATCGGGCCCCGCCGACAGCATCAAGAGGACGATGTCGTCGCGGTCGGTCCGTCCCACACGCATGGCGCGGTCCTGCCCCTCAAGAAGCGCGACGACGGACCGCTCGACAGGCCTGGGAATGTCGAACTCATAGGCCAGCACTGACGTGGTTCCGCCGGGCAACGCGCCAAGGGCTGTCGGACTTCCGAGCAGGCCCCGAGCCACTTCGTTGTAAGTTCCGTCGCCGCCGAAGGCGAACACCAAAGGGCGCTTTTCGGTGGCCGCTCGAGCCGCGAGCTCGGTCGCATGCCCCGGTCCTGCGGTCATCCAGAAATCGATTTCGACCCCGGCGGATCGGGCCGCCGCAATCAGGGCTTCGCGGCGGCGCAATAGGCGACCGCCTCCCGCCGTCGGGTTGAGGATCACTGGTACGGAGGTCAATCCGACTCCCGTTGATCAAAGAGACGGCCATCGGCGTCGCGGGGCTCGAGACCGAGGTGTCGGTAGGCGCGCGCGGTCACCGTCCGTCCCCGCGGCGTCCGCTGTAACAGTCCGATCTGGAGAAGGTACGGCTCGTGGATATCCTCGAGGGTTCCGTGGTCCTCGCCGATCGATGCCGCCAGGGCCTTGAGGCCCACCGGACCGCCGTCATAGATGTCGATGATGGTAGTCAGGAGCTGGCGATCGAGGTGGTCGAGGCCAAAAGCATCCACCTCCATTTGTTCCAGCCCCCATTTCGTGGCCTCGAGAGTCACGGTCTCCGACCCCAGGTGGTGCGCGAAATCCCGGACCCTGCGCAACAGCCGATTGGCAATTCGCGGGGTGCCGCGAGCGCGTCGCGCAATTTCGGCGGCGGCGTCCTCGGAGACTTCAATCCCGAGAATTCCGGCGGATCGCGCCACGATCACTGCGAGATCGTCAGCCGGGTAGAACTCGAGCCGGTGGACGATCCCGAACCTGTCGCGGAGCGGCGCCGTCAACAGGCCCGTTCGGGTTGTCGCGCCGACCAGGGTGAAACGTGGCAAGCTCAACCGTACGCTGCGCGCCGCCGGACCCTGGCCGATCACCAGGTCGAGTTCGAAATCCTCCATTGCCGGATAGAGGATCTCCTCGACCGCGGCAGGCAGGCGGTGGATCTCGTCGATAAACAGGACGTCTCCGGGCTGAAGGTTGGTGAGCATCGCCGCCAGGTCGCCGGCCCGTTCAAGAACCGGACCGGAGGAGATGTGCAGTTCCGCTCCCATCTCGTGGGCAATGATGTAGGCGAGAGTTGTCTTGCCGAGACCCGGGGGGCCAAAGAAAAGCGCATGATCGAGAGCCTCGCCCCGGTGGCGGGCGGCGGTGACAAATACCCCGAGGTTTGTCCTCAGGCGATCCTGGCCCACGAAGTCCTCGAGGCGCCGTGGCCGCAGCGTCTCCTCGAGAGGAACCTCGTCGGGTCGTACATCGCCGGTCAAGACTTCGTCAGTCACCATCAGACTTTAACCTATCGGCGATGGGACGGGGATGTCGCAGGGGTCCGGATGTTGGGGACAGGATGCGGGATGCAGCGAAATCATCGATCCATGCCATTTCGATGTCAAGGCATTTCCGGAATTCTTTTCTCGGTATCTTGAATCTTGAATCCTGGATCCTGAGACCTGAACCCTGGAACCTTGAACCTGGAACCTGTGACCCGTTTCCGGGCGGCTTTGCCGCCCGGTCAGCGGGTCAGGGTCTGGAGCGCCAGACGCAGCAGCTCACCGAGATCCTCTCCCCCGGCATCGGTCGACACCGCATCCACCGCGCGGGTTGCGTCACGCTGCGAATAGCCGAGATTCACGAGCGCGGAAACGGCATCCCCGCGGATGTTGTCGGGCGACAACGAGACAGTTCCAAGCCGATCCTTGAGTTCGAGGAGAATTCGATCCGCCGTCTTTCGGCCGACGCCCGGGCTGCGCTGGAGAAGCGCCGCGTCGCCGCGATCCACCGCCTGCGCGAGGTCGCTCGCGTTCAATGCCGAGAGAACGCCAAGGGCGGTCCGCGGACCAACTCCCGCCACCGAGATCAGTTTTTCGAATGCGTCGAGATCGTCACGGTCGAGAAAGCCGAAGAGCACGATGGCATCGTCCCGCACCTGGGTGTGGATCCAGAATACCGCGGTGTCGCCGTCGTTCAACTGGTCGAACATACGCAGCGTCGTGGCCACCTGGTAGCCAACACCACCCACGTCCACAAGCACCGTCCCGGGGTCGACCCGGTGAAGTCGGCCCTCGAGCCGGCCGATCATGAGCTGGTGGTTGCGAAGCGCTGCAGCAGCTCGTTGTCGACGGTCACCACCGTATCGCGCCGGCGTTCATTGAGGATCGAACGCATCAACTGGCCCGCGCGATCGGCCATCAGACGAGCGCGCAGATTTTCCATTTCGGCGGCGAGTTCGGACTGGTCGGCCCGCACCACGTCAGTGACCCGAACTACCATGATGCCGTTGTTCCCGACGTCGATTGGCTCAAGAACGTCACCGACCGTGGCGTCAAACACGACCTGATCGATGGCGGGGAGGATCCCGAGATCACCCACCTGTGCACCGCGCCGGTGGCCCGCGGCCTCGGTGACCGACGAGCCGATCTCCTCGGCCACGACCGCAGCGTCATCACCTGCCCGCCACCGTTCGACCACTGTCGAAGCCTGTTGCCTGGCAAGCCCAAACGCCTTTTCGCGGCGCAACGACTGCTCGACCGCGAGACGGACATCCTCAAAGGGCTGGATGCCCTCAGGCCGGATTTCGGCCAACTGCCACACCATCCACCCGCGAGGTACGGTCAGCGGGCCTTCAATATGGCCGACTTCGACGGCAAACGCCTCGTCGGCGAGCGCGCTTCCTGTGGTCGTACCGGGAATCGTCTCACCGGCTGCAAAGGTGGGGCTCTCGTTGAGCACCACCGCTTCATCTTCGTCGGCGATCAGCTGCCAGGCCTCCTCGGTCATCGGTTGCTCGGTGTTCAGCCGACGCGCCAGTTCTTCCGCCCGCGACGAAGCTTCGGCCGCCGCCCGGCCTTCCAGAACCGCGAAACGGACCTGCTCTTCCACTTCTTCAAACGGCCTCTGATGCTCGGGTCGGAACGCATCGACTCGAATGATGTGGTAACCGAACTGGCTCTTGATGGGACCGACAATCTCACCGGGTTTGGCCGAGAATACTGCGTCCTCGAACTCCTTGACCATGCGACCACGCCCAAACCAGCCAAGATCGCCTCCCTCGGCCGCCGATCCCGTGTCGTCGGAGTGTTTGGCCGCGAGTTCGGCAAAGTCGGCGCCGGTGCTCGCGATCTGCGCAACGCCGTTGGCGTGGAGTTCGGCGTCCGTTCGCTCCTCTTCGCCGGCATTCGGAGAGACCTGGATCAGAATGTGCCGGGCGTTGGCCTGCTCGCCTTCGAGAAACTCATCTTTGTGGTCCTCGTAGTAGGCCCGCAGCTCGGTTTCCTCGACCGGAAGCGTACGACGCAATTTCGACGTTTCGACGACGAGATAACGCAGGACGCGCTGCTCGCTCCGATGATAGTCGGCTGACGTCCTCTCGTATTCGGCGCGGCTTTCGTCTTCGGTCATCTCGACTTCGGTGAGAAAGGGCTCGTATCGGACCCGGACAACCTCCAGATCGACCTGTTCGCGCTGACGCCGAAACTCCCGCTCGACCTCGGCATTGTCCACCCAGGCACTCCGTTCGGCCAACCCGTTGAGCTTACCGATGGTCAGGTCCTCCTCGAGCCGGGTCTCGAACTCCTGAGGCGACATCCGGAAGTACCCGCGAACGATTCGTTCGTAGGTCTCGGTTCCGACAAATTGGCCGTCCTCGCGTTGAAATGACGGGTTTTCGAGGATTGCCTCGCGCAGCTCTTCTGCCGTCACGGCAATTCCCACCCGCGCCGCTTCAGTGAGCTGGAGCTCTCGGTCGATGAAGTAGTTCGCCGTCTGCCCGGCGAGATCCACCTGGTCGCGAAGGTCGTTCCACCGCTCGCCGTAGATCTGCGAGAAACGTTGATCGAGACGCCGCATTTCGTTGAGAAACTCCTGTTCGGAAACAGTCCGTTTCCCGACCCGAACCGCCGGGTTGCCTCCGCCGCCCCCTCCGGCGCGGCCGGCGCCCCAGTCGACAAACACCAGCAGCACGAATACGATCACCACGCCCCACAGAATGAACTTGAGATGACGTAGGTTGTCACGCAACCACTTGAGAGCCATGCAGTCCTCCACCCGACCGGCGCGTCGGGACAGCGTAGTGTAACGGAGCCGTTCTGGTGGCGCAACCTCGCGGGGGTCGATTAAATCCCGACCTGGGGTCCGAAAACGGCCCTCTCTGCCCCCCCCCTTGAGTGACGCTTGCCGCTTGATAAGGCTCGTGTTACGGTGTTTTTTGGAGGAACGACGGCCGTGGCGAGAGGCTTGGAACTCGATTGGATCGTAGTCCGTGTACAACCGCTGAGAACGGTCTTGGCGGTGTTGACTGTTGGTCTCATCGCCGCCACCCTCGTCTATTTCGCGTACAAGAGCCTCAATCTTCCCCCCCAGGCCCGTGCCAGCCGGGCCATCGACCGTGCGTCCGCCGCCCTTACCGATGCCCAGAGTCAGACCCTGCCGGCGCAGTGGCGCGGAGAACTCCGGAACGCCTCGGAGCAGCTCGACACGGCGCGCGCGGCATTTATCGAGGGGCGCTGGGTGGAGGCGGAGACGGTTGCCGACGGTGCGCGTCGACGGTTCGAGGCCCTGGCTGGAGCCGGTGGCGAACTCGTTGGAGCTGGAAAGTTCTTCAGCCTCGAAGGACGGGTCGAAGTCCAACGGGCCGGCCAGACAGGGTGGGAGGGCGGCAACGAGCAACAGCCCGTCTTCAATGGTGATTTTGTTCGCACAGGGCGCGACGGAGAGGCCGAAATTCTCTTTGCGGACGGCAGCCTGTATCGCATCGCTCCCAACTCGCTGTTGGAAATCCACAACGAAATGTCGGCCGAGTCCAGCGGCACCGTCAAGATGGTGGTGGGCCGAATCAACGTGTATACATCAGGCACCCCTTCCACCGTTACCACCGACACCGCGCTGACCGAGATCGACCCGGACAGCCGCGTTGCTGTCGACGTCGCCGCGGACGATTCCGAGACGCGCGTCGCGACATTTCAAGGTTCGGCGACGGTCCGCAACACCCGCGGAGACGAGGTCGTCATCCATGAACGTGAGGCCGTTGCGGCCACGGCGGGCGGCGTGATTTCTGAAAAGCAACAGATCCCGGCGGCTCCGCTCCCGATCTCTCCTCAAAACAACGTCGGATTCGATTTCGGCGAGCAGCAGGTCATCGAGCTGGCGTGGCGGGGCCGACCCACGGCGGGAACAGTACATCTTCAGGTTGGTCGTTCCAAGACCTTCGATTCGACTCAGCTCGACGTCGATGCGCGAAGTCTAGCCAAAGATAAGGTGCGCATGAAATTGGTCAACCCCGGCACCTACTTCTGGAGGGTCGCCTGCAGCCGGGGGGATTCCCCGTCATCGGAATGGAGCTCGGCGCGACGCTTCAGAGTGTACTCGTCGGCGAGCAATGCCGTTCTGGAGGACACCACGCCACCTGAACTGACCATCGACCCGCCGCAACAGCTCGGTCGCATGTTCATCATCGAAGGGGCCACCGAGGTTGGTGCCACCATCACCATCAACGGCGAGCGGGTGGAACTCGGCCTCGGGGGCAAGTTCCGCAAGACCGTCGAAATGTTCAAGGAGGGTTGGAGCGACATCCTGATCGTTGCCACCGATCCATCGGGCAATAATAGCGAACACCGTCAGCGCGTGTTTGTGGAGGTTTATTAATGCATCTCTCCAGCCTTCTGGGGCTGTTCTCATCCGATCTCGCCATTGACCTCGGCACCGCCAATACCCTCGTTTATGTACGGGGCCGAGGTATCTGTGTCGTCGAGCCTTCGATCGTCGCGGTGAACCGGATCACCAACCGCGTAGAAGCGGTCGGGTCCAAGGCCAAGGAAATGCTGGGCAAGACACCCAGTAATATCCAGGCCATCCGGCCGATGAAAGACGGTGTGATTGCGGACTTCGAGGTCACCGAAAAGATGCTCGAGCACTTCATTCGCAAGGCGCACGGGCGTTCCTTCCTGGTGAGGCCGCGAATCATCATTTCGGTGCCTTCCGAGATCACCCAGGTCGAAAAGCGCGCCGTTAAAGACACCGCCCTGAAGGCCGGGGCCTCCGAGGTCTATCTCATCGAACAGGCCACCGCCGCCGCTATCGGCGCCGGGCTGCCGATCACCGAACCATCGGGCAACATGATCGTGGACATCGGCGGCGGCACCTCGGATGTGGCGGTGATTTCACTTGCCGGCGTTGTCTACTCGCGTTCGGTCCGGGTTGCAGGGAATGAAATGGACGAGGCGATCATCCATTACCTCAAAAAGAAGTACAACCTCCTCCTGGGCGAGCGGACCGCAGAACGGATCAAAATCGAGATCGGGTCAGCCTACCCACTTGATGAACCTCTGACCATGGAAGTCAAGGGGAGAGACCTCGTGGAGGGCGTGCCGAAGAACCTCACGATCACCGACGAAGAGATTCGCGAAGCTCTCACAGAGATCATTTCGACGATCGTTGATGCGGTCCGCAACGCCCTCGAACAGACTCCCCCCGAGCTCTCGGCAGACATCATCGACAAGGGGATTATTCTCGCGGGTGGCGGGTCCCTCCTCAAGAACCTCGACAAAAGGCTTCGTGAGGAGACAGGTTTGCCGGTGGCTCATTGTGAAGAGCCCGGTTCGGCGGTGGTGCGTGGCACCGGCATGATGCTCACGAACATCGACCTCTTGCGCAAGATCGCGATCAGCTGAGCTCTTCCACCGGGGTATCATGACGGGGTGCAAGCGCGTATTTCTCACAACGTTTCAGCGCGAGGACGGCGCAGACCCGTTTCGCGTGAATTGAGTCGTTCCAAAACGGTCCCGGCATGACTGTATCGAGGCCGCCCGCCGTCCTGACGATTCTGCTGTGGATCGTGCTCGAGGTCATCGCAGCGTGGCAGGTTCGAACACCAGAGGGAACTCCCGTCCTGGCGATGTGGATTCGATCGGTCGCACGGCCGCTGGCCTGGTCCGCGGAGAAGATCGGGCACCTCATCGTCGATGCGAGCCTCGGGACCACCGATTTGCAACAGGTCATCGTCGACAACCGTTCTCTCCAGCTCGAGGTTGAGAGGTTGTCGGCCCGGAACATGCTACTCGAGGAGGACATTGCGGCTTTCCGCGATGCTGATGAGCTGTTACGTGACAGCGCCGGGTTTTCGAACGGCGCCGTCATTGCGCGCTGCACATTCCGTGATCTGGCCGCGGGGTCGATGGAGGTCCGGACGGCCTCGACGATCTATCTGCCCCGCGACACACCCGCCATTACCGGGGGCGGTCTGGTGGGGCGCGTCGTGCGCAGCGAAGGCAGTCGCCACTGGCTTCAGCTGATCACCCATGGCGCAGCCGCAGCGGCGGTTCAAACTCCTGACAGCGATGTGCAGGGGCTCGTCGTCGGTACTGGCGGAGAGACTCTCACCGTGGCATATGTTCCTCGGCAGGCCCGGCTCGAGAAGGGCCAGGTTCTCATCACCAGTGGCGGAGACGGTATCTTTCCGCCCGGTATTTCGGCGGCAACAGTCGTCCGTGTGCGAGAGACCGAGAACCCCTTCCTCGAAATCGGAGCCGAACCGACGGCCGATCTCCGGACCACCAGAATCGTCATGCTCCTCCCGCTGTGGTCGGCATCTGGTGGCGGTGAGGCTGAATGAAGGAGGCCCCCGTCTTCGTCCGTGTCGGGTCTCATCGAGAGAACCGTCGCGCCTCGCAATCCTCGCCGCATGCCCGGGAGAGAAATGCGGTTTAGGCTCATCATCCCGGTGTTGCTGACCCTGCTGGCACAACGGATGCTCGGCATGCCCGGGATGCCGCCGTGGGCCGCCGAGGTTCTCCTTCCCATGGCATGGATTGTGGCGGCGGCATTGCTGCAAAAGGAACACGGTTGGCCATATCAGGCCCTCGTGATCGGCCTCGCCTGGGATGTTTTGTTCGAGCCCGTTATCGGCCCGGGGGGAATTGCCTGGAGCGCAGCCTGTCTCGCCTTGTACGCTTTCGCGGGTTTGGTCGCCGACCGATCACCGAAGGCGTGGGTGGGGTTCGGCCTGATCGGAGCGGCCATCGTAACCCTGGTTCACCGCGCCGCCCTGGTCCCCCTCGGTCTCCCCTTTTCTCTCACCCTGGGTCACTGGCTGCGTTTGGTTGCCTTCACTGGGCTGTGGTGCGGTTTGGTTGGGGCAATCCTCAAGCTCGATTTCCCAGGTCAGTGGCAGGCCTATCGATCTCGGAAGCTGCGTTGATATGATGGAACTGAGAGAGGACATCGGGCCCCTTCGCCGACGCACGGTCGTGATTTTTTTACTCGTGTTCGCAGCCCTCGGTCTGATCCACCTTCGACTGGTTCACCTGCAGTTGGTGCACGGCACCCAGTGGCGAAATCTCGCCGAGAACAACCGTCTCCGTCGGCTGCCCCTACCCGGCCCGCGCGGCTGGATCTACGACCGGCGCGGAGAGGTGTTGGCCGAGAACCTCCCGTCGTGGGAGCTCCTGTTGTTCCCTGACGAGGCGGTGAATCTCGATCAGACCGGGCTGTTTCTCGCTCGCGAAGGCATTGCTGAAACGACTACTTTCAGGGAGCTCCTCGCCGAACGCCGCACCGGCCGTCAGGCGCCGCTCGTCGTCGGTGAGAATCTGACCTGGAACCAGGTCGCGGCAGTCCACTCGCATCAAGGCGACCACCCCGAGCTTTCGGTGGTCAGCCGATTCAGACGCCACTTTCCTTTCTCCGAACTCACGGCCCACGCGGTCGGCCACCTCCGTCCGATCTCAAAAGCGCAGGTGGCGGAAAACCCCGACCTGGAACCCGACCTGATGGTCGGGGCCACCGGGATCGAAGCACACAAAGAGGCCTTCCTCGCTGGTACGTCAGGGCAACGATGGATGATGGTTTCGGCGGTAGGGCGTCAGCTGGGCGTCGTGCGCGAAACCTTGCCGACGACCGGACACGACCTCGGATCCGCCCTCGATGTGAGGCTTCAGCAGGCAGCGGCTGCCGCGATGGGGGAGCGCGCCGGCGGTGTCGTCGCGCTGGATCCGCGAAACGGCGCCGTTCGGGTCCTCTACTCATCGCCAAGCTTCGATCCTGCCGTCTTCGGTGGTCGGCTCAGCCGAGCCGACTGGCAGACGCTGCAGGAAGACCCAGACCATCCATTACAGAACCGTTGCTTGCAGGGGGTGTATCCGCCGGGGTCGACCATCAAGCCGTTTCTCGCCCTCGGCGGCCTGAGCGAGGGCCTAATCGACGCCCATACAACGGTCTACTGCAACGGGTCGATCGTTCTGTACGGCCATCGCTTTCATTGTTGGCGGCGCGGCGGCCACGGATTCGTTGATCTCGAGCGCGCCCTCGCCGAGTCGTGCGATGTGTACTTCTATCTGCTCGGCCAACGCCTCGGCATCGAAGGTATCGCGCGGTGGCTGCAGCTCTTCGGCTTTGGCGAGAAAACCGGGCTCGACCCACAGTTCGAGTCCGCCGGATTGATCGGCACCCCGGAATGGAGCCGGCGGGTACGAAAGACTCCCTGGTACCCCGGCGAGGCGGTTTCCGTGTCCATCGGTCAGGGCCCACTCCTGGTGACGGTGGTTCAGCTCGCATCCGCGTTTGCGATGCTCGCGAACGGCGGCCATCCGGTCGTCCCAAATCTGGTGCCGGAAAATGCTGAAAGCCCCACACCGCCAGAAATCGACCCCAGCTACCTGCACCTGGTCAACGCGGCCCTCGCCGAGGTTGTCCACGGAGAGCGCGGCACGGCGCGCAGGTTGGGGGCACTGCCGATGGCCGGGAAAACCGGCACCGCCCAGGTTGCCCGTTTGCAGGAGGGGGTGGAGCCCGACGAGCTCGAATCGCACCTCCGCCACCATGCCTGGTTTGTCGGCTGGGCGCCGCTCGATGAGCCCGAGATCGTGGTCGCCGTCATTGTCGAACACGGTGGGGACGGCAGCAGAGCCGCCGCCCCTGTGGCAGGCCAGGTCGTCGAGGCCTACCTCAGTATAGGTCAGGACGAACCCGCGAACATCGAGGGCGAAGATCAAGAGGTGACCTTCGAACCCGCGCCCTCCACCGGGGGCGGGTAGAATCAGTCTGTGGAACATCGTCTCGACCCCTGGCTGATCCTCGCCGTCGTCGGCCTGCTCGGGGCGTCCTTGCCGACCTTGCATTCAGTATCACGGGTTGTCGGCACCAATCTACTGCTCCGCCAAATGCTGTGGGGCGTCACCGGTCTGGTGATCCTCTGGCTCATGTCACGGATCAGGCTCGACATCTACGAACGACTGGCCCCGGTGTTGTACGGTATCGGGCTTGCCGGCCTGGTTGCCGTTCTCGTGTTCGGGGTCGCCCGAGGCGGCAACCGGGCGTGGATTGCCCTGGGACCGATCACCGTCCAACCGAGCGAGTTCGCCCGGGTCAGTACCATTCTTCTCGCCGCCGCATGGATTGCACATCGCGGCGTGCGCAACCTCCGGCTCCATCAAGCCGCCGTCACCGCGGCTATCGTCGCCCTCCCGGTGATCCTCATCATCGTCGAACCCGATCTGGGTGTTGCTTTGACATATGTTCCGATCCTGGTGGCTGCACTGTGGCTCGGTGGTCTGCCGCGGTTCGTCTGGGTCGTTCTGATCGTGATAGCTCTCATCGGCGCCAATGTCACCTGGCGATACGTCCTGAAGCCTTATCAGAAGGAACGGGTGCGCACCGTTGTCGATCCGGAGCGAGACCCCTTTGGCGCGGGCTACCAGGTTCGCCAATCGAAGATAGCGGTTGGTTCCGGCGGCGTTTCCGGACACGGCCTTGGCCATGGAAGCCAGTCGCAGCTGCGGTTCCTGCCCGCTCAACACACGGACTTCGCCTTCGCCGTGTGGGCCGAGGCGACCGGCTTTGTGGGCACCACGCTTCTCCTGATGGCCTATGCGTTGTTGTTAGGGAGGATCGCAAATGTCGCGCTCACCACCGACAGCCGGTACGGAGCGGTCCTTGTCGTTTTGGTTGGTGCCTGGTTGACGTTCCAGGTGGTGGTCAATCTCGGCATGGTGCTGGGTTGGCTGCCCACCGCAGGCGTCACGTTGCCGTTGTTCTCGTATGGCGGCTCGTCGTTGATTTCCACGTGCGCCGCTCTTGGAGTCGTCCAGGCGGTGTGGCGTTATCGTCTGGTGAACCAGTAATGAGTACGGTGCTTTGTTTGTCAGTCAACCCGTTTGAGACCCGGGTCGCGGTGCTGAAGAACTCCCGGCTGGTGTCGTACCGGGCCGAGCGGCACCGCATGTCATCGGTGGTCGGCAATCTCTACAAAGGCCGGGTCAATCGGGTGCTCCCCGGCATGCAGGCGGCCTTTGTCGATATCGGTCTTCACCGTAATGCCTTCCTCTATGTCCGCGAAGCCGGGGGGGTCCTCGACGACTTCACCGACATCTTCCTCGCCGACGAGGATGCCTCCCTGCAGCCGGACCCCTCGCACTCGGACATCTCCGATCTTCTTCGCCAGGGACAGGAAGCTCTCGTCCAGGTGGTCAAAGATCCCCTCGGCACCAAGGGCGCGCGTCTGACCACCCACATCAGCCTACCGGGGCGTTTCCTCGTGTATCTGCCGAATGTTCGCCAGATCGGTATTTCGCGCCGCATCACGGATGCCGATGAACGAACCCGCCTCAAGGAGATGGTGGAGACCTTTGGCGACCCGGGGGGATGGATCGTGCGAACGGCCGGGGAGGACAAGGGTCTCTCCGAGCTCGAGGCCGACCGGCGCAACCTCCTCCAGTTCTGGGAGAGGATCCAGACACAGGTGGAAGGCGCCCGCGCGCCCTGCCTCATCCACCATGAGCTGAGCCCGGTCCTGCGGTCGGTCCGCGACATGTTCACCCAGGTTGTCTCTGAGGTATGGATCGACGACGAGGAAAGCTTCGAGGAGGTCCTGGGCTACTTCGAACAGACGGATCCGCACCTCGTCGACCGCGTCAAGCTCTACCGGCAATCCACCGATCTGATGAGCTCGTTCGGGATCGACCGCGAACTGGAAAAGGCCCTGCGGCCCAAGGTGTGGCTCAAGTCGGGCGGGTATCTGGTGATCAACCAGACCGAGGCCCTGGTGACGATAGACGTCAACACCGGCAAGTTCGTCGGGCTCGAATCGCTCGAAGAAACCGTCTTTACCCTCAACCTGGAGGCCACCATTGAGATCGTCCGGCAGCTTCGCCTGCGCGACCTCGGCGGCATTATCGTCATCGACTTTATCGATATGGAAGAGCCCGAACACCGGAACACCGTTTATGAAACCCTCACCGAGGAACTCTCCCATGATCCCGCTCGCACCCAAATTCTGCCGATGAGCGACATCGGGCTGGTTCAGCTGACCCGGAAGCGGACCCGGCCCAGCCTCGAACGGACCCTCAGCCGCGAGTGTCCCTACTGCCACGGGTCGGGACGCATCAAGGGCCTGGGCACGGTGTGTCTGGAAATCCGCCGCGAGCTCATCGCCGCTGCCGGTGGTGATGTGGACCAACAGTTCTCGCTAACGGTCCACCCGGCGGTGTCTCACTATCTGCAGGGGCCGTTTCGTGATCTCATGCGCGAACTCGAGGACACCCACGGGCTGCGCATCATCCTGTGCGAAAACCTCCTCCTTCACGAGGAGCAGTTCGAAATCTCCGTCTGACGCACGGTGGACATCACAATGATTCGTAAAGGGTTCGCCGCTGTCGCGGCGAGTAACCGGCGCCACGAATGGTGCGTTCCATGTCGGTCTGGCTCATCCGAAACCGCGCTCCGGCTGCGGCAACCACATTCTCCTCGAGCATGATCGATCCGAGATCGTCGGCGCCGAACAAGAGCGACAGCTGCCCGATCTTTGCGCCTTGCGTCACCCACGAGCCCTGGACGTGATCGATGTTATCAAACGCCAGACGGGAGATCGCCAGCGTCCGTAGATAGTCGTATCCCCCGGATGTCGTGACCTCGCCCTCGAGATCGGTCGCCTCATCCTGGAAGGTCCACGGGATGAAGGCGGTGAAACCGCCGGTCTCGTCCTGCAGGTCCCGGACACCCAGAAAGTGTTCGACCCGGGCAGTTGTCGGTTCACCGACACCGAACATCATAGTGGCGGTGGTGCGCAGGCCCAGATCGTGCGCCGTACGGTGGACATCGAGCCATTGTCGGGTGGAGGCCTTGGTGCGCGACCAGATCCGCCGGCGCGTGTCGTCCTCCAGAATTTCGGCCCCGCCTCCAGGAATCGACTCCAGACCAGAAGCCACGAGGCGGCTGATGACCTCTCGAACCGGCATCTTCTGGAGTTTGGCGAGATACCAGATCTCCGGCACCGAGAAGGCGTGGAGGTGGATCTGCGGGAAGGTCCGCTTGAGGTCCGACAGCAGACTCTCGTAGTAGGTCAGCCGGAGCTCCGGGTGGACGCCGCCCTGGAGGAGAATCCCAGTTCCGCCGGCCGCCACAGTCTCCGCGACCTTGGCCGCGATCTCTTCAAACGGCAGCACGTAGGCGTCGCTGTCCTTGGCAGTTCTGTAGAAAGCGCAGAACCGGCACCGATAGATGCAAACATTGGTGTAGTTGATGTTGCGATCGACGATGTAGGAAGCGTCCTCACCGGGGTTCTTGCGCCGCCGCACCGACGCCGCCGCCTGCCCGAGTTCGAGCAATCCGCCGTCGTCGAACAAGGCCTGGACCTCGTCCCGCGAAAGACGTTCACCGGCAATCGATCTGTCGAGGATTGAATCGATAGAATAGCTCATCTTTGATTTCAACAAATTGAACAGTGCGTGCCTTCCCGGGTTTGGTTGATGAGGCTTGTGGGGTATGGCCGGTCGCTTCGCGATGCTGTGAGGCAATGAGGCAACGGTGCTCATCGAAGTCGCGTCGCCGCCTCATGGCCTCACTGCCTCAAGCCCTCAGCCCTGCGACATGGCCTCGAGGAACTCCTTGTTGTCTTCCGTCTTGGAAAGCCTTTCGAGGAGAAGCTCCATAGCCTCCACCGGCGACAGCGACGACAGGACCTTGCGCAGCACCCAGATGCGGCGGAGTTCCCACTCGTCGATCAGAAGCTCTTCCTTCCGGGTACCGCTTTTGTGGATGTCGATGGATGGGAAGACCCGCCGTTCCACCAGCTTGCGATCGAGGTGAACCTCCATGTTACCGGTCCCCTTGAACTCCTCGAAGATCACGTCGTCCATGCGCGAGCCCGTGTCGACCAGCGCGGTTCCGACGATCGTCAGGCTGCCGCCCTCCTCGATGTTGCGTGCGGCCCCGAAGAAGCGTTTCGGTTTCTGCAGAGCATTGGAGTCGACACCGCCCGACAGCACCTTGCCCGACGGTGGAACCACGGTGTTGTAGGCCCTCGCGAGTCGGGTGATCGAATCCAACAAAATCACGACGTCCCGCTTGTGCTCCACCAGCCTTTTGGCCTTCTCAATGACCATCTCCGCGACTTGAACATGGCGCGTGGCAGGCTCGTCGAAGGTCGAGGAAATCACCTCGCCGGTCACCGATCGCTCCATGTCCGTGACCTCTTCCGGGCGCTCGTCGATGAGCAGAACGATGAGTGCGACCTCGGGGTCGTTGGCCGTGATCGAATTTGCGATGGCTTGAAGCATCATCGTTTTGCCGGTGCGAGGCGGCGCCACGAGGAGCCCGCGCTGCCCCTTGCCGAGAGGCGTCACAAGATCCATGACCCGGGCGGTCATGTTGTCGGGCACCTCGAGCCGGATCCAGTCCTCTGGATACAGCGGTGTCAGATTGTCGAAATGGATCTTCTCCATGGCCACCTCTGGCGGCTCGAAGTTGATCGCCTCGACCTTGATCAGAGCAAAATAGCGTTCACCCTCTTTTGGTGGTCTGATCTGCCCCGAGACCGTATCTCCGGTGTGGAGGTTGAAGCGGCGGATCTGCGATGGCGACACGTAAATGTCGTCAGGCCCCGGGAGGTAGTTGTACTCGGGCGCCCGGAGGAAGCCGAAACCTTCCGGGAGGACCTCCAGTACGCCTTCACCAAAGATCAATCCTTCGGCCTCGGTCTGATGCTGCAGAATGCTGAAGATGACATCCTGGCGGCGCATTCCGGCCGGGTTCTCGACCCCGAGGCCTTTTGCGGCACCACCCAGCTGGCTGATGCTCATCTCCTTGAGCTGGTTGAGGTCGAGCCGCCCCTCGGGGAGATCGGACGCCACAGCCTCGGTCTCCTCGACCTCGTCGTCCTCGAGGTCGAGAGGGATCACCACCGCTTCTTCTGTTTCACTTTTTCTCTTCTTGGTTACCATCATTCACTCCGTTGACGTTCTCTCCACCGCGACACCAAGTCGTCGATACCAGTCAAAACCTCGCGTCGTCCCTCGCCGGTCCGCACGCTGACCGCCATCGGCGGCACGTGAAGGCCGAGTTCGCGTTGGACGGCCTGTTGCATTTTCGCGCGCTGTCCGCGGCCCACCTTGTCGGCCTTGGTCAAAACCACTTCCCGATCGCACCCAGAACCCACAAGGAGATCCTGCAGATCCCGGTCCCGCACCGTCAGTCCGTGGCGGATGTCCACCAATGCCACAACGCCGGCCAGGCGTTCCTCGGTGGCAATGTACTGCCCAAGGGCCTTGCCCCACTCTTCCCGGAGCTGTTTACCGACCTTGGCGTACCCGTAGCCAGGAAGATCCACGAGATAGAACGAGCGGTTGATAAGAAAGAAATTCAAGGTCCGGGTCTTCCCGGGCGCCTTGGCGACTCGCGCCAGCGACTGTCTGAACAGCCAATTGAGAAGGCTCGATTTCCCGACGTTGGATCGGCCAGCTATCGCGACATGGGGAAACCATTCCCCCGGTCGGTCCTGCGGCCGAAGCGACGAGCCGCGAAATTCGACTTCCGTGATTTCCAAGGATCAATGAGCCACCGGAGGCACGTCGAGCCGTGCTTCCGAGCCGCCGGTCGGCGCGGCAACATCGGCGTCCTTTGCACCTACAAGAGCGTGTGCCAAAACCTCGTCCATGTGATCGACGAAGTGGAAGGTCATTTCTTCGCGGACATCTTCGAGAATGTCCTCGAGGTCTTTTTCATTTTCAGCCGGCATCACCACTTCACGAATCCCGGCGCGATAGGCGGCAAGGATCTTCTCCTTCAAACCACCCACCGGCAACACATGGCCACGCAGGGTGATTTCGCCCGTCATCGCGAGATCCACGCGGACCGGGGTGTCGGTGAATGCCGACACCAACGCAGTGGCGAGCGTGATGCCGGCGGAGGGACCATCCTTCGGTATCGCTCCCTCAGGAACATGAACGTGCACGTCCGTCTTTCCAAAGACCTCGATGTCGATGCCGAGCAACTCCGCCCGTGCGCGAACAAAGGACAGCGCCGCGTGAGCCGATTCCTGCATGACGTCACCCAGTTGACCCGTGAGGGTCAGTAGTCCCTTGCCGCGCATGAGGGTCGCTTCGGTCAACAATAGTTCACCGCCCACTTGAGTCCACGCGAGACCCGCCGCTGCGCCGACCTCGGGATCCTGTTCCCGGCGTTGAGTCCGGTAGCGAGGTTTCCCGAGGAGGTCGCCGATGGAATCCACCGTCACTTCGATGGTGGCGCCCTTTTTGAGTTTCTCTTTGAGAATCCGACGGGCCAACTTGCGGCACACCGACGCGATTTCACGTTCGAGGTTCCGAACTCCGGCCTCGCGAGTGTAGCCCTCGATCAGCAGCATGAGCGCCTCGTCGTCGACGGTGAGGCCGTACTTGCCCATGCCGTGCTTTTCGATCTGCCGGGGCAACAGAAAGAGCCGTCCGATCTCCATCTTCTCCTGGTGCGTATAGCCCGACAGCTGAATGACCTCCATCCGATCGAGCAGGGCCGGTGGGATGGAATGCGTGACGTTGGCCGTACAGATAAAAAACACTTTCGACAGGTCGTACTCAACGTCGAGGTAGTGATCGTGAAAGGTGTGGTTCTGCTCGGGATCGAGGACCTCGAGCAGCGCACCCGCGGGGTCGCCGCGGAAATCCGCGGCCATCTTGTCGACCTCGTCGAGGAGCAGCACCGGGTTGACCGTTGCCGCCTTGCGCATCATCTGGACAATCTGACCGGGGAAGGCGCCGATATAGGTTCGGCGATGGCCCCTGATCTCGGCTTCGTCGCGAACCCCGCCCAGTGACAGACGGACGAAGTTGCGCCCGGTTGATCTCGCAATCGACCGCGCCAACGATGTCTTACCGGTGCCGGGGGGCCCGACAAAACACAGGATAGTACCCGTTGTCTTGCGCACGAGCTGGCGAACCGCGAGAAATTCGAGGATCCGGTCCTTGATCTTCTCCAGACCATAGTGGTCTTCGTGGAGAACTTTTTCGGCGCGGGCGATATCGCGGATCTCACGCGACGCCTTGCGCCACGGCACCGCGAGCAGCCAATCCACATAGTTCCGCGAGACCCCGGCTTCGGCAGAGACTGGCGGCATGCCCTCGAGGCGCCGCAGTTCGATCTCCGCTTTTTCCTTGGCCTCGGTGCTCATACCGGACTCTTCCAGCTGCTTCTTGAGTTCTTCGAGTTCTTCGGTGTTGTCGTTGCGGCCCAACTCTTCGTTGATGGCCTTGATCTTCTCCGAAAGGTAGTACTCGCGCTGCGCCTTCTCCATCTGCTTTTTGACGCGTGACGAGATGCGGCGATCGATATTGAGCTTTTCGATCTCCATGTCGAGAAGATCGTTGAGCCGTTGCATGCGATCGAGAGGGCTGAGAATCTCGAGGAGCTGTTGCTTCTCGAGGGTCGGTTGGGACATGTGGGCAGCGAGAATGTCAGCGAACTGGTCCGGATCGTCGGTCTGCAGCGACGCGAGAACGCCCTCGGCCGACAGGTGGTGTGACAGCTTCGCATATTCCTTGAACAGCTCGACGAGCCGCGCCATGTAGTCGACAACGCCCTCGTCAACCGGGGTCTGAACCCGTAGTTTCTCGACCTCGGCCATGACGCATCCTTCGCCGTCGTCGAAGGAAAGAACCTGGGCCCGACTCAGGCCCTCCACCATCACCTTGATATTGCCGGAGGCCAACTGCAGGTGTTGAACGACGCGAGCCACGACGCCGAGCGTGTAGACATCGGCCGCTCCGGGCTCGTCGACCTTGGGGTCTTTCTGGGTCGCCAGGAAGATGCGCTTGTCGGTGCGCGCCAGGGCGGTTTCGAGAGCAACCACCGAGGGCCGGCGGCCGACCACGAAGGGCGCCATCATGTGGGGGTAGACCACCATGTCCCGTAGCGGGACGACAGGTAGGTGCATGGTTGTGGGTTGTGATGTCATGTGTGGGCTCTTTGTAAGGTGCGGGTTATTGTCGCGTTACGGGGCCGGTCCACCCGACCACCGCAGAAGGATTCTAGCTGACCTTGCGTACGACGGGCAGGGGCGGCACGCGACGTTCCACCACATCCCGCGAAATCACCAACTCTTTGAGTTCGGGCAGAGAGGGAATCTGATACATGATGTCGAGCATCAGCTCCTCGAGAATGATCCGCAAACCACGGGCGCCGACCTTGCGTGTAAAAGCTTCTTCCGCCACTGCGCTCAGCGCGTCCGGGGTGAAGGACAAATCGACCCCCTCGAACGAGAGGACGGTCTGGTACTGGCGCACGAGGCAGTTTTTGGGTTCGGTAAGAATTCTCACCAACGCCTCGTGGTCGAGTTCGTGGAGGTTGGCAACCACCGGAATCCGACCGACGAACTCCGGGATCATCCCGTATCGGATCAGGTCTTCTGGGTGCACCTGATCAAAAAGGACGGCGGCCTCGGGATCGTTGCCGCCGAGATCGACGCCAAAGCCGAGTCGTTTCTGGTTGAGGCGATCGGCGATCACGTCGTCGAGACCGACAAAAGCACCGCCGCAGATAAAGAGAATGTTGGTCGTGTCAATCTGGAGGAATTCCTGGTGCGGATGTTTGCGGCCGCCCTGCGGCGGCACGTTGGCTACCGTGCCCTCGAGGATCTTCAGAAGGGCCTGCTGAACACCCTCGCCGGACACGTCGCGGGTGATCGATGGGTTTTCGGCCTTGCGCGCCACCTTGTCGATCTCATCCACATAGACGATGCCCCGTTCGGCCGCTTCGCGGTCGCCCTCGGCCGCCTGATAGAGACGGAGCAGGATGTTCTCGACATCTTCGCCCACGTATCCAGCCTCGGTCAAAGTGGTCGCGTCGACGATGGTAAATGGGACCTGGAGCTGTCGCGCCAGGGTCTGGGCGAGCAGCGTCTTGCCGGTCCCGGTCGGGCCGATAAGGAGGATGTTCGATTTCGAGAGCTCGACATCGTTGCGGCCGCGGTCCGTCTGATACTCGATGCGACGATAGTGGTTGTAAACGGCTACCGAGAGTTTCTTCTTGGCCGCCTCCTGGCCGATCACATACTCTTCGAGGTGGTTTTTGATTTCGTGTGGTTTCGGCAGGATCTGATCCCGCGCCTTGGCCTCGTGGACGCGGTCTTCAGCAATGATGTCGAGGCAGACTTCGACACACTCATTGCAGATGTACACCGTCGGGCCGGCGATCAGCTTGCGCACCTCGTGCTGGCTCTTGCCGCAAAAGCTGCAGCGCAGCATGTCACCGTCGCGCTGGGACATCAGATCCTCCTCTCCTCATTGTATATCAATTGCCCTTTTACAGAAAGCGTCGACAAAAGGTTACTCTCTGGAAACAATGATCTTGTCGATCAGCCCATAGGCGAGGGCGGCGTCGGCTTCGAGGATGAAGTCACGTTCCGTGTCTCCGTGAATCTTCTCGACCGACTGCCCGGTGTGTTCGGCGAGGATCTCGTTGAGCCGTCCGCGCAGACGCATGATGTCTTTGGCGTGGATGTCGATATCGGTGGCCTGGCCCTGGAGGCCCGACATCAGGGGCTGATGCAGCAGCACCCGGCTGTGGGGGAGGGAGAGGCGTTTGCCCGGGGCGCCGCCCGCAAGAAGAACCGCCCCCATCGATGCCGCCTGGCCGAGAGCGATGGTTGAGACGTCGGGTTTGACGAATCGCATGGTGTCGTAGATCGCGAGGCCGGCTGATATCGAACCGCCCGGGGTATTGATGTAGAGAAAGATGTCCTTCTCTGGTTTTTCGGCCTCGAGGAAGAGCATCTGGGCGATGACGAGCGACGCCACCTGATCATCGATGCCTGAACCCAGAAAGATGACGTTGTCCTTGAGAAGCCGCGAGAAAATGTCATAGGCGCGTTCGCCCCGGCTCGTCTGCTCGACTACCATCGGCACCAACATCACTCGACCTCCCCGCCCGCGCGGCGGATCATCTCATCCACCGTCGCAGCGATTCGCGCTCCGTGGCGAACCCTCTCCAACCGGTCGTCGGATGCCAGGTTTGCCTTGTGTTCACCCGGAGGCACACCGAGCCGGGCCGCCTCCGTCGCGATATAGGCGTCAACCTCCGCTTCGGGGACGTCCGTCTCGTATTTCTCCGTCAGTTGTTCGAGGACCAGGGTGTCCAAGACCTCCTGGCGCGCCGCCGGTTCGGCCTTGGCAGCCATCTCCTGCCAGTTGATTTTCTCCGGGTCAACATCGACCCCCTGCATCGCCATGGTGTAGGCGTATCGATCGAGCTGTTCGCGGAGCGTCGCCTGGACGAGCGACGGCGGCAACTCTCCCTGGTCGATGCCCTGTTCGAGATGATCGAGTATGAAACGCCGCCACGCGGTGCGCCGGCCGGAGAGCTTCTGGTTTTCGAGCACGCCCGAAACTCTTCCACGCAAGTCCTCGAGGTCGTCCAGCCCGATGGCTGCGGCCAAATCGTCGTCGATCTCGGGCACAGCCTTCTTTTTCAGCCCCTTGACGTCGATCTTGTAGCGAACCGTCTTCCCGGCCTTGGTCGTGTCCTCGAGGTCGTCGGGCAGGACCTTGGTGGCTTGCTTGCAATCGCCGACCTTGGCCCCCTGGAGCGCCTCGTTGATCTCCGGTGGCACCCGGTCCGTTCCGAGTACGAACGATGCGTCTGCTTCAGTGTAGGGCTCGTCGTCGCTTTCCTCGACCACCCCCTCGAGATCGACTTCGATCAACATACCGTCGGCGGCTTCGGCTTCCTCCGCCGGTTCCCAGACCGCCTGTTCTTCAGCGACCTTGAGGAGTTCCTCATCGATCTCGGCATCTTCCACATCGAGCGTTACCTCGGGGAGGTCGAGTTCCGCGATCTCGGGCAAGTCATAGTTCGGCCGCACTTCCAGTTCGGCTGTAAAGCGAAAACCGCCATTGTCAGCAAACTCGAGGTCGCTGATTTCGGGCTTCGTGAGGGGGTCCAGTTCGCTTTCTCCGTCAAGAATCTCGCGCCACAAAACCCCGGCGAGATGTTCCTGAAGCTCCTCCTGTATCGCGTCCGCATATCGGGCGCGCACGGCCGCCTCGGGGGCCTTGCCCGGTCGAAATCCCGGCACGTTTGCGGAACGACGGATCTTGCGGAGGATGTTTTGCCGTTCACGATCGACGGCCTCGGGTTCGAGGTCCGCCGTGATCGCCACGGTATGGTTTGCTGCTCGTGTCACTGAATACGGCATGGGGTTGTCTCCGGCAGAGTTTACAAGGCTGGTGCGAAAGGGGGGACTCGAACCCCCATGGGGGGGACCCCACGAGATCCTAAGTCTCGCGCGTCTACCAATTCCGCCACTTTCGCAGAGGGGAGTTGGTGAGCCGTGGAGGAATCGAACCTCCAACCTAGTGATTAAGAGTCACTTGCTCTGCCAATTGAGCTAACGGCCCACGACCAACGGTCACTATACGAAAAAAGGCGCTGATGAGCAAGCCTTTTTGCCTCGAACAGGGTGAGACATTGCGCAGGAGAATGGGGGAGAAGGGATTGCGAATCCGAATTCCGAATTCCGAACTCCGAACTCATTCCCGGTGCACGATGTACTTCATCTCCGACTGCCCGAGATCCGACTCGGCAACGACGACGACCGCTGACGTGCCACCGGCAAACGCGGGCACGGCGACCTCTGCACCAAATTTGCCGCTGCTATCTGTCTTGCCTTCGGCTAGAACAAGACGCCGCGGTTCGGCGGTCGACTTGAAAAGCACCGACACACCGACCCCGGAAACCGGGTCGTGGGCGATCGAATCTTCAGCAGTGACGGCGACTTCGGCCGGGCGATCGTAAAAGAACTTGTGTTCGGCCCCGGCGCGAAGAATCAGATGAGCACGTTCTCGTTGTGCGTCGAGGTAGTCGAGGATGACCTTGTCGAGTGACGTCTCGTCGTCGGCAGCCGCGGGTTGTCCAGCTTCCTTGCTGGTGATGGTCGTGTCGTCCTCTTTGGCGACAACGATTGTACCGGTAAGCCGATCGACGCCTCCCGATTGCACCGCTTGAACAATCGTCCGGTGCTGGCGCTCCATGAGGGTGGCGACGGCCGACTTGTCGACCTCCTCGGCAATCAGATCGTGGTAGGGCGTCCGCCGCGTATAGAGAATCTCTCCGGATGTATAAACGAGCGATTCCACGAGTGGATTGCCCTGCCCCTTGTCCTCTGTCTGGACATGATAGACAGTGCCGGAGAACTCGATGTCTGTGTTGTAACCGGTAAGAACCACAGCGAACCGAAACCCCCCAGTGGTCAAGGCTATCTCGGAGTCGGCCGTCGGTCAATGACAGGGGCCCGCGAACACGAAACTTTGACAACGCTACAATTCTCATATGTCCCGCCTCCATCTCTTGTTCGTTTGCATCGGGAACTGCTGCCGCTCTCCAATGGCCGAAGCCATGGCCCGCAGCCTCGGGGGCGATCGCGTGTCGGCCCAATCGGCCGGGCTCTCCCCCGCGGGCTTTATCGCTGACCCAACGGTATCGACCTTGCGTCGACTCGGGTACCCGGCCTCTGGCCTGTATTCCAAGGGTCTCGATGGCGTCGAAACGACCGACGTCGATGTGGTGGTGTCGCTGGTCGGTGGCGAAATCCAACATGGATTCGGCTGCGGACCTCAGGCTCGTTTGGTTCACTGGCCCCTGCCGGATCCTTTTGGGGAAGACGAGTCCCTGTACCTCCGTGTCGCTCGTGACATCGAGACCCGGGTGCGTGGCCTCCTCGACGAGGAACTGGCCGGGGAACTTCTGCCCGATTGAGGCGTCACACTGACGGGAGGCGCTATGGCACACTGTGGCCGTGGACTTCGATGAAATATATGAACGGTTTCGCCGGCCCGTGTGGCGGCTTGCGAGGCGATTCAGCGAGAGTGACGAGGAGGCACTCGACACGACACAGGAGGTGTTTCTCCGGGTTTGGCGCGGGTTGCCCGGCTTTCGGGGTGAGGCCAAGCTCAGCACCTGGGTTTTTCAAATCGCCTGGAATCACTTCCGGGCGCACCGCCGCAAGATGGGGCGGCAACCGCTGACCGTCAAGGAGGGGACAAACGACGACCGGGACCTCGTGGACGTGGCGCCCGACCCGCGACCTGACCCCGAGCGCAGGGCCGCCGCTGTCGAAATGCTCGACGTTGTAGAGGCCGCGCTGCGCGAGCTTCCGGAGCACTACCAGATTGTCGTGTGGTTGCGGGATGGAGAGGATTTGAGCTACCGAGAGATAGCCAACGTGTTGGACCTGCCCATCGGCACGGTTCGATCGCGCCTTGCCCGCGCGCGCGCATCCTTGAGACAGGCTGTGGGATGGTAGTGAAAGACCGTTTGACGGAATCTCTCAGCCGTCTGATCGACGGCGACCTGGATTCGACAGAGGCCGCAGAACTGGCTTCACTCCTCGAGTCCGACCGCTCGTTGCGGCGCGAGCTCGATGGACTCGCCCGAGTCCGGGCCTCCCTCCACACGCTGGCGAATCGGGAGCAGCCGCCCGGCCGGCTCGATGCCCTAGTGGACCCGCTGCTCAGGGGCAAACCGGAGACCACTTTCGCCCGCCCATGGGTGCGCTGGGCGGCCGCAGCCGCGGTGGTTGTTCTCGGTGTGACGGTCATCCTCGAGGTCCAGCAACGACAACCCGATCCGGCTCTTCTCGGCTGGCAGGAACGCGCCCTTGAAGAGGCCGCCGCCAAACCTGCCGATCCATTCGCACTGGCACCCTTGCCCACAAGCTCGGTGCCGGTCGCAGAGCAACCGCTCGGTGCGACGGACCGGTTGGTTTCCGCCCCCGAACCGGAGGTGGACCCAGCGCTGGATCCAACTCCCGCGCTCGAGGTGATGGGCCCCCAGGAGGGCGGCTCCCGGAGCGAGGAGAGGCGTCAAAACCGGCGGGACGCTGATGTCGCGCCGGGCAACCTTGCCAAGCAACCCTCTGACGACGAGTCCACGTCCGGGGGACGCCGGGTTTCCGAGAAATCCAACGCCCCGTCATCGACGACCGAAGGGCAGGTGCAATCCGATTCTGGCGTCGCCGCGCCACCGGTCGCGCAAACCCAAGACAAGGCCAGCCAGGTCAGCCCAACCACATCCGACGCGACGATCGCGGGCGCCCAGCTGTTTGTGTTCATGGCGGCCGAGACAGCCTGGCGCAGTTTCGAGCCTGACGGCCCGTGTGAGGCGGGGCGGTATGCCCTGAGAATCAGGATCGAAGACGGCGTGGTTCGTGAGGTCTGGCCGGTGGCAAACCCGCCGGCGCCCACCCGCCAGGTGCGCGCGAGTCAACTCGTGTTGGGTCTCGTGGTCGATAACGTCGCCGATGGTGAGTATGCGGCAGAGGTGGTCGTCGAGCCGCGGAGACCACCGAACCGCTGACCCGCAGCGGTTCGCCTGCCTTTTTTGCCGGGTTTGGTCGCAGACGGCAATGCGCACATCGCCGTTGGGTTTGGCGTAATTCGGGCGACGTCAGCGCGGTAGCGTCAGGATCAGGAGCACGAGAACCGAGATGCACAGAGGGACGCCGCACTCCACCGTCCTCAGGAAACTCTCGGTGATCGCTCCGGGCTAAAAGCTCCCGAGAGCCTCGCGTTCGTCATCGAAAACGTCGAAGACGGTGATCAACTGGGTCACCTGCAGGATGTCGTTGATCTTGGGCGAGAGATGCATGAGCTTGAGGTGGCCGCCACGTTTGGTGACCGTGGTGTAGCACGCGACCATTTCACCGATCCCGGAGGAATCGATGGCCTTGACGTCTCCGAGGTCGAAGAGGATTTCCTTCTTGCCGTCCTCGAGGGCCTGGTTGACAAGCTCGCGAATTTTCACGTCGCCGGTGCCGATCGTGATCTTGCCGCCGAGTTCGATGATGCGGATGTCTCCGAGATCACGGATGTTGGATTTCATGCGATTCTCCTTTGTTGCGAGCACCAATGTCGAACTCGATCGAGAGTCGAAATCTCAGTCGGGGTTGCCATCGGTGGCCTCTAGTTTTCGTTCCATTAGGACGGCTGTTCCTCCGCTCGGGGTCGAACGGAATTCAACGTGACTCATGAACTGCCGCATATAAAAGATACCGCGACCGCTTGGTCGCAGCAAATTCTCCGCATCGGTCGGGTTGGGGACATCGGCGGGGTCGAAACCACTGCCCTCGTCCTCCACTGAAATTCTGACGGTGGAATCGTGAACCGAGTACTCGAGGCGAACCAGACGCTTGGGGTCCTGTTGATTGCCGTGACGAATAGCGTTGGCCACCGCCTCACGAAGGGCCGTCGTCAGCCAATAGTCATCTTCGGACGGCCAACCGGCTCGCCGACAAAGGTCCAACAGGGCACGCTCAGCGACCTCGATGTTTTCAAACCGGCTCGAGAGAGCCAGGTTGGCCTTTAGGGTGTTGTTGATCGTCATCTGGTCGGCGAGTATAGCAATGTCGGTGTGTCGCTCGGCTGTCAATCGTAATCGGGGGCGTCATCATCGACCCCCTGGTTACCCGGGGCGACCATTTGTAGGACCCACTGGTGAAAATTGGCCTCTGCCGCGGATACCGGGAGAGCGAGAATCTCCGGGAGTTCGTAGGAGTGGAACTCTCGGATCGCTTCAGAGACATCGTCGAAGAGTCTTTCGGGCGTCTTGATCAACAGCAGGTACTCGGTGTCCTCGCACACCTTTCCTTTCCAACGATAAATCGAGCGCAGACAAGGCACGATGTTGATGCAGGTCGCGAGACGCCGGGAGATGAGCTCCTCGGAAATTTCCACCGCCTGCTGCTCTGTGCCCACCGAGGTCATGACAAGCGTGATCTTTTCGAGATCAGTCATGGCCGAAAACTAGCTGAGATCCGCAGGTGAGTCAAGGCGCCAACATCAGTATCTGCGCAGAAGGCCGACCACGAGGCCCTGGATTTCGACCTCCGCCGCCGGGGCGAGGATCACCGGAACCGCCGGGTTTGAAGGCTGCAATCGAACCGTGGTGGGGTTGTCACGGTAGATGCGTTTGAGGGTCACCTCTCCCGAAACCAGGGCTACCACCATTTCGCCGTCTGCTGCGGTTTGCGTCCGCTGCACAACCACCAGATCACCGTCGTGTACCCCGTCCTCGATCATCGACTCGCCACGCACCACCAAAACGTAGTGGTCGCCCGAGCGGAGGAATTCAGAGGGAACCGAAACCCGTTCGTCGTCGGGCAGCGACTCAATCGGCGACCCGGCTGCCACCGCACCATAAAGGGGCAGGTCGACGGCGGTGGGCTGGGTTTTGGATGAGGCCAGAACGAGGCCGCGCTTCTGGTGTTTGCGGCGCTCGAGAAAGCCCTTCCGTTCGAGGTGTGCCACGTGTTTCTGGGCGCTCGCCGTACTTCGGAACCCGAAGGCGTTAGCGATCTCCTGGAGGGTCGGTGCAACGCCATCAAGGGCTATGCGATCTTCAATGAACTGGAGCACATCCCGCTGGCGCTCGGTGAGATAGGTCATGCAACGCTCCCCATATCGACCATAGGTGAACATGAGGCGTAAGTCAACGCACAATCACCGAGAGGGCGCTGTTGGACAGCGCCCTCTCGGTGAAAAAGCAGATGGTCGGGGCGAGTGGACTTGAACCACCGGCCTCACGGTCCCGAACCGTGCGCTCTACCAGACTGAGCTACGCCCCGAGGAAGAGGGAGTCTAGCGGATGTCACGCTTCATGGCAATAACTGTGGGCTCGAAGGGGGAATATTATTTACCGCTTCCCCCAACCTGGACCGCGAGGGCCCAAAAATACCGCCGCCTGAACACGCAGGCCCACCATTTGACACCCGGGGCGTTGCCTCGCTAGCCTGCACTCCTCGCCTCTGCATGGAGCGAGACCGGCGAGATGCTCAGGCCAGGCCTCGCTGCGTGGATCTTGGGGGGGGAACTCATGGCAAAAGAGCGCGCGCAGTGGACCGGTCGCCTCGGTTTTGTTCTGGCCGCATCGGGGAGCGCCATCGGCCTCGGAAACCTCTGGAAGTTTCCCTACATCACGTACGAGAACAACGGTGGTGCCTTTGTGCTCGTCTATCTGGCGGCCATCGCCGTGGTCGGCGTGCCAATCATGGTGGCGGAGGTACTGCTCGGCCGGCGAAGCCAGAAAAATCCGGTCGGCGCCTTTCGAGTGCTCGCCGAGGGCAAGCCCGGCGGACGCTGGTGGCAAGCTGTCGGTTTTCTCGGTGTGATGACGGGCTTTGTCATCCTCTCCTACTACAGTGTCGTCGCCGGTTGGACCATTCGCTACATCTTGCTGGCGGTTTCGGGGAAGCTGGCGGGCCTCGCGCACCACCCCGAAGCCCTGCAATCGTTCTTCGGTGAGTTCTTGAGTTCCCCATACCAGCAGGTCTTCTATCACTGCCTCTTCATGGGGGCGACTATCGGGATCGTCTATTTCGGTGTCGGACGAGGCATCGAACGAGCGGCCAAGCTCCTGATGCCGATTCTGTTGTCGATCCTCGTCATGCTGGTGGTGTACTCGTTCTGGACTCCTGGCTTCGGCGAAGCAATGCGCTTTATCTTTCGGCCGAATTTCAGCGAACTGACCGCCGGCGGTGTGCTCGAGGCCCTGGGCCACAGCTTCTTCACCCTCAGCCTGGGGATGGGCGCCATGCTCACGTATGGCAGCTATATGCGAAAGCGCGACTCGATTCCACGGGCGGCGCTGACCATCTGCGCGATGGACACCATGATCGCGATCATGGCGTGTATCGTCATGTTTTCGATTATTTTCAGCTTCGACTTCGAGGTAACGAAGAGCTCGACCATTCTCTTCACGACCCTGCCGGTGGTGTTCTTTCAGCTGCCCGGAGGATCAGCCGTGAGCGCGCTCTTTTACGTGTTGGTCGGCTTTGCCGCGTTGACCAGCACCATCAGCCTGCTCGAAGTCGTCTCGAGCTACGCCATCGATGAACTCGGTTGGCGTCGTCAACGGGCGACACTGACGATGGGCGCGGCCATCCTCGTCTTCGGCACGCTCAGCGCCGTCAGCCTCGGGGGCAACGCAACCCTGTCCAGCATCAACTTCATCGGCCGACCCTCGACGGCCGGCGTCTTTGGGACCCTCGACTATCTCGCCAGCAACTGGTTCCTTCCGGTTGGCGGGCTTTTCATTGCTCTCTTCACGGGCTGGGTGCTCGGCCGTGACGAGAGCCGAGAGGAACTCGAGAAGGGGAATGGTCCGATCGGTTGGGCCTTTCCATTGTGGCGCTTTCTCATCAGGATTGCGGCCCCGATCGCCGTCGGCGCCATCATCGTCAGTGTGATCCTGGGCGCCGAATACCAGTAGCCCGCATATCTCATCGGGTTTCGTTGCGGGTGTGGCGAGGCGCTGTGACCAGTGGGGGTTTCGCGGCGCAGGGGTTCACACGACAGTACATCGAGCACCACACGGCAGAAAGCACCGCCGGTTGCGGTGTATCGCCACCCGCAGTAAGAAGCTGGTCAGATATGCAGGGTAAGGATCAGGGCCCGCCACCCGCAGCGATGAGCTTTCGCGCCTCGGCAAGACGCAGGGCAGCATCGAGTTCGTCGAAGTCTTCTGCCGGCGCTGTCTTGAGCCTCTCCGTGGCCTCGGCGTGAGCCTGGACAGCCAGCTCGAGATCGATTTGGTCTGCCGTTTCAGCCACCGAAGCGAGCACGGTCACGGCGTCGGGCTGGATCTCAGCAAAACCACCCTGGACCACCAGGCGGCCCGCTTCCGAACCCTCGATCCACTTCAGTTCGCCGGTTCCCAACGAGGTCAACAACGGCGTGTGACCCGGCAGAATCCCGAGTTCGCCGAGCGCCCCGGGAACCCGGACCTCGCTGGCGCGGACTTCGAGGACACGACGCGACGGTGTGACCACTTCGAGGCGCAGCGTGTCGGTCATCAGGACTCCGCCGCCATCTTTTCAGCCTTCTCGACCGCCTCTTCGATGCCGCCCACATAGAGGAATGCCTGCTCGGGGAGGTGATCGTACTCACCGGCACAGAGCCCTTTGAAGCCGGCGATGGTGTCTTCAACCTTGACGTATCGGCCCTTCATGCCGGTGAACTGCTCGGCCACGAAGAAGGGTTGCGAGAGGAAGCGCTGAATTTTGCGGGCCCGCGCCACGCTCAGCCTGTCCTCCTCGGAGAGTTCGTCGATACCGAGGATTGCGATGATGTCCTGGAGATCCTTGAGGCGTTGAAGAATCCGTTGGACCTCGCGGGCCACCATGTAGTGTTCCTCCCCGACAATCGTCGGGTCGAGGATGCGTGACGTCGATGCCAGCGGATCAACCGCGGGGTAGATACCGAGCTCGGAGATTTGCCGCGACAGCACCGAGGTGGCGTCGAGGTGGGCGAAGGCCGCCGCCGGGGCCGGGTCGGAGAGGTCGTCAGCCGGCACATAAATGGCCTGCACCGACGTCACCGAGCCCTTTTTGGTCGAGGTGATGCGCTCCTGAAGTTCGCCCATCTCGGTGGCGAGATTGGGTTGGTAGCCAACCGCCGAGGGCATGCGACCGAGCAGTGCGGAAACCTCGGAACCGGCCTGGGTGAAACGGAAGATGTTATCGATAAAGAGAAGAACGTCCTGACCTTCCGAGTCGCGGAAATGCTCAGCCACCGTGAGACCGGTGAGACCGACCCGCAGACGAGCTCCCGGCGGCTCGGTCATCTGACCGTAGATGAGCGCCGCTTTCGAGTTCTCCCAGCTATCGGGGTCGATGACTCCGGCCTCGGTCATCTCGACCCACAGGTCGTTGCCCTCACGGGTGCGCTCTCCAACACCGGCAAAGACGGAATAGCCGCCGTGTTGGAGGGCCACGTTGTTGATCAACTCCATGATGATGACGGTCTTGCCGACACCGGCGCCGCCGAAGAGACCCGTCTTACCACCCTTGGTGTAGGGCTCGAGGAGATCCACGACCTTGATGCCGGTTTCGAACATTTCGGACTCGGTGGATTGCTCCGAAAGTGGCGGAGCATCACGGTGGATCGGCATTCGTAGATCGGTCTCAACCGGTCCCTTGCCGTCGACCGGCTCGCCGAGCACACCGAGGACCCGGCCAAGGGTCTGCTTGCCGACCGGCACCGAGATCGGCTCACCGAGGTCGGTGGCTTCCATGCCGCGCACCATGCCTTCGGTGGGCTCCATGGCGATACACCGCGCGCGGTTTTCGCCGAGGTGCTGCGCCACTTCGCAGGTGACGTCGATGGGCAGCACACCCATTTTGCCGTCATCGACGATTCTGACGGCGTTCAAAATCGCAGGAAGATGGCGTTCAGGAAACTCGACGTCCACCACCGGGCCGATGACCGATACCACGTGTCCGTTGACTTGCTGGCTCATGAATTCACGACTCCTTATCCCTCGAGCGCCTGCGCGCCGGAGACAATTTCAATCAGTTCCTTGGTGATCGCCGCCTGACGGGTGCGGTTATAGAGCAGCGTCAGGGCGTCAATCATGTCATCCGCGTTGCGGGTCGCGGCGTCCATGGACGTCATTCGGGCCGCCTGCTCGGCCGCCGCCGAGTCCAAGAGTGCCCGCTGGACCTGGGTCTCCACGTGGCGCGGTAACAACTCAGCGAGCAATGTTCGTGCGTCAGGCTCGTAGAGATAATCCACCTGGGACCCATCGCCGTCATCCTCAGCCGCGGGTGGTTCGATCGGCAGCAGGCGGTTAACAACGAGATTTTGGCGAATCATGTTCACAAAACTGTTGTAGACCAGCCACACCGAATCTACCTGGCCGGAGGTAAAGGCCTCGATGAACTGTTGACCGAGCCTGGGCCCGGCATCAGCGGTGAGGGTTGATATGGTCTCGCGCTCATCGACCACCAGCTTCCACCGCCGGGATCGAAAGTAGTCGGAGGCTTTTCGACCGATCACCGCAAGCTCAACCTCGGGCCAGCGGCCTGCAATGAGGTCTTTTTCGACGGCACGCACGATATTCGTGTTGAATGATCCGCACAGGCCCTTGTCCGACGAGACCACCACGACCCACGTACGCTCACCCTCGTGGCTTTCGAGGAGGGGATGGCTGAACTCGGTTCGTGCGGAAACATCGGCAAGGACCCGGGAAAGAGTCTCGGCCCATGGTTTCGCTCCCGAAATCGCCTTCTGGGCTCGTCGCAGCTTGGACGCCGCCACCATTTTCATGGCCTTGGTGATCTGCTGCGTCCCTTTGACGGATTGGATCCGCCGGACCAGATCCCTGGTATTAGGCAAGGGCGGCCTCCGGATTCTCCCTGACGAAAAGCTCTACCCCAGCTCGAATCAACTGTGTCAGCTCTTCCTCGGTTTGCTCATCAAGGACGCCGGTGCTGGTGATCCGTTCGAGGGTGTCGGCGCCGTTGTCCTGCACATAGCGATGGAGACTGGGTTGGATGGCACCAACGGCCGAAACTTTGAGATCGTCAAACAGGCCTTTTGTGCCGCCATAGATCGAGACGATCTGGAGGTCCACCGGGACCGGTCGATATTGTCCCTGTTTGAGGAGTTCCATCAAGCGCTCGCCGCGGGCCAACTGTCGCTGCGTCGCCTTGTCGAGATCAGACCCGAACTGAGCGAATGCTGCAAGCTCGCGATACTGTGCCAGGTTGAGTCGTAGGGACCCGGCGATCGATTTCATGGCCTTGATCTGGGCGTTGCCGCCGACCCGGCTGACCGAGAGTCCGACGTTGACCGCCGGCCGCTGCCCGGCAAAGAAGAGATCCGACTCGAGGAAGATCTGGCCGTCTGTGATCGAGATGACGTTGGTGGGAATATAGGCCGAGAGGTCGCCCATCTGGGTTTCGATCACCGGCAGGGCCGTCAAACTGCCCCCTCCGAGTTCGTCGTTGAGCTTCGCTGCGCGCTCGAGGAGCCGCGAGTGGAGGTAAAAGACATCGCCGGGGTACGCCTCACGTCCGGGCGGACGGCGCAAGAGGAGTGAGATTTCGCGGTATGCCTGCGCATGCTTGGTGAGGTCGTCGTAGAAGCAGATGGCATGGCCGCCGTTGTACATGAAGTACTCGCCCAGCGCTGCACCGGCGTACGGCGCGAGATATTGCAGCGGGGCCGGCTCGGACGCGGTGGCCGACACCACGATCGTATGTTCCATGGCGCCGTGCTTGTCGAGGGTGGCGATCACCTGGGCCACGGTCGAGTTCTTCTGGCCAATGGCCACGTAGATGCAGATATTACCGGTGCCCTTTTGATTGATGATCGAGTCGATGATCACCGCCGTCTTTCCGGTCTGACGATCGCCGATGATGAGCTCGCGCTGGCCCCGGCCGATGGGAATCATGGCGTCGATGGCCATGATGCCCGTCTGCATGGGTTCTTTCACCCCCTGGCGGTCGACGACGCCAGGCGCCGTGCGCTCGAGTGGGTAGTTCTCCACCGAGTCCACCGGGCCCTTGACATCGAGCGGCCGACCGAGAGGATCGACGACGCGCCCGACCATTCCGGGACCGACCGGGATGTCGAGAATCCGCTTGGTGCGCTTGGCCTCATCCCCCTCCTGGACGAGGTGGACCTCACCCATGAGCACGCAGCCGACGTTGTCGTCCTCGAGGTTCATGGCGAGGCCCATGACGTCGTGCGGGAACTCGACGAGCTCCCCTGCCATCACGCCGTCGAGGCCATACACGCGGGCAATACCGTCACCTACTGAGATGACGGTTCCGACCTCCGACATGTCGATGGAGGTCTCGTATCCTTCGATTTGGCGGCGAATAATGTCCGCAATCTCGGCGGCTTTAATCTGCATGTCTTACCCCTGTTCGATCTCTATCTCTTTGCTCAGACGATCCAGTTCTCCGGAAAGCGAGCCATCAAAGACCCGCGACCCCACCTGCAATCGGAAACCCCCGAGGAGCTCCGGTCTTTCTTTGAATTCAGCAACCACATCGACGCCCTCGATGGCGGAAATCGCGCTCACCAGCTGACTGCGCTCGGAGTCGTCGAGACCAACTGCAGTTTCAACCTGGGCGCGGGTGCGGCCGAGGCGGGTGTCCATGATCTCCCGATATGCCGTCGCTATGTCCGCCATGTGCTGCATGCGGTAGTGCTGTTGCACCACGTGGAGGAATCGGCGAGTCGGTTGACCGATCTCGAGGGCCTCCAGGACGGCATCCAAGACTTCGGTCTTCTTTTCAACAGCAACGGTCGGCGTCACCAGCACCCGCTCGAACTCCGGCACCTCGGCGAGCGCCGCCGCCACCGCGTCGAGCTCGGACGCCACCTCTTCCTGCCTTTGAGGGCTGTCTTTCTGGACGACCGTCAACAGGGCCTTTGCATACGGAAGGGCTCTGAAACGGCCCATCTCAGTCCTCTCCTTCGAGCTGCCGCATGGCATCGAGGCTGCGGTCGAAGACCCGCCGGCGATCAGCGTCCGTCATGTCCCGGCTCAGGAGATCGCGCGCCAACTGCGCAGTGAGGTCCGCCGTGTCCTGGGTGAGACGGGCTCGGGTCTCCGTCTCACGGCGGCTGATCTCATCGTCCACTCGTTTCAGAAAACGCTCTTCATCGAGGCCGGTCTGTTGCGCTATCCGCTCCGCCTCGGCAGCGCCTTCGGCCTCCGCACGAGTATGAATCTGGGCGATCTCTTCCTCGATCTCGGCGAGGCGTTTTTTCATGTCCGCCTGAAGCTGGTCGGCTTCCTCGAGCTGGGTCCGTGCGGTTGCAAGCTCCGCTGCGATGCCCTCGCGTCGCGCGTCCAGGAACGCCGACATGGGTCGGCCGATGTAGCGTTGCAGGATGTAGAGAAAGAGCGTCAGGTTCACGGGCAGCCAGATATAGTCCGGGATCCCGAGGTGTTTGGCGCCGTTGTCGACGAGGAGGGCGAAAATCAACGCACAGACAAAGACCAGCGCCCAGCCCACGACCACCTTCATGAGGCCATCTCCCTCCCGAGCAAGCGTCCGGCCAACAGCCTGGCCAGCTCCTCGGCTCGTCCGCGGAGATCACCCCGCGCGGCTTCGGCGTCCTTGTCGAGGGACTCAACAACGCTGGTGAGTCGTTCGTCGGCACGCGCGCGAGCCGTTTCCAGTGCGAGGTTTCGAGCATCCGTGGCGCGTTGGCGCGCGTCGGCGCGGCTCATCGCCGCGTCCCGTGCAGCATTCTGAACCTCATCCTCGATGCGGGCGACGGCCGCGAGGTACTCCTCGTGTCGCGCCGACCATTCTTGTTTCGCGCCGTCGATGCGACGGCGGCGGTCATCGAGGACTGCGGCGACTGGACGGATGAGGAATCGGCTGACGAGCCACAACGTCATCCAGAAGCACACCATGATGAGGACCAGCGATACATTCGGTGGGGTCATCGGCTGCTCCCGGCGCGATCCGCTCCCGTGTTGAACACGAGGCGGCTCAAGCTAACAGATCCACTCAGCACGGTCAAGATGCAACGTCCGCCTTTGTTGTGTTTTTTTTCACACCCTTGGCGTCCATCGTGATGGCCCCCTCGAGAAAGGCTCCGTCCTCCATGACCAGCGCCGGCGTTTGGATATCCGCCCACACCCTGGCGGTCGCGTGGAGCATCACCTGTTCGGTCGAACGGATGGTCCCCCGGACCTCGCCACCGATGACACAGCGGGCGACCTCGAGCTCGCCCTCAACCACGCCGCCTTCGCCCACGACGAGCTCGGCCTGCGAGCGAACCTTGCCTTCGATGCGGCCATCGACCCTGAAATAGGTCTTGAATTCGAGTTCACCGCGGATGGTGCATTCGGAATCTACAAAGCCGTTCAGCGTGTCTCCACCACGAGCCATTACGCACCCCCCATCAAGAGATCAAATACTCGCATCAATTCATCGTGGTCGGCACACGTGATGGTGATGGTGCCGCCGCGCCGCCGCGAACGTATCTGGACCGGTGACCCGAGCTGAAGGGCCAGCTTCTCCTCGGCGGCGACGAGATTTGGGTCGCGCGGTGGCCGGGGCGACACCTTCTCCGGTGTTGCCGCGTCCTGCGCCCCGTCCCTCTCTTCGGCCGCCGCCCGCTCCAGCCCGCGGACGCTGAGACCGGTTTCAACGACCCGCTGCGCCCAGCGAATTCGGGCCGCTTCGTCGGCGAACGCAAGCAGCGTCCTCGCGTGCCCTGCCGACAGCAGTCCCTGTTCGACAAGTGTCTGGATCTCGGGTCCGAGCTTGAGCAACCGGAGCGCGTTCGCCACCGTGCTGCGATCCATCGCGACCCGATCTGCAATTTCAGCCTGTGTGAGACCGAGGCTCGATCGCATCTGTTCAAAGGCGCGGGCCTCTTCGAGCGGCGTCAGGTCGCGCCGTTGGAGGTTCTCCACCAGCGCCAGCTCGAGTTGGTCGGCGTCCGCGAGTCGTTCCCGGATAACCGCCGGCACGCGCCGAATACCGGCCCGTTGGGCGGCCCGCCAGCGCCGCTCGCCGGTGATGATGACGTAGCGGTCAGGGCCATCCTCGCTCACCAGGAGCGGCTGGAGGACACCGTGGCGACGAATGGACGCGGCCAGTTCCTCGATTCCCGACACATCGAAGTTGTCCCGCGGCTGATTCGGGTTTGGCTGAAGCCGATCGACCGGTATCTCGGCCATGCCCGACCGGGCTCGCGGCGTGTCCGGGATCAGCGCTTTCAGCCCGCGGCCCAGCGCCTGTTTAGCTGTCACCCGACACCTCCCTGCGTTCGAGATATTCGCGTCCGAGCTCGAGATAGGCCTGCGAACCGCGACTCCTCAGGTCGTAGGCGTGGATGGGGCGGCCAAAGGACGGCGCTTCGGCCAGGCGGACATTTCGCGGCACCACCGTCTTATACACGAGGTCCCCAAACACCGCCCTCACTTCATCCGCCACCTGCGTTGCCAGATTGGTCCGTTCGTCATACATGGTGAGAAGAATACCGTCGATCCTCAGCGCCGGGTTCAGAAATCGCCGAACCTCATCGATGGTGGTCATGAGGTTGGACACGCCCTCCATCGCGAAATATTCGGCCTGGATCGGGACCAGAAGACCGTCTGCGGCTGCGAGCGCGTTGAGCGTTAGCAGCCCGAGCGACGGCGGGCAGTCAACAAAAACGAACTCGTAGTCGCTGGTGTGCTCGGCCGTGAGCGCATCGCGAAGACGAAACTCGCGCCCCACCATGCCCACAAGCTCGACCTCGGCACCCGCCAGATCGGGTGTGGTCGGGATCAGCGAGAGGTGAGGAAACTCCGTGCGGTGGGCGACATCGCGAACCGTCTTCCCGCCGAGCAGCAGATCGTAGGACGTCGGCGTGCCGGCTTCTCCCCGCCACCCGAGACCCGCGCTGCAGTTGGACTGCGGATCAAGATCCACAATCAGGGTTTTGTGTTCATACGCAGCCAGCGTCGCCCCGAGACTGATGGCGGTCGTGGTCTTGCCGACCCCACCCTTCTGGTTCGCCACGGCGATGATCCGCGTTTCAGACATTTCCAACCACCTGGCCCTGCCAGACACACGCTGTCCTCCGTAGCGACACCTCGAGGGGCCGTCGCCAAGCGCGGTCCCGGGGCCGCGGAGCGTGAGGTTTCACGTGAAACATGGTTGTAATCGACAGAGCCGGCCACGATCGAGGCCGGGTAGTGCGGAGCTTAACACACGCCAACCCGGGAGCGCAGACAACCGTTTTTGGGGGGCCGCCGTGGTCCACAACACCACCTCCCCACCCGGCAGAAGCCGCTCGCGCGCCCACATCAGGAGCGCCTCATCGCCCCCGACCGCCCGCGCGGTGATGCGGTCCCAGCGGCGCTCGGGCTCGAGAGTCTGGAAGCGGCCGCGCTCGGCCACGGCGTCCAGACCAAGCTCGCGGATGACAAGCTTCAGAAATGCCCATCGTTTTTGCCGCGGCTCGAGCAGGACTCCCCGCCAACCCGGGCTCGCCACCAGCAACGGCACCCCGGGGAGCCCTGCGCCGCTGCCCACGTCGAGAAGGGTTCCCGCGGCCGGCAACAGCGGCGCCGCGGCCAATGCGTCGACGATGTGACGCTCCACCAACTCTTCCCGGCTCGCAAAGCTGACCAGGTTGTGGCGGGCGGACCACCGCTCCAGGAGCACGCCGTAGTGAACCAGCTTTTCAACCTCGATGTCGGACACATGCGCCGCCAGCAGGTCGGCAAAGTGCTCGGCGCTGCTCATGATTCCTTCCCCGCGGCCGCCAACCAACCGGCGAGTATGGCCACGGCGGCGGGCGTCATCCCCGGCAGGCGCTCGGCGTCGGCCAGGGTGTGTGGTCGTGCCGTCGCCAGCGATTCCACGACCTCCCGCGACAGCCCCGGCACGTCGCGGGGATCGAGGCGATCAGGAATCGCCACGTGTCGCAGCCGTCGCACGCGTTCGCGCTCCCTCTCGTGCCGCGCCAGGTATCCGTCATACCGCAACAGACCGACAACCACCCGCCGGTCCGCAGCCGTCAAATCCCGCAACTCGGGGAGATGGCGGGCCACACGGTCGGCGGCAACATCTTGGCGCCTGAGAATCTGCGCCCATGTGGTAGGGCTGGTGACGTCGATATCGGCGATCTTTCGGACCAACGCTCGGGTCGCGGCATCGGGGTTGAGACGCGCCTCACCCAGGGCCTCCCCGGCCCGGCGGCGGCGCTCCCACCGCTCACGTTCCACGTGAAACATTCGCCCGGGGACCAGACCAAGACGCCAACCGCTCTCCATCAGTCGCTCGCGGGCTGAATCCACTCCCAGGAGCAGCCGGTGTTCTGCGCGCGAAGTGAACATGCGGTAGGGCTCGCGATGTTCACGTCCCCAGATATCGTCAACCAGGACACCTATATAGGCGTCCTCCCGCCGCGGCACAAATGCTTCGTCGCCACGCTGACCCAGGACTGCATTGATCCCAGCGAGCAATCCGAGGGCGGCGGCTTCTTCATAGCCCGAGGTCCCAAGGAGCTGTCCGGCGAGAAACAACCCCGGCACGCGATCGCACTCGAGGTTGGCGGCGACCTGGCGCGGCGCCACCACATCGTATTCAACCGCGTAGCCGTGCTGCAACATCACCGCCCGCTCGAGCCCCGGGACCGCCCGCACGACCAGCTCCTGGACATCCACGGGAAGGCTGGTGGAGAGCCCATTGACATAGATGCTCTCTCCATTCAGCTCCTCAGGCTCCAGAAACACCGTGTGGGTCTCGTGGTGCGGGAAACGCACCACTTTATCCTCTATAGAAGGGCAGTACCGCGGGCCCACGCCTTCGATGGCGCCGGCGTAAAGCGGGGATCGGTGGAGGTTCGCTCGGATGATCTCCTGAACATCAGGGGTCGTCCGGGTCACCCAACACACACATCGGTTCTTGACCGATCGCGTGCGCCAGGAGAAGGGCCGCGGCTCTTTGTCACCCGGTTGCACCTCGAGGCGGTCCAGATCGAGCGATGATCGCGCAAGCCGCGGCGGGGTCCCGGTCTTGAACCGACGCAGTTCCAACCCGAAGCCGGCCCGGTCCTGGCCCAATCCGGTACTCGGCTGTTCGCCGAGGCGGCCCCCCGGGCGTCGGTCCTCGCCGGTATGCAGCACCCCGCCGAGGAAGGTGCCGGTCGTAAGGATGACCGCGCCGGCCCGTAACCGAACACCACCAGACAACCGAACGCCTGAAACCCTCTGATCGTTGGCGACCAGTCCCTCGACCTCTGCTTCGATCACGGTGATGCCCCGCAGACCCTCGAGCACTCGCCGCATGTGCCGCGCATAAGCCACCTTATCGCACTGCGCGCGAGGGCCCCACACCGCTGGTCCCCGGGACTGGTTGAGGGTCTTGAACTGGATCCCCGCCCGGTCTGCGGCCCAGCCCTGGAGCCCGCCGAGGGCATCGAGCTCCGCCACAAGGTGTCCCTTCCCGATGCCGCCGATCGCTGGGTTACACGGCATTTGCGCCACGGTCGCTCGGTCCAGGGTCACGACCGCGACCCGCGCGCCCATCCTGGCCGCCGCCGCTGCCGCCTCGCAGCCCGCGTGTCCCGCCCCCACGACCACGAGGTCAAATTCACCCACGATCACTTCCCGACGCAAAAGGCCGAAAAAACCTCATCCAGGAGGGCTTCGTCATCGACCGCGCCAACCAGCTCCTCGGCGGCCCGCAGCGCCCACCGCACGTGCTCCGCCGCCAGTTCGGGCGCCGCCCAGTCCGCCCCCTCGAGCGCCTCCCGGGCTCGCTCCAGGGCCGCGCGGTGCCGTGCCGCGACAGCCACGGCCCCGCCGAGATCAGCCACTTCTTCGAGCGCGAACTCGGTCAGTTGCCGCCGGAACCCCTCGAGCCCCCGCCCGGTATGGCACGAGATTGGGAGCCATCCCACATCAGCAGCACAGCCCAGGTCCACTTTCGAGCGCAGTCGAATGACCGGAACCCCCTCGGGCACGTCGGTGGTGTCGGGCCCGTCCGCGGCCCACAGGACAATTGCCAGGTCGGCAGCAGCAGCCGCCTCCAGCGCGCGCCGGTGACCCTCTTCCTCCACGCGATCGCCGCCTTCCCTGAGACCCGCGGTGTCCTGGACGACCATGCGCACGCCGCCAACATCGATCTCAGTTTCGAGCACATCCCTCGTGGTTCCCGGCTCCGGCGACACGATGGCCTGGTCTCTGCAGCTTAAATAATTGAAAAGGGTAGACTTACCTGCGTTTGGCGGGCCCAGAATCACCACCCTGAGGCCGTCCCGAATCCGTGCTCCGGCGGGCGCCGTCCCCACCAGCTTGGCCAGCTGTTGCAGGCACCTTTCGGCATGGTCCCGAATCTCAACCTCGCGGACCTCGACCGCCTGGGCCTCGAATTCGAGAGATGCATCGACGGTCGCGGCAAGCGCCACCAACTCGGCCCGGAGGCTGTTGAACTGCCGCGACAACGCGCCGGCCAACTGTTCGCGTGCATTGCGCAGCTGCAACGCGGTTTCAGCCGCTACCAGATCTCGTATCGCCTCGGCTTGAACGAGATCGACCTGTGCGTTGGCCACCGCGCGCCGGGTGATTTTGCGCAAGCCTACGTGATCGCCCATGAAGTCGGACACCACGTGCAGAACCTGCTTGGCATTTCGCGCAAGGTGCACGACGCGCACTCGCGGATGAGCA
>JASJGQ010000262.1:0-12559 GCA_033791425.1 Acidobacteriota bacterium
CGACCTCGTTTAAATCGAACCTGACACCCTATGTGTCGTTCGAAGAAGCGTCCGCGACCGCCCGCAAGGTGCAGGTGGCCGGCGGACTGGTGGAGAATTCGACGGCATACGTCGACGATGCCGAGGAACTGCAGTTCGCGCTTGTGGACGACGACGGCAACACCATGGAAGTGCACTACAAAGGCGTGAAGCCCGGCAACTTCGAGGAGGCGATCCAGATCGTCGCCATCGGCAGCTATGAAAGCGGTGTCTTCGAGGCCGAGCAGCTGCTGGTGAAGTGTCCCTCGAAATACCAGGGCCTCGAGGACGACGTCAAGAGCTACAGCTCCGAGACCTGATCCGGGGCGCCTCGAACGTCCCGTCTCTTTCTCTCGCGATCGAATAGGAGAGTCCATGTATATCCCAGGAACTATCCTGATGTGGTTGGCGTTTCTTGCCGGCATTGCTTCAACCATCACCTACTGGCTGTCGATCAAGGACCCTGAAAAGTGGCGCTCGCCGGCCCGGCAGAGTTATGTCGTGATGACGGCGGCGATTGTCGCCGGCTCGGCGCTGCTCATGTACCTGCTGGTCACCCACGACTACCGTCTGCACTACGTGTGGGCCTATTCCGACAATATCTTGCCGCTGCACTATCTGATCTCCACCTTCTGGGGCGGTCAGGAGGGCAGCTTCTTGTTGTGGGTCTTCTGGGGTGTGATCCTGGGGTTGCCTCTGATGCGGTTTGCACGGTCGTATGAGCCGCGGGTCATGGTGGTCTACAACCTGACTTTGCTTTCCCTGATCCTGCTGTTGGTCAAGCAGGACCCCTTCCGCTTCCACGAGGGTCTGACAGCCGCCTTGATTCCAATGGATGGGCAGGGCCTGAACCCGCTCTTGCAGAACTATTGGATGGTGATCCACCCGCCGATCATGTTTATCGGCTACGCCTCGCTCGGCATCCCATTCGCCTTTGCCATCGCGGCTTTGTGGATGAAAAAGTACGACGAATGGACCAAGGTCTCCATGCCCTGGGTACTGCTCTCCCTCGCGTCCCTGGGCACCGCCATCATGCTTGGCGGCTACTGGGCCTACGAGACCCTCGGTTGGGGCGGCTATTGGGGTTGGGACCCGGTCGAGAACGCCTCCCTGGTGCCCTGGCTGGCGACCCTCGCCCTGACCCACGGCATGCTGCTGCAGCGCGGTCGCGGACGGTTCCGGCGCCTCAACCTGGTGTTGGCGATTTCGGCCTTCCTGTTGGTGGTTTACGCCACCTTCCTGACCCGTTCCGGGGTCCTGGCTGATTTCTCGGTCCACTCCTTTGTCGACCTCGGCATCACAGGTCTGCTGGTCTTCAATATGGGCTTTTTCCTGGTCGTGTCGGTCGGGTTTCTGGTCTACCGTTGGTCGGAAATCCCGGCCGAAGTCGGCGACGAGCCCTTCATGTCGCGGACGATCTTCTTTGTCGTCGGCATCCTGCTCACAATTCTCATCGGAGTGGTCGTGCTCTTCGGCACCTCGGCGCCGTTGATCTCGCGGATCTGGGGCGCACCGGCCCAGGTTGGCCCGGATTTCTACAACCGCATGGGCTTCTGGCTCGCGGTGGTGTTTTCGCTGTTTCTCGCCGGCTCGCCGCTTCTCGGTTGGAGTCGTGCGCGCGAGGGTTGGGCCCGGATTCTGGGTCTGACGTCGGCGATCACCGCCGTCGTGATGGTGCTGGCAGTGGTCGCTGGTCTGCGCGGTGTGTCGGCGTTCATCTACGTCGCGGCTGCGGTCTTTTGTGTGGTCACCAACGTGTGGGCAACCATCGACTTTGGAAGGAACGGTCGTTGGCGGCTGGCCGGCGGGCCGGTGGCCCATATCGGCCTCGGCCTCATGATGCTGGCCTTTCTCACCACCGGGTGGTTTGACCGCGAGCAGAAGGTTCGACTCGCGGAGGGCGAACCCAAAGAAGTCCTGGGCTACACCATGACCTTCCGCGGTGTCGAAAAGCCGACTCCCCAGTCGCGCGACGCCATGGTGGTGGAGGTGACTTCTCCGCGCGGTAAGAATTTCGTGCTCAAACCGAAGATGTGGGTCAATCAGAAGACCAACCAGATGATCGCCAATCCCGACATCAAGTCATTCCTCACCAAGGACCTTTATCTGGCGCCGGTCGAGTTCGCCCCGGGCAAGGACGCACCGGTGTCGGGCCGTATGATGCTGACCAAGGATGAGCCCGTGTCGTTCCGCGACTGGACATTGACCTTCCAGGGCTTTGACCTGACCAAGCAGAACGCGGTGCCGGGTGCCCTGACGGTCGGCGTGGTGATCGAGATCCAACGACCTGGCTCGGAGCCTGTTGTTCTGGAGCCCTCCATGGTATCGACCGACGACGGCGTCCAACCGATTGCCGTCGAGATTCCGGGTGTCGGGGGCGCCAGGATTCGCGCCACCGGGATGAGCGTCGATCAGGGTGTGGTCCGCGTCGAGCTTCTCGGTCTCGGTGGCGGTATCGGCCGTACTGCGGTGCTCACCAAGGGTGAGACCCTGGCCTACAAGGAACTGGCCGTCACCTTTGACGACTTCGATCTGTCGGACTTCGACCCGGAAGCGGGGAAGATCAACTTCGGCGTCGTCTTTACCGTTGAGCACGGCGGGGAGAGCTACGAGGTCATGCCGACCTACCGCGGCGGAATGGGCGGCGAACCACAGGTTTCCTCGGCCACGGTCCCGGGGAGCGGCGGTATCACCTTGACGCCTGGGCGCATCGATGCCGAGGGCGGCACGGTACAGGTCCAGATCTTCGATCCACTTTTGGCGCCGGAGGCGCCGAGCTCTGCGAGCCTGGTGTTGGATGTATCGACCAAACCGCTGATTTCGCTGGTGTGGATCGGCACCATCACCATCGTGATCGGCATCTTCATGGCGATCTTCCTGCGCCGCAACGATATCGGGACGATCCCTGCCGAGGGCTGATGCCCTCGACAGGGCAGAATTTTTAATTCTCAATTTTTAATTTTCATCCGCCCTTCCCTGTCGATTGGGATGGGTGACGAATAATTCACAATTAAAAATTCAAAACTCATAATTTAGTTGCGTCGATGTGGCATCTGTAAGATGACGCGGTGACGAAACGCAAGGTTCTCTTCTGGATTGCCGTCCTCTATTTTGCGGAGGGCTTGCCCTTCGGCATCGCCTACGATGTGTGGCCGGTGTTCTTCCGCGTCCACGGCGTGTCGCTGCGGGAGATCGGGCTCATGAGCCTGCTCTCCCTGCCCTGGACCTGGAAACTCCTGTGGGCGCCGCTGGTCGATCGTTACGGTTGTCGTCAGCAATGGATCACCGCTTGTCTCTTCGTGCTCGGCGCCACCACCCTGGCGATCGTCCCCCAGGATGCTTCCAGCCCGTCATGGCTGATGTGGGGCCTGCTCCTGCTCTTCACCACCGCTTCGGCCACCCAGGACATCGCCATCGATGCCTACGCGGTGGATGTATCGACGCCCGAAAGCCTGGGCAGCATCAACGGCACCCGGGTCTCCGCCGCACGGGTCGCCATGTTCGTGGGTGGCGGCGGCTTTTTGATCCTTGCCGATGCCACCGGTTGGCAGGCGCTGTGGGTCGCCCTGGCCGTGATCTTCTTTGCTCTTGCAGTGGTCGCCTGGATGAGTCCGCGCGTGGCTCTCGACCCTTCGGCGCGGCGCCACGCCATCAAGCCTGTCCTGCGGTGGATCTTTCGTTGGCAGATGGTGCCGGTCCTGCTTTTTGTCCTGCTCTTCAAGGTCGGTGATTCGACGCTGGGTCGGATGGTCAAGCCCTTCTGGGTCGACCGTGGCTATTCCCTGACCGAAATCGGCGCCATCTCGGTGACCCTGGGCGTCATTCTGACCATCCTCGGTGCGCTGGCCGGGGGCTGGATCGTCGACCGCATTGGGATCTTCAAATCGCTCCTCTGGCTCGGTCTCGCCCAACTGGTGTCAAATCTCGGCTACGTCGTGGTGGCAGCCGTTGCGTTACCGCGCGAGAGCATTTACGCCGCATCGATGATCGAGAGCTTCACCCAGGGTCTTGGCACCGCGGCCTTTCTGTCCTTTCTCATGAACCTCTGCGACAAGGAGCACGCCGCCACCCAGTACGCCATGCTATCGGCGCTCTTTGCCCTGACCCGCGACGTTGCCGGCGCCTTTACCGGGATCGGGGTCGAACAGCTCGGGTACGCGGTGTTCTTTGCCATCACTACGGCTCTCGCCCTGCCGGCCCTCGCCCTCCTGCCGTTGATCAAGCCGCGGATCCGAGAAAACGCTGGTGAGTCAGCAGGGAATTAGGAATGACGCGGCCAGGGCCCTGGCCCGGGCCTTTTCCACGGGCGTGAGGGCTCCGGCTTCCAAAATGACCTCGAGCGCCTCGGAACAGCCGGCGACAACGGCTTCGCCTACCTCGGTTGGATCGGGCGCCCGGCCGAGCTCGTCGGCGAGGGTCGTGATGTGGGGCCGAAGTGCGCTGTCGTCGGCGAGGCCCATGGAGCCCGCCTGGAGTCGCCCATCCCAGTCGAGGACGATGGCGCCGTGCTGGAGGATGGCCCCGGCGTGGGCGCGCATGGCCGAGCCGACCAGCTTACGGCCTCGCACCACCACCTCGCCGCCGGCGGGTGCCTCGAAACAAGGAACGGTGGTCCGCGGGCCCGGCAGTTCGAGGTTGACCTCGCCGCCGGTGAGCTCGGCATCGACGCCGAGCGACCGCATCGCCTGCACCAGAGCGCCGCAGATCAGCCGGTAGGCGTCCTGAAGGGCGCGCGGCAGCGGACCCTCGCCGAGGGGCGCCACGATCGAATAGGTGAGCTCGTGGTGGTGGAGCAAAGCCCGGCCGCCGGTGGGCCGCCGCACCACGTCGATGCCCTCGCGGCGGCAGAACTCGAGGTCCGCTGCATCAAGGCCCTGGTGGCGGCCGAGGGTCAGACACGGCGGGTCCCAACCGTAGAGGCGCAGCGTCGGAGAGGCCTGTCCGGTGGAGACCGCTTCGAGGATCGCCATGTCGCGTGCCATGTTGCGCGCACCTGGAAGGGCGCCATCTTTGACAAACCGCCAGACCGTGGGTTGCTCCATCAATCGGAGGGTAGCACCGTGCGACGCCGCTCGGCGGCTCGTGCGTGGGCCTCGAGGCCTTCGAGCCGGGCGAGGGCGGCCGCATCGGCCACCGCAGTCGCGGCGCCCGGACCGCCGTCCATTCGCAGCCAGGTACGAACCCTGAGGAAATCGAAGACGCTGAGGCCGCCCTTGAAGCGGGCGACGCCGCCGGTGGGCAGGGTGTGGTTGGGTCCGATGCCGTAGTCGCCGAAGACCTCGGCGCTCATGCTGCCGATAAAGAGCCCGCCGTAGTGGGTGACGCGCCCGGCCACCTCTTCGGCGTCCTCCGTCAGGACCTGGAGGTGCTCGGGTGCGAGCCTGTCGCAGACCCCTGCAGCTTCATCGAGATCGCTGACGATGACCGTGAAACCGTTGTTGAGGGCTGCGGCGGCGATCTCGCGGGTGGGCAGGTCGATAAGCTGTCGCTCGAGCGCCCGATCAACGGCGCTCGCGAGGGTGGTGTCGGTGGTCACCAGCACCGGCAGCGCGTCGGGATCGTGCTCGGCCTGGGCGAGGAGGTCGGCGGCAACCACGTCGGCGTCGGCGGTATGGTCGGCCAGAACCACCAGCTCCGAGGGCCCGGCCAGCATGTCGATCCCGACGTCGCCCGCCACCACCTTTTTGGCGGCGGTGACCCATCGGTTGCCGGGACCCACGACAACTTCGCAGGGCGGCGGGCCTCCGACACCGTAGGCCAGGGCGGCGATGGCGTGGGCGCCTCCGACCGCCAGCAGCCCATCAGCACCGGCCACGGCTGCGGCGGCGAGGGTGATCGGGGCAGGTCGGGGCGAGGCCACCCAGACTTCGTCAACCCCCGCGGCACGGGCCGTGACCGCGGTCATCAGGACCGATGACGGTAGGGGATAGCGGCCGCCCGGGGCGTAGCAACCGGCGCGTTCAACAGGGGTGATGTTATGTCCGGCCTCGCCGCCGGGAACCGGTACCGCGAGGTCCTTCAGCGCCGCCTTCTGAGCGAGGGCGAAGGTGTCGATCCGGCGTGCCGTCCGCTCGAGAAGGGCCCGTTGTTCGAAGGCCAAATCGTCGAGGGCACGCCGTAGTTCGCTCTGTTCGATCACCAATGGCTGTTCAACCGTTCGTTCACCGAAGGTCTCGGCGAAACCTCGCAGTGTGCCGATGCCTCCCTCGCGCACTTCGCGGACGATCTCCGCAGCGCGCGCCAGTGTGGCGTCGTCCACCGCCTCACGCCTCAGCTCTTCGACCTGATGGGGTTGGAGTCTCCGCAGGGTCATTTTTCGACCTCCCCGGTATCGAAGGTCCTCGAGCCGTCGCGCCTGCGCGCGGCCAGCGCACGGCGGGCCAGCTCTCTCGTTACCTCTTCGAGTCGCAATCCGTTGGCCGCCAGCTTCACCAGCGTGAAATACACGACATCGGCCGCCTCCCACACCACCTCGTCGTGGGTTTCGGCCTCGGCCAGCTCCCGCGCTTCTTCCCTCAGTTTGGCCGCCAGGAGGCCAGGATCGGTGGCCAGACGGGCCGTATAGGACTCGGATTCGGCGTCGGCGAGGCGTTGAATGAGCCGCCGTTCCAGCTCTCCGAGACCCCGGTCGGCGCCCCAGCAGCTGCGGGTTTCGAGGTGGCAAAAGCCGCCCTGCTGCCGGACGGTAAAGCGTAGGGCGTCGCGGTCGCAGTCGGCCTCCACGCGGAGCAGCTCCTGGACCGCACCCGAGGTCTCGCCCTTGCGCCACAGCTCGGAGCGTGACCGCGACCAGTAGACGCCGCGGCGTTCCGCCACCGCTGCGCGCAGACTGTCGGCCGACGAGTAGACCAGCCCGAGGGCGGTCCCGTGCTCGTCACAGACGACGGTCGGCCACAGATCGTCGGGACGATCCGAAACCAACGGAGCGGCAAATGCGTCGGCGAGATCGAGGCGGCCGGTGTAGATGGCCATCCCAACCTGGGCGTCGGCGCCCAGCCGGTCGAGGGCCGCGACGTCGTCGGGGGTTGTGATACCGCCGGCGATGGTGACCCTGGTTCCAGCCGCGGCGTCCACGACCCGTTTGGCGGCGTCGAGATCGATTCCTCCGAGCCGCCCTTCGCGTTCGACGAAGGTGACGAGAAAGCCGCCGACCAGTTCATGAAGTTCAGCCAGGCGGTCGAGGACCGACGCGCCTGTACGTTCGGTCCAACCGCGCACAACGACCTCGCCGTCGACGCCGTCGAGGGCGGCGATGACCCGATCTCGAGGCAGTTCGGCAAGCACCTCCGGGGTGGCCGCGGTACCGAGGATGACCTTTTGTGCGCCGGCGTCGAGCCACTCCAGGGCCTGCTCCACCGTGCGGATCCCGCCGCCGACGCGGCACGGGAAGCGCCGCACCAGTTCGAGCATGATGTTGCGGTTGGAGCCGCGTCCAAGAGCAGCATCGAGATCGATCACGGCGAGCTCGCCGACGACGGCGAATTTCTTGGCAACGGCCAGTGGATCGCCAGCGTCGAGCGCCTTGTCGCGGCCGCCCACCAGCTGCACTGCGTTGCCTTCCATGAGATCGATGGATGGGACAATCATTGCCGCACCTCCACTCCGAGGGCCGAGAGCTCCCGTTTGAGATCGCCAACCGTGGTGTGGCCGTCGTGCAGGATCGAGGCGGCGAGCACTGCGTCGGCGCCCACCGCCAGGGCCTCGGCCATGTGGGCCGGTCCGGCCGCGCCGCCGGAAGCGATGATCGGGACTCTCACCGCCGCGCGGACGGCAGCAATCAGTTCAAGGTCATAACCATCGCCGGTTCCGTCGCGGTCCCACGATGTGAGCAGGATCTCGCCGGCGCCGCGGTCGACTGCAGAACGCGCCCACTCAACCGCATCGAGGCCGGTGCGTTCGCGGCCCGAGCGGATGACAGTTTCCCACCCGGAGCCGTTGCGGGCCGCATCGAGGGCGAGGATCGTGCACTGGCAGCCGAAGGTGCCGGCGAGTTCATTGAGCAGCTCGGGGCGGGTCACCGCGGCTGTGTTGACCGCGACCTTGTCGGCGCCGGCCTCGAGCAGGATTTCGGCGTCCACGGCTCTCCGCACTCCGCCCCCGACGGTCAAGGGTAGAGGCAGGACCCGGCGCACCGCCCGCACCACCTCGAGGGCGTTGCCGCGGTCCTCGGGGGTCGCCGAGACGTCGAGCAGGACCAGTTCGTCGGCGCCCTGGAGGGCGTAGGCCTCGGCGCGCTCGACCGGGTCGCCGGCATCGCGCAGACCCTGGAAACGAATGCCCTTGACCACCCGTCCGCCATCAACATCGAGACACGGGATGACTCGCGGTAGCAGCATCAGTTCGCCTCCGCAGCAGAAAGCCAGCGTTCGATCAACGCCTGGCCCCAGGACCCGGAAAGCTCCGGGTGGAACTGACAGGCGAGCACCGGCCCGCGCTCGAGGGCGGCCACAAATTCTCCGCCGTGATCGGTCAGCGCCCCGGCCCAGTCGTCGGGGACGTCGTCGATTTTGTAGGAGTTGGCAAAGTAAGCATCGCCGTCCGAGAGCAGCGAACAGCCGTCGCCCGGCACGACGCGATTCCACCCGAGGTGCGGTACCCGGAGATCCTTGCCAAAGGCGGTGGCGGTCGCCGGCACCAGGCCGAGCCCGCAGGCACCGGGGTTCTCATCGCTCGCTTCGGCCAGCAGCTGCAGCCCGAGACAGATGGCGAGGGTCGGTCTGCCGGCGTTGATCCGATCGGTCAGGACCTCACGCAGCCGCAGTTCGTCGAGGCGTAAAGCCACTTGCCCAAAGGTGCCGACACCTGGCAGCACCAGGACTCGGGCGCCCGCCGCGTCGGCCGGGTCACTCGACAGCCGAACGGCGCGGCGCGCGCGCTCGAGGGCCGCCGTCACCGACGCGGTGTTGGCGGTGCCGGTACGGATCACCACAACCTCGTTCACGGTGTACCGCCCAACGTGCCCTTTGTGCTGCGAACACCGCCGGCCGTCAGAGCCGTCGCCTGGCGCAAGGCAAAGGCGGTGGCTTTGAAGGCGGCCTCGGCGCGGTGGTGGTCGTTGTCGCCGCGCAGAACGTCGACGTGGAGGGCACAGCGGGCCGCGATCGCGAGAGACCGAAGGAAGTGGTCAACGTTTTCGCAGGCGAGCCCTCCCAGCATCTCGCGCTGGAGCCCGAGTTCCACCTGCGGCCACGGGCGGCCGGAAAGATCGACCACGGTGCGTGCCAGGGCCTCGTCGAGCGGGGCGTAGGCCGACCCAAAACGTTGGATCCCGGCGCGGTCGCCGAGGGCCGTGTCGAGGGCCTCGCCGAGGGTCAGGGCACAGTCTTCTGCAGTGTGGTGGTCGTCCACCTCGAGATCGCCGGAACACTGAAGATCCAGGTCCCAACCGGCGTGGAAGGCGAGGGCCGTCAGCATGTGGTCGAGAAAGCCGATCCCGGTGGCGACGGCGATCTTGCCGGTGCCGTCGAGGTTCAGACGGCACGTGATCGTGGTTTCTTTGGTAGATCGTTCTCTCGTAGTGGTGCGGCTTGTCGGATTCACGGCAGGACCTCCAGGATCTCCTTGATGTCTCTGAGCACGGCGGCTGCACCCGCCCGCTGCAGTGATGCAGTGGTCGGGTCGGGGTCGTCGCCGGGCGCCACCACCCCAATCGGAAGCACGCCTGCTCCGCGCGCGGCGCGCAGATCGTCGGGGGTGTCGCCTACCATCCAGGCGGTGGCAGCGCCGAGCCGCTCGAGGGCGAGCCGGACCGGCGCCGGGTCGGGTTTGAGCGGTCCGTCCTCCATGGTGACGACGGTCTGGAAGAACTCAGCAATGCCGTGCTCCACCAGGAATCGGCGGGCATCTGTGCGGGGCCGGCCTGTCACCACCGCCAGGGGCCTGCGGCCGGCGAGTCGCTGCAGCTCGCCGGGCTCGAGGAGGAGGCGCTCGGTGCGCCGCAGACCGGGTTTGGCCTCGGTGCCCTGGTAGATCTCCTCGAATCGCGTCGTGACGTCTGCGAGCGGGCGATCCACGCCCCGTGCAGCCATCAGACGCCGGGTGAGCTGCCAACAGTCATTGGCGTTGCCTTCGGCTGTGGCCGCCTCGATGTCCTCGATGCTGATCGTGACCCCAAAAGTGGCGGCGGTTTGGAGGGTGGCCTCGCGGTAGGAGCCGGAGACATCGGCGAGCACCCCGTCCATGTCGAGAAGCAGTGCCTCGGGGGCAAGCACCGTGCGCAGGGCGTGTGTGAGGCGGTCGAATGTCTTCTCGTCGCCAGGCAAGGTGATCCTCAGCCAGCCCTCGACGTCGGGTCGGCCGTGAAAGGCGCGGATGGCTATACCGAGGGCGTGGAGCGAGCTCCAGACCCTCCCGGCATCGGCAAAGCCTGCAAAGACAAAACTACCCTGCGACGGCAGGACCTCGGCGCCGAGCTCCGCCAGCAGGACCGAGAGGTCTTCCCGTTGCTTCCGAATGGCTGCGATGCGGCGCGTCCCGGGGCCATCGGCGTCCGAGAGCATCGATGCCGCGAGGGCCTGTGATGGCGCCGACACCGGGAATGGGAGACCGATGCGGCGCAGCCAGTCCACGACTCTTGGATCGCCAAAGGCGTAGCCGACCCGCAAACCGGCGGCCCCCCACGCCTTGGAGAGGGTGCGCACCACGATGGCATTGGGGTACTCGAGGGCCACGGGCGAGAGGTCGTACTCGGGGTCGGTGAAGTCGACGTAGGCCTGGTCGAGGAGAACGAGGGCTTTTGGCAGGCTCTCCAGGAGGCGGCGGAACACGTCACGCGAGGCCACCGACCCGGTGGGATTGTTGGGGCTGACGACGCAGACCAGGGTGGTGGTGTTGCCGGCCCGCTCGAGGACCGCGTCGACCGGAAAGTCATCTCGCCACCACGGCAACTCGACCAGATCGGCGCCGGTGATTTTGATGAATCGGCGGATCATCCCGTAACTCGGTGTGGTCATGATTGCCGTGCGGTCGGGGCCGCACACCGAACGCACGCAGCGTTCGAGGGCGTCGTCGGCGCCACCGGTAACCAGGACTGATGCTGCCGGAATGCCGAGACGCTCGGCGATCAGAGGCTCGAGCGCGCCCAGCTCGGGGTAGCGGTTGATGTGCCACACGTCCAGGCCAGGGATGCCGGTAAGAGCGTCCGGTGGTGCCAGCCGTTCGTTGAAATCGAGCACCAGATCGATGCCGCCGCCCGGCCGCCCGGTCGAATAGGTGGTGAGCTCGGCGAGCACCGGGACTGGATCCACGAGGAGAGGTTTCTCGTTCATTGAGACTCCATCCCTGTCACGGCACGATCTGAGCGATTCGCGTGACCACCACGTCTTCACCGCCCGCCGCCTTGAGCTGTGGAATCACCTCCGGCAGGTCCTTTCGAGGGACCGCAGCTTTGACCGCGAAACCATCGCCGCCGGCGAGTTGGGAAACAGTTGGTTGCCGCATGCACGGCAGCACGGCGAGCAGGGCCTCGAGGCGGTCGGGGGCGACGTTGACCTCCACCATGACCCGCCGCCTGGCCTCGAGCACCGACTGCACCAGAAGGACAATGTTCTCGATGATGGCCCTTCGGTCGGGGTTTTCGAGCGCCCTGGGGTTGGCGTAGAACCGCGTTGACGAGGTCATGAGTTCGTCGACGATGCGAAGGTTGTTGGCCTCGAGCGTGGAGCCGGTGGCGGTGTTGTCGACGATGAGATCGGCATCTTCGGGAGGAAAGACCTCGGTGGCGCCATAGGAGCGTACGAAGGTCGCCTGCGGGCACTTCGCGGCGATCCAGCGACGGGTGAGGTTTTGGTACTCCGACGCTACAACCAAAGGGCTTTCCGGCAGACAGCCGTTAGGTACCAGCTCGGCGGGCGCCGCAGCCACGACCCGAACCGGGTCGAGACCGGTGTCGGCGAGTTCCACCAACGTGCCGTCGAGTTCGGCCACCCAGTCGGCGCCGGCAAAGCCGACGTCCCGCGAACCGGCGTGGAGCATCTCGACGATCGACTGCGGTTTGAGGATTTTGACTTCGCAGCCGGCGAGGCTGATGTGGGGACGGTAGCTGCGTACCGTCTGCGTGAGATGGATGCCGGAGTCCGCAAGCAGCCGGGTCACGCCGTCGTACATCCGGCCCTTGGGGACAGCCAGTCGTAAGGTCGGTTCGTCGAGTGTTCGAGTCATAATTCCTCCTGTGCCGATCAGCCGACGGTTTTCTGCAAAAGAAAAACGCCGGCGGGGCCGGCGTTGTGGTGTCGGTCGTGAGTTTCGCCTACACCATCACCTGGCCCCAACGGGGATATCGACGTGATGATGGTGGCGGCACGCGCTCATACAAGGCACTAACGAAGGCTAGCCGATGGGAATTCCAGTTGTCAAGGGTTCGAGTAAACCCGCCCTTTAGAACGCGTTTCCCGAGAGGAGTCACCTTTAGCATTGTTTGCCTGAGACGCGCCACGGGTCGGCTCAAGATCGAGGCGTCAAACAATGCAAAAGATGGCACCTCCGCCGCATGCGCAGGCTATGCAAATACCCACTACCTGTCATTTCGACCGAGCGAACTGTA
>JASJGQ010000263.1:0-4975 GCA_033791425.1 Acidobacteriota bacterium
ACCGCAACCGGATCCGGATCTCGATCAAAACCCAGTTTCAGCGCTGACCCGGCGATGGCCATCACCAGCCCGGCCGCGATGCCGTGGCCGCTGGCGTCGCCCGCGAGCACGGCCCACCGTCCATCTTCGAGGGGGAAGAAGTCGTAGTAGTCGCCGCCAATGGTGTTGGCGGTGCGGTAGGAGAAGGCGAAGGAGTAGCCCTCGATTTCGGGGGGATCAACCGGGAGGAGTTCCCGCTGGAGTTCTCGGGCCACCTCGAGCTCGTCCCGCACCACAACCCGGTCGGCGAGCTCGAGCACGAGCAGGAACACCAGACCCGCAATGCTGAGCAGAGGCATAAGACCGACCTGCAGGCTCGGGAGCTGGTCGATGTCGAGGTCGATCAGCCCCCACACCGCAAGCACCATGCAGAGTGCGAACAGCAGCCGGCGCGGCGGCGACAGCCGGTAGGACAGACCCAGAAAGAGGATTCGCGCCCGATAGAAGAAGCGTCCCAAACCACGCCGGGGCTCCTCGTCACTGGAGTGTTCGCGGGTGACAACGTCGTACGCTCGCGCGGCGTCGCGGTCGAAGAGCCGCTGGAACTCTCCGCCGTCAAACCCGCTGGCCTGGGAGCGCACAAAACGCTCTGCCCTGCGAAACCACTCAGTCATCTTCATCGTTGTCCACAGCGTACTACGGTCTCCCGACCGTGAGGTTCCGATACACTTCACTCCATCTGGAGGCACCATGGATCGACCCACCCTGATCATCGCCAACCGCAACTACTCCTCGTGGTCGCTCCGTGCCTGGCTCGCCCTCGAAGCCACCGGTGTGGAGTTCGACGAGATCGTGGTGCCCCTCGGCACACCGGAGACCGAGGCCGCGATCCGGCGCTGGTCACCCACGGGGCGGGTTCCCTCCTTTCGGGACGGAGAGATCGTGCTCTGGGACTCGCTCGCGATCTGCGAGCACCTCGCCGAGAACTACCCAGCGGCAGCACTGTGGCCGGACGACCCGGTCGCAAGGGCCGCCGCCCGTTCGGTAACGGCCGAGATGCACTCGGGCTTCGTGCCCTTGAGAAAACACATGCCGATGAACCTGCGCGCCGCCTACCCCGGCCAGGGCCGCGGGAAGGGCGTCGATGAGGACGTCGCCCGCATGACCGAGATCTGGAACGACTGCCGCACTCGATTCGGCGCCGACGGCGACCTCCTGTTTGGCCGCTTCAGCATCGCTGATGCATTCTTCGCTCCCATCGTCAGTCGTTTCCGGACCTACGGCGTCGAGCTCTCCGGTGCCGCCGGCGACTACATGGAGGCGGTGTGGGCGCTGCCGGCCATGCAGGATTGGGCGGACAAGGCACGCGCCGAACAGTGGAGCGTCGACCGGTACGATCGGTGACCGATCACCCTTCACAAAGCGAGGGCCCCCATGAACGCATCGGACACGTTGAACCTGGACACCTATCTGGAACGAATCGGGTATGAAGGAAAGCGCGATGGCTCGTTCGAGACGCTGACTGCGCTCCACACCGCCCACCTCGCAGCCATACCCTTCGAAAACCTCGACGTGCTGCTCGGCCGGCCGATCCGACTCGACATCGAGAGCCTCCAGACCAAGCTCGTCAACCAGCGACGGGGTGGCTATTGCTTCGAGCAGAACACCCTCTTTGCCACCGTGCTGCGCCACCTGGGTTTCCAGGTCACCACCCTCGAGGCCCGTGTCCGGCGCCCCTGTGCGACCCACACCCGCCCCCGGACCCACATGGTGCTGCGGGTTGATTTTCCTGACATGGCGGTCCTCGCCGACGTCGGGTTTGGTGGCGACGGTCCATTGTGGCCCGTCGACCTCGACGGCGGGGTCTCCGAACAGGGCACCGACACCTACCGCGTCATTCAAGAAGAAAACTCCAGAGTGCTGCAACTTCGCGGCAGTGATGGCTGGCGCGACCTCTATGCCTTCACCCTCGACGAAGCCCTCCCGATCGACTTCGAGATGGCAAATCACTACACCTCGACCTACCCCAAGTCCCAATTCGTCACCACCCTGACGGCGCAGCTTTCGTTGAAGGACGAACGCCGCATCCTTCGCGACCGCACCCTGACTTTGCGTCGAGGCGGAGTCGAAACCAGCCGCACGATCGATGACCATGCGCTCCCGGCCCTGCTCCGCGAGAGCTTTGGCATCGACGTGCCGGAAGATACTGATCTCGAACCGCTGTACTCTCGATCTTCCCGCTGAATCATCTCGAACGCAGAACCTGACCGCCGGTCTTCCGGGCTACCAAAATGCAAGATCGCGGAACGTGGCAGCTACCCGAGATCGTCGCTTTTCGGTGATAGACTTTGAGCAAAACTAGGAGGGCAGCGCATGAGCCGGAAGAATGCACTCAGGCCGTCGGTGTCTCGTCGCCAGTTTCTGTTCGCTGGGGGAGCCGCTGCCGCGGCCACCGGACTTCCCCGTATCGCCGGGGCGGAAGAGGAACAGGAAAAACCGAAGATCAAAAAACATCGGACCCTTGGCCGCACCGGATTCGAGGTGTCGGACATCTCCATCGGTGGCGCCGGCAAGGATGCGAACGTCTACCGCTACGCCTACGACCACGGCATCAACTACTTCGACACCGGAGAGAGCTATGGCAACGGGGACAGCGAGCGGAAGATTGGCGAGGCGCTGCAGCACATGGATCGTAAGAAGGTCTTCATTACCACCAAAATGGTATTGAAGGACGGAGACACACAGCAGACCTTCCTGGATCGGTTCGGTAAATGCCAGGAGAGGCTACGCACCGACTACATCGACTCGCTGTTCATCCACCAAGCCATGAATGTCAGCGCCCTCGGTAATGAGGCCTTCCATGCGGCGTCGAAGCGGCTCAAGGCGGATGGCCGGCTTCGGTTCACCGGGGTGTCGAACCACGGGTCATTCTGGGGCGACGACAAAGAAAACATGGAAGAGGTTCTGGTCGCAGCCGCCGAGGACGGACGCTTCGACCTGATGTTGATAGCCTACAATTTCATGAATCGTGACAAGGGTGACAAGGTGTTGGCCGCGTGCAAGAAAAACAACGTCGGCACCACCGCCATGAAGACCGCACCGGGCACCATGAAAATGGATCCCTTCGACCCCGAAAACCCCTCGGAGGACTATGCCAAGTACATCAAACGGCAGGTCGAGAAGGGCAAAAAGCGAGACGATGTGACCCGGGAGATCCAGGACTACATCGCCGAATCCGAGACAGCCTACGCCAACGCCAAACCGTTCATGGAGGCGCACGGCCTCAACGACCGGGATGGCCTGGCCACGGCTGCTGTGAAGTGGGTGTTGTCCAATCCCGACATGCAGTCAGTCTGTATCACCCTCCAGGATTTCGATGCCATCGACCGGTATGTGCCTCTCTCGGGAACGACGATGACTCGAGCGCAACTGGCCGCGCTCGATAGTTACCGCGTGGCCGCATCGAGACTGTACTGCCGGCACGCCTGTAGCGATTGCTTTGGTGCGTGCCCGAAGGCGATTCCGGTAAGCACCGTGATGCGATACGCCTACTACTTCACCGAGCAGGCTCGCGAGAAACACGCTATGAGCAAGTATTACCGTCTCGGTCTTGGCGATGAACTGCCCTGCGAGTCGTGCAGCGCACCGTGCGCCGGTGCATGCCCGTTCGGAGTCAACATCAAGGCCAATCTTCTGGCCGCTCACGGCCTGCTGACGTTGGCGTAACGGATTCAGGTGGAAACGGTCTTTCATGATCTCCCGGCCACACCCTTCGACAAACGATGGAGCAAAGATGATCAACCGAGTTTTTCGGGTTGGGGTACTCCTCGCAGTGCTGAGCTGCCAGGCCACACCTCAAGGCTTTCTGACGATTGCAGGCTGGTCTCCCCTCGACGAGCCGGCAACATATGATTCCGCGGGTCTGTGGGAGCTGATCAACGGTGGGGCCGACATTTTTCTGAGCTACGGCTTTGAGACCGTCACGGTCCAGAAATTCAGTGCCGGAGATGTGACGGTGTCGATCGCCGTCTATGACATGGGCCGGCCCCTCAACGCTTTCGGGATCTACCGCCTCGAGGCCTCGCCGGATGCAGCACCCCTGCCCCTGGGAACCGAGGCGGTCGTGTCACCGCCCTATCAGTGTCTATTGCTCAAGGATCGGTATTACGTCAAGGCGGAAGCCTACGAGGGGGACATCGACCAGGCCACCGGAGAATCGCTGGTGGCGGCGATCGCCAACGGGCTCCCAGGTGAGGCCACTCTGCCGCCGGAATTCGCGGCCCTACCGACCGACGGCATGGTGGCGGGCTCGAGCCAGTACTCCAGAGAGTCGCTCTACGGGCTGGCCGAACTCGACGAGTGCGTGCACGCCACCTACACCGATGATGCCGGTTCCGAGTACCAGGTGTTCGTGGTGCTGACGACCGACGAGGTCACCGAGGACATCGTCTGGCAGAAGCTCGTCTCTCGCTGGAAGGAGATTGAACTTGGCGGAGACCCCGTCCTGTTTCGCGAGGTTCCATACAGCGGCCTCGTCGGTGTGATCCGCTCCGATAGCGGCATCATTGGTGTCGCCAACGCTGCCGATAAAAACCAATTGCTGGACCGCCTCGAGCAGATTTCCGCTCGATAGTCCACGTTCCAATCTGGGTGCCAATCTCGTTTGAGGGTGGATGGGTGCCACGTTCAGAATGCACCATTGTTGCCTCGGATTATCATGGCGGGTGCCACCCTTAGCATTCTCTGCGTTGTTGGGTTCCCGTCGCCGAACTATGCTGTGTTTGCTAAGGGTGGCACCAATCCGGAAATCCCTGAGTCGTCACCCCGCCTCGACCCGGAAGGAGCGAAGAATGGCACGTATCGGCCACACCTACACCTTGAGAGTCATCAAGCGGGTCTCGCCGGGCGCCATTCTCGATGCCGGTGAGCTCGGTGAGGTGTTACTGCCCAACAAGTATTGCCCGGAGGATCTTGCATTAGACGATCAGCTGCCGGT
>JASJGQ010000264.1:0-6746 GCA_033791425.1 Acidobacteriota bacterium
CATCGTCCACCGTGATCTCAAACCCGCCAACATCAAGCTCCGCCCGGATGGCACGGTCAAAGTGCTGGACTTTGGGCTCGCCAAGGCGTGGGAAACCGACGGCGCCGATTCCGGTCTGTCGCTGTCGCCCACGATCACGCAGCACGCCACAGCGGCCGGACTGATCCTGGGGACCGCAGCCTACATGTCGCCCGAGCAGGCCCGCGGCATGCCGGTCGATCGGCGCGCCGATATCTGGTCCTTTGGTGTCGTGCTGTGGGAGATGCTCACCGGGCGCAAGCTCTTCGAAGGACACACGGTGTCCGATGTATTGGCGTCGGTGCTCAAGGAGGCGCCCGATCTCGAGGCGCTGCCGGCCGAGACGCCGCCATATCTCAGACGGCTGATCCGCCGTTCACTCGACAAGGATGCCAAACGGAGATTGCGCGATATCGGCGAGGCGCGCATCGCGCTGGCAGACCCGGAAGAGGAGAAGGCCTCCGTCGGGGTGGTGGGAGAACCGGTTGATGTCAGGCCGTGGCGGCGCCGGTTGCCCTGGCTTGCTGCCGGGCTGGCGGCCGCGGCGGCACTGGTGCTCGGCGTGCTGATCATGGGCCGCTCAACCCCTGAACAGCAGGTCATCCGGTTCGATGTCCCGCCGCCACCGGATGGTCGTTTTCACCTGGCATCCGACAACCCGGGGCCGGTGGTCGTGTCGCCGGATGGAACGATGCTGGCCTACTCCGCCAGAAATGAGGACGGCATCATCCAGCTCTGGGTTCGTTCACTGGATGAAGGCGCTGCGCGGCCGCTGTCGGGGACCGACAATGCCCAGTACCCCTTCTGGTCGCCCGACTCGCGGCGCATCGGCTACTTCGCCATTGGCAAGCTCCGGGTGGTTGAGGCGGTCGGAGGGCCGCCGCTCGCCCTGTGCGATGCGGGCGAAGGCAAAGGCGGCAGTTGGAGCAGTGAGGGCGTGATCGTCTTTGCTCCAAACTACAACACGCTATTGCACAGGGTTTCCGAGGCCGGAGGGGAGTCGACGCCCATCACCGAGTTCGACACCGAACGCGGCGACAACTCCCACCGCCACCCGCGGTTTCTGCCTGACGGCAATGCATTTCTCTACGTTGCGCGCACCGCGTCGGGTTCAGCCGAAGGGCAGGCAATCATGATCGGGTCGCTGGATGGTTCGGTGAACCGGCAGCTCATGAGGGCGCCGACCGCTGTCGAGTACGCGTCCGGCCACCTGCTTTTCGTTCGTGAGAGGACACTGATGGCGCGACCGTTCGACGCCGCGAAGCTCGAGTTTTCAGGTGACGCGTATCCGGTGGCCGAGGTGGTGGCACTCCTCCCACCGGGCACCGTGGTCGGGGTTTTTTCGGCTTCACAAAACGGCGTTCTCGCATACCAGGCTGGGGCGGGCGACGAAGGCGACTACCAGCTGGTGTGGAGGGACCGAGAGGGGACTCTGATCGAAACTGTCGGTGAGGGGGGGCTCTACGACGAGATCCACCTGGTGCCCGGCAGTGAACTGGCTGTCGTGGCGATGGAGGATCCGTCGGCCGGCAACGGCGACATCTGGGTCGTCGATCTGCGCCGGGATGTCTTAACCAGGTTCACCTTCGAACCGGGCTATGAGTTCGGATTGACGCCCACCCCGGATGGTTCTGCCGTGATCTACTCGACCCAGAACTCCAAGGGGTACGCCCTGGTGAAGAAGGAGATCGGCGGCTCCGGGCAGGGCGAGGTCTTGTATGAATCGAACCTGGAAATGTATCCGAGCTCGGTGACGCCGGACGGCGAGATTCTGGTCTTTTTCAGGGGTGGCGAAACCTCAGGATACGACATCTGGACCCTGCCGTTGACCGGTGATGGTGAGCCCGCTCCGTTTTACGCGACCGACCACAACGCGAGCGTGGGGATGGTGTCCCCCGATGGGCGGTGGCTGGTGTATCAATCGGATGAATCCGGCGCCCCGGAGATCTATGTCACGGCCTTCCCGGTGCGCGGGAGGAAGTGGCAGGTCTCGAACGGCGGGGGGCAGGCACCGCGGTGGACGCCGGATGGGTCCGAGATCATCTACCACGCTGCTGACGGATCGCTGACCGGAGTCCGGGTCGAGGCGCGTGATGGGGGTTTGCTGATCGCCGACACTGTGCCGCTTTTCAACACCCTGGTGCAGCCCGGCGGATCGCACTTCTGGGACATCGCGCCGGATGGCGAGAGGTTGCTTGTGATGGAGACAACGTCGAATGAGAAGCCCCCGCCGATCTCGGTCGTCGTGAACTGGCTCGAGGCAGGGGTTGGCCGATGATTGGTTCGATGCTCGCGCACTACCGGGTGACCGCCGCCCTCGGCGCGGGTGGAATGGGCGAGGTGTGGCGCGCCGAGGATGAAAAGCTCGGTCGCGAGGTCGCGCTCAAGGTGCTGCCGGAGGAGTTCGCGCAGGACCCCGAAAGGATGGCGCGCTTCGAGCGCGAGGCCAAGGTCCTGGCGAGCCTCAACCACCCGAACATCGCGACGTTGTACGGCCTCGAGAGCGCCACGACCCAGACGGCAGCCGGGACGGCTGCCCCACAAGACAGCCAGGCATCTTCGGAATCGTTTGTGGCGCACGCGTCCCGCGTGCAAGCCGCGGATTCTGAATCTCTGCCGAACGCCGGTTCAAGCCCCGGGCCCCAAGCCCCAAGCCCTACAATCTTTCTCGCAATGGAACTCGTTGAAGGCGAGGACCTCTCCGAGCGTATCAAACGAGGCCCGGTGCCGATCGAAGAGGCCACAGCCATCGCTCTCCAGATCGCCGAGGCGCTGGAGGCCGCGCACGAGTCGGGCATCGTCCACCGCGATCTCAAACCCGCCAACATCAAGCTCCGCCCCGACGGGACGGTCAAGGTGTTGGACTTCGGCTTGGCCAAGGCGTGGGAGACTGACGGCAGCGATTCGGCGCTCTCGCTGTCGCCGACTCTTACCCAGCACGCAACGGCGGCGGGGGTGATTCTCGGCACCGCCGCCTATATGTCCCCAGAGCAGGCTTCCGGAATCTCCGCCGACGGCCGTGCCGACATCTGGGCCTTTGGTGTCGTTTTGTGGGAGATGTTGACCGGCCACAAGCTCTTCGAGGGTGAAACGGTCTCGCATGTGCTCGCCTCGGTCCTCAAGGATGAGGTCGAACTCGACGAGCTTCCGTCTGAGACACCCCGCCACATCAGAAAGCTCATCGGCCGCTGTCTGCGGAAAAAGCCCAAACAGCGGCTGCAGGCCATCGGCGATGCGCGGATCGCCCTCGAGGACGGGGAGGACGCGGACGTGGGTGTGGTGGTCGAATCCGCACAACCCCGGAACCGGTCCCGTCTCGGGTGGATTGTTGCGGCGGTGGCCGCCGTGGTGGCGGCGGTTCTCGGGTCCCTGCTTGTCATCGGAGGATCTGAAGAGACCCGTGTCGTGCGCGCCGCCATCCCGGCGCCGTATGGCACGGTCTTTCACCTCGAGCCATTCAACCCGGGCCCGGCGACGGTGTCACCGGACGGCAGCTTTGTGGTGTTCAGTGCACGGGATGCGACGGGAAGCTTCATGCTCTACCTGCGGGGGATCGATGAGGGCGAAGCCCACGCCCTCGATGGCACCGAGGGCGGCCACTATCCCTTTTGGTCGCCGGACAGCCGGTGGATCGGTTTTGTAGCCAACGGTAAACTGCGCAAAATCCCCGCAACCGGCGGACCCGTCCAGACGATCTGCGATGCCGTGGACGGCAAGGGCGGTACCTGGAACAAAGACGGCGTGATCGTATTCGCGCCCGACGCGGGTTCGAATCTTTACCGGGTCGCTGCGGTTGGTGGGGAGGCGACACCGATCACCGAGCTCGATTTGGAGCGGGGCGACAACTCCCACCGCCAACCGCGATTTCTACCCGATGGTCGCCACGTCGTGTTCTACGCCCGCAACTCGGCCGGAAACAGCGAGGGTCGGGTGCGAGTGATCGGAATCGATGAGGGTGGCAGCGGTCGCGATCTCGTCCAGTCGCTGTCGTCGGCCGGATTCGCCGCCGGCCACCTGTTGTTCGTGCGCGACAACATCTTGATGGCTCAACCATTTGATCCTAATACCATCGAGTTTCGCGGCGACGCCTTTCCGCTCGTTGAAAACGTCATCATTCCATCAAATACCGGCGCCGGTGCCTTTTCGGCGTCGGATAACGGCGTGCTCGTCTGTCAGACCGGCAACCAGGAGATGTCGAGCCAACTCCAGTTCTTCGACCGTAATGGACGCCCGATGGAAATCGTCGGCGACGAGGGGTTGTACGACCACGTGACGCTGTCACCGGACGGCAGGACGGCGGCCGTGGTTATCTTCGACTCCGCGCTTGGTACCGACGACATCTGGCTGGTCGATGTGGAGCGGGGACTGCGCACGCGCTTCACCTTCGACAAGGCGAGCGATGCGTACCCGGTGTGGTCGCCGGACGGTCAGACTCTGCTGTTCGCCTCGGGCAGAGACGGCACACGGGCCATCTATCGGAAATCCGTCGAGGGCTCCGGCGATGTCGAACTGGTGTACGCGACCGATGTCGATCTCTTTCCCACGAGTTGGTCGCCGGATGGGCGCTACGTTGCCTTTGATCAGCCGGGCCCAAAAACTGGTGCTGACCAGTGGATCCTCGATCTCGAGGGTGGGCCGAGCGCGGAGCTTTTCTATCAGACCGAAGGCGAGGACGGTGTAGGAATGTTCTCACCCGATGGCCGCTGGCTCGCCTATTGGTCGCAAGAATCGGGACGCGGCGAGGTCTATGTGACGCCTTTCCCTGGCCCGGGTCGACGCGTCCAGCTTTCGACCGATTCCGGGGGCTGGATGCAGTGGCGATCCGACGGCCGCGAGATCTTCTACCAGGAAGAGACCGGCCTGCTCAGGCGGGTGGCGGTCGACGGTCGTAGCGACACCTTCACCGTCGGTTTGACTGAGGATGTGGTGGGGCTCAGGATCCCGCTCATTACCGGGATGACATTCTCGATCGCACCGGATGGCGAGAGAGTGCTGGCCGCCGTCAACATCCTGGAGGAGCAGTCGCTGGTTGTCGACCTTGTTGTGGGCTGGACGGCGGAACTCGAGGAGAAGGAATGAACGACCGGAAGCTGAAACAGGAGTGGATCGAGCTCTACGATAATTTCACTCACGGCACCACCAGTCGGCGTGATTTCATGGAACGATTGGCCAAGGCAGCTGGTGGTGCGGCCGCTGCGGCGGCGCTGGTGCCGATCCTCCAGAACAACTACGCCGAGGCCGCGATCGTGCCCGAGGATGACCCCCGGTTGGTCACCGAGACGGCGACCTACGACGTCGACGGGGTGACCATGTCGGGCTATCTCGCCCGGCCGAAGGGCGACGGGAAACCGCCGGCCGTCATTGTCATCCACGAAAACCGCGGTCTCAACCCGCACATCCAGGACGTCGCGCGGCGGATGGCGATCGAGGGCTTTCTCGCCTTTGCGCCGGATGCCCTATCGCCCGTAGGTGGGACACCCGCAGGCGAGGACAAAGCAAGGGAAATGATCTACGAACTTGACGCCGAAGCGACGGTTGCGAGGATGGCGGCGGCGGTGCCGTTCCTCGCCGCTCATACCGCTTCCACCGGCAAGGTGGGCGCGATCGGCTTCTGCTGGGGTGGCGGCATGGTCAATGAAGTGGCGGCAGCGGGCACCGGGCTCGCGGCTGGAGTTCCCTACTATGGGCGTCAGCTACCGGCCAAGGGAGTGCCAGAGATCTCCGCGCCTCTGTGTCTCCAGTACGCCGGTCTCGACAAACGCATCAACGCCGGGATCGACGACTACGTGGCGGCGCTTGAGGCCAACAACAAGACCTACGAGATCTTTATCTACGAGGGCGCCAACCACGCCTTCAACAACGACACCAACGCCGCCCGGTACGACAAGGCCGCCGCCGACCTCGCGTGGGGCCGGACGGTCGACTTTCTGAAAAGGTATCTGGCCTGATGAGTCTCGGCCCAGGCACAACCCTGGCCCACTACCGAATCACTGCCGCCCTCGGCGCCGGCGGGATGGGGGAGGTGTGGCGGGCGACCGACGAAAAACTCGGCCGGGAAGTCGCGCTCAAGGTCCTGCCCGAAGAGTTCGCCGCCGATCCGCAACGGCTCGAGCGTTTCCAGCGCGAGGCGAAGGTTCTTGCGAGCCTCAACCACCCGAATATCGCGACGTTGTATGGACTCGAGAGCATCACCACCCAGACGGCAGCCGGGACGGCTTCCCCACAAGACAGCCAGGCCTCTCCGGAAGCGATTGTGGCGCACGCGTCCCGCGTGCAAGCCGCGGATTCAGACTCCCCGCCGAACGCTGGTTCAAGCCCTACATCCGACGTCCCGGGCCGCGAGACATTTCTGGTGATGGAACTCGTCGAAGGCGAGGACCTGTCCGAGCGGATAGCGCGCGGCGCCATTCCGTTGGACGAGACGATCCTGATCGCCCGGCAGATCGCCGAGGCACTGGAGGCGGCACACGAGGCCGGCATCGTCCACCGCGATCTCAAACCGGCGAACATCAAGCTTACGGAAGACGGTGTCGTCAAGGTCCTCGATTTCGGTCTCGCCAAGGCGCGGGAGACGGAGGCTGGAGATTCCAGCCTGTCATTGTCGCCGACGCTGACTCGCCACGCCACCGTCGAGGGCGTCATCCTCGGCACCGCGGCCTACATGTCGCCCGAACAGGCGAGAGGCAAAAAGGTCGACCGTCGCGCCGACATCTGGGCCTATGGCGTGG
>JASJGQ010000265.1:0-17950 GCA_033791425.1 Acidobacteriota bacterium
ATCGGCATCGGTCCCCTCTGGATGTGCTCCGCCAACGTTTGGCCTTCCACCAACTCCATCACCAGGAAGCGCTTGCCGTCGATTTCTTCGAGTCCGTGGATGCCGGCGATGTTGGGGTGCGAAAGCGACGCCAGTACCCTCGCCTCGCGCTCGAACCGCGCCAGCCGCTCAGGGTCCTGAGCAAACCCGTCGGGCAGTACCTTCAGCGCGACGTCGCGACCGAGCTTGGTGTCCTCGGCGCGCCATACCTCACCCATGCCTCCTTCGCCCAACTTGGACGTCACCTTGTAGTGTGCAACATTACTGCCGATCATTTTCGCTCCTCCTGAACCCATGGGAATCCACGGACAACACGAATAAAGACCATATTGAGAACGATTCCGCCTCTCACTTTAACAGCTACAAGGCAAAAGAATTCCTCGGGCTGTAGCTTCCGAGCACTATTCCCGCGCCATAGTTCATTTCAGAATCCTCTCCCGCGACGTCCAAACAGAAATTCTCGACCTCAGCTCAAGGTTATCGTTTAGATGAAATGCGTACCGGTCAATCACAATGCTGCGTCGTCTCAACTGAAAAGAGGTCTGACGCAAGTGTTAGGATGGCGGGGTGACGGCGGCTTCCCGCACACAACCGCTCACCAGCTCGATACGCCTTCAGAAGCTTGGAATCGAGCCGGTGAAACGGAGCGGACTACGACAGAATCCAAGCCGAGTTCCAGTGAGAGGAAAACATCTTGAAACAGAATTTCCTACCGTGGGTCAGAAACGGGCTTTTCGTCCTGTTGTTTTTGGCCGCTTCCGACTTCCTGCAGGCCGCCCAGCCCATGCCCACCGACAGCCAGGGACGGCCTCTGTATCAGACGGGCGTGGTGGCCGTGAAGCTCCGGGGGAATGCGGTGCAGGTCGACACGAAAGCACTTCCGTTCGGATTCGGAATCCCCACTCTCGATGCCGTATCAGACGAACTCGGAGTGTATCGGGTGGAGCGGCTGATCACGACCCGGTCCGGCAAGGCACGGACGGATCTCCCGGACCTCACGCGGATCTACCGAGTTGCCCTGCCGGGCGTGGTGGATGTGCGGCACGCCGCCAGGCTTTTCGGCACCGACCCATCGGTCGAGTACGCCGAGCCGCTCCTCATGCACTATGTCGACGCGACCCCTGACGATCCCCAGTACAACCTGCAGTGGTTTCTCGATTCGATCAGGGCCGAGTCTGCGTGGGATGTTCACAAGGGTGAAAACGGCGCCGAGGTCGTCGTCGGCATCTCCGATTCGGGCGTCGCATGGCGCCACCCCGATCTCGTCGAAAACATCTACCAGAATCTTGGTGAGGATGCCGACGGCGACGGCCATGTGATCGAACAGTCCGGAGGCACCTGGATATTCGATCCCGACGACGTCAACGGTATCGACAACGACGGGAACGGCTTCGTGGACGACTTTGTGGGCTGGAATTTTCTCAACGACGAACGGGGGCAGGACAACGACCCCAACGACCCGAGCGGACACGGCACCCACGTGGCCGGTCTCGCCGCCGGACGGACCGACAACGGCGTCGGGATCTCCTGCATCAGCTGGAACGTGAAGCTCATGCCGACATCGGCGTCCAACAGCGAATCCGACGACACGATCGATCGCGGCCTCAGCACCGTCGTCTATCTGGCGGAAAACGGTGCCGACATCATCAACATGAGTTGGGGAAGCGATTCCACATCGCAGCTGCAGGGAGACGTGATGGCGTACGCCGTGGGGCTCGGCAGCCTGCTGGTATCGTCTTCTGGCAACGACAATGTGTCGACGCCGCACTACCCGAGCTCGCTGCCTGGCGTGATCAGCGTTGCCTCTGTCGGCAAGACCGACCGGGCGGCCTCGTACACGAACTTCGGTATCAGCGTCGACGTCTCCGCACCGGGGGGGGCAGGTCTCAACGGCGTAAGGAGCACAACACCTCCGGCCAACTACGGCGACAAATCGGGAACCTCCATGGCCTCCCCCGTCACCGCCGGTGTTTTCGCACTGCTCAAGTCTCTTCACCCCTCGTGGTCCAACGACCAGCTCATCCTCCAGGTCCTCGGAACGACGGATTCGATCGACGATCTCAACCCCAACTACGTCGGTCTCCTGGGAGAAGGCCGGGTCAACGCCTTCCGCACACTGAATGACCAGCCCGTAACGTCGGCGTCGGAACTCCGACTCGACGTATTGAACATGGAGATCCTCGACGACAACAACGACGGCTCTCTCGAGGCCGGGGAAGGGGCGGAGCTCCGGCTCACCCTGCGAAATTACAGCCACCTCGCTGCGAGCAACGAGGTCACCTTGACCCTGCAGTCCGACGATCCCTCCGTCGAAGTGATCGATGCCACCATTACGACCGCAGTGACCTCCGACATGGAGGGTGTCCTCGCGAGCACCTTTGCAATCGAGGTAGCGTCGGATGCAACTTCAGGCCTGGTCGACCTGATGCTTTCCGCCGAGTCATCCGACACGAACATTTCATCCCACAGCGCGCTGGATCTGCCACCGTTGTTGATCGCCGGCGGCGGACTCCTGGTGTGGGAAGGAACCGAGGGTGCCGCTACCTTCAGCGGGACCTATCTCCGCGACGAACTGGCCTCCCGCGATTTTTCGGTGACCTATATTTCGGGAGAATTTCCGCCGGGATTCAAGGGATTTGACGGCGTATTTCTGTCCTTCGGCAACGCAGGGCTCGATCCGGACGGCCCCCCGTATTCCGCGCGTCTCGACGCGGATTGGAAGGTCGAGGCGATCCAGGACTACCTCGAGTCGGGCGGGCGGATGTACCTCGAGGGCAGCGATACCCTGGGTTTCGACGTCTACGACCTGGTCGACGGCACTTCCCTCCTCCCCCTCTTCGGCATCGAAAGCGGTGAGGACGGCACTACCAACACCATCAATAGCCTGGCGGGCCAGAGCGGCGCCTTCACCGAAGGTATGGAATTCGTCGCATCGTCGCAGACGCCCGTTGATTGGATCGATATCTTCACACCGTCCACTAGCGGTGTCGCCGTCTTTGCCGAAAGCGACTACGGAGTCGTGGCGGTCCAGAACAGTGGACAGTACGGGCAGCGGACATTCTGTTTTTCCTATGCCCTGGCCGAACTCACGGATGGGTCGACAACACGCGCCGACCTGGTGGATGCGCTCATCGATTTTCTGGAGCCCACACCGCGCGGCGCCCCGCAATCGAGTTTCCACCGCGGCGCTGGTCGTCGAGTGGCCCCAGTATCAGCAGGGAAACAGCTCGTGCGTGAGAGGGCCATGCCCTGAGCGGGTGTCTCGGCGCCGAGCTCGAGCGAGGGCTCGGCCAAACAGTTGCTCGGAGGGAAGGCCCCGATCACCGTCCTCAATAGCGGCCCCTTGAGAAATGTGGATCAGGCGGGCGAGATCCTGGCCTTCTGGTGGCGCCAGATCTTTCGCACCCCAGTGCTGCCGACGACGATGGCAGCGAACCCGAGGCATATCTTCACAACCAAGACAACCCGGGGGCCCCGGAGGCCGAAGATGTGCTCCGCGATTCCAGTGGCGAGGGCGAGGACGAGAGCACAGCAAATCAACAGTTGAAGGACGCCGATGTATGGGCGGTCGGTGCCACGGAAGGCTGCAGCGACGATGGCCAGCACCGCGATCCAGAAAGCTGTCTTGACCACCTCTTTGGCCCGGTGCCAACGCCCGCTGCGCGCGAAGAGCTGATCGGAGTTGGAAATCGCGTAGACACTGTCGAGTGCCGACGTGACGTCGCTGCCTTCAAAGATGTGGGCGAAGAACATCTGCAACTTCTGCACGCCGTGGCGCTGAACAAGAAAAAAGAAGAGCTCCTGATACTCCTGATAACCCCGACTCAGACCGGAGCGGGGATCCGCCGCGAGGTAGGTCGCAGACCCCTCGTGAAACCAGGTTGGGTAGGCCGCGCGGTCGGAGTAGGAGGGCACACCCAGGGTGGAGTTTGTGCGGACATGAACCAATTCGTGACGAAAAGTGTTCACGAGATTTGCGTAGGACTCCCGCTGCCAGCGACGAATGGTGTCGTCCACGTTGACCGAGGCATTTCGGGCCGCCGAACGGCGCAGCTCGCGGACATTCTGCTCGCCCACGTACGACAACGGAAGAACCACATACCTGCAGTAATAGGTCACACCGCCGACCTGGGACATTTTGTCGCTGGATGCCCGGTTGAGGTTAACGAAGGCATCAACACTGTCCACCAACCCGCAGTAGACCAGACCCGGAGTTTCCGGGTATCCGAACCGGGCCAACCGTTTTTCGAGAACAGCCTGTTGGTGAGGGATCTCGGCGACAAACCGCTGGATGGTCTGGCGCTGCGGTGCGTTATCTGCAAACGCGCTGGGGTGGGTGATCAGGATGTCCTGAACCATCTGCCGGGAGGTGGTCGAAGACGGATGACGCCAGTTCAGATCTCCCTTAGCCAACGTGAGATCCACAAAGAACCGCTGGGCAGGCGACATTTCGCCGCCTGGTTGCGAGACGATCTCCCGAGCGGCCGCGACCGCCTCAGCCTCGGTATCGAACACCGGGTTCTCCCATACTCTGTCGGTTGCTGCGACGCCCCCCGTAACACCTGCTACGATCACTACGGATACGAGGTATTGGAGCTTCACGGCGTGGGATCCGGCCCACGAGTCTGGACGGCGTGGGCCCCGTCACCCAACAATCCCGGGCCCACAGGGTCCTCTGCGATGGTTTGGAGCAGGACCGTCGCCAGAAGCGCAGCACCAAAGACCACCAAAACTGTCTTGACCGCCAGGACCAGAACATCCCGTTCCAGAGGCTGCGGTCGGTCCTTGAAGACGGACCGCCGTTTGAAGGCGAGAACGACCCCGAACGCGGCGACGGCCATCACCCCCCGTATGGTCCACGAACCGCCCGTCGCCAGATCGATGCCGAGAACGGCGCCGCCCGTCACAACACTCACGACAACAGTCTGCAAAAGGGTTCGGCCGCCAAGCTGAAACGCACCGATCACTGCACCGACAAAAACGGCGGCGAGGATCACCACACAACCGTGGCCGAGCTCGGCCGACAGTCCCGGCGAGGTGATGAGAATCAACAGATCTCGAAGATCCGGGGCGACCCCCGAAGCCAGGGCGTCTCGATACTGCGATGCCGCAACAACCCCGGGCAGGTTTTGCAGGTGGATGACACAGGTAGCCCCACCCAGAAAGGCCACGGAATAGACGATCCCGTCGAACCGCTCGTCCATCTCGGCTTGTTTACGGAGCTGATAGGGCAGATATATGGCCGCACACCCCACGGTCACCAGAAGCCACGCGCCTGACCATGGGCCCGCTCCGCCCAGGGCGTTGACCGCGAGAATCAGAACAAGTTGGAACAGCAGACCCGACAGAAAGAAATTCTGGATCAGGTCGATCGGCTCGCGCTCGTAGCGATCCGCAAGATAGACGATCGTCAATAGAAGCGAGCTCAACAGACCGGCAAACGAGGCAATGTAGATCTCCACTGAAACGAATGGTAGTCAGAGATGAATCTCCTGTCGAGAGGGATGGGGAAAAACGTCGAATCAACACCGTGTCCAACACCTGCCGAAATTATTAAATCCCGAGAGGCGCACCTGATATTGTCTTGGCCATGTTGGGCAGGTGCATTTCAACGGCGGTGGTGGCCATGACCGGAACGGGCGTTGTCATTGCGTGCCTCACATTGCGGCTCAATCCTCAGCTCCACGCTCATCCTGGCGACGCCCTGCGTCTGATGGCGATCTTCGGTCTTGCATTCGCCCTCGCAGGCTTTCTGCTGGGCACCGTGGTGGGCGGTTGTCTCGTTTTGGGATCTGTGGTGGCCGGCAGGAGGATGTCCACCAGCGGTCGTCGGAGGCTGGAGAGCGCAGCTCTCGGGATCCTCGGTTTTGGTCCGCTGCTCTTCGCAGCTTTGCTCCCCGACGTCGGTCTGTCCGCCAATGGCCTGACCTGGCTCATTTTCTCCCCTGGTCCGATCCGCAAGACGGCGGTGCTGCTCGGGGTCGCCCTGCTTCTCGGCGCGGTGGGGGTGGTTCTCCGTCCCGTCGCGAGTGGGCTTCGCCCCCGCGCTCGCGTATCCGTTGCGCTGGGTGCGACTATTGGCGTCTCAGTCGTCCTGCTCTTTGGCATGGCGTGGGGATGGCTGGGTGGTTCGCGGGAGGTGTCCGATCTTTCGACAGAGGTGACCGGTGAGGTCGAGCCGGTTCGGGCCACGTTTTTCGACGACGCAGCACCGGTGATCCTGCTCTGTATCGACGGTGCGGATCCCGACGACGTGATCCTGCCGATGGTCGAGGCGGGAGAGCTGCCCAACTTCGGGCGGCTGATTCGGGAGGGAACCTGGGGCGAGCTCGAATCGTTCTCCCCGACCCTGTCACCCGCGGTGTGGACGACCATCGCAACCGGTCGATCGAAGCAAGACCACGGGATCCACGGTTTCACTGTCTTTCAACTGCCGACCCTCGAAACCTCGATCCTCGAATTTCCAATTCATTCCGGGCTCAACTTCAAGCTCCTGCCGTGGCTCGAACGAATCCCGGGTGTGCCGTTGATTCGACTGCCCTACACCAGCGATATGCGCCGGGTCCCTGCGCTGTGGAATATGGCCGGCCGTTTCTTCACGGTGGGGGTTCTCGGCTGGCGCACGACCTGGCCGGTGGAGGCGGTCAACGGCTTTGCGGTGGCGTCGGCAGTGACCCTTGGCGAGACCGAGCTCGGCCCCCAAAAGAAGCTTCACCCGGAACTGTCACGCTACCCTGCGGGCCTCTACCAGGGCCTGCCACCCGCGCCCGAACTCCCCGGTTTCGAAGCGGTCCGCCCATATCTCGCGCCGGGATCGTCGATCGACCCGAGTGATCGACAGACCCGTTTCATCCGCTCGTCCATGGAACAACGCAACGTCCAGGTCCTGCTTCACCTGTTGCGGAAATTCGAACCCCGGTTGACGGCTGCAGCCTTCTACTCGGTCGACGCCTTCAATCACTACTTTGGGGTCGACCATGTGAGGGGCGGGCGGTTTGCACCCGCCCTGACTGAGCGCTACCGGTTCACCGACGCTCGGCTGGGTGAGCTGATGGACGAGCTCGGCCCCGAGGTCAACCTGATCGTGGTTTCCGACCACGGCTACGATTTTGCAAACAACAATCACACCCACGCACCGGCTGGAGTGTTCCTCGCCCGCGGTCCCGCCTTCTCTCCCGGACGGACGGTTCGCGGGCTCACGGTATTCGACGTGACGCCAATGGCCCTCCACCTGCTCGGCCTTCCACCCGGCCGCGACATGCCCGGCGCCGAAAATGGCGCCTACCTGGCCGCGCTCGACCCGGAGTGGTCAAAACTCCACCCGGTCGGCACGATCTCATCGTGGGGGCGCACGGAGGATGCCGCTCTGAGGCCACGGGTCGACGGGGGCGAGCGGGACGTCCTCGAGGAGTTGCGGAAGCTGGGCTATATCGAGTAAGTCCCGGTCCGTTTTGAGCGACGAACCGGGTTCTCGACCCGTTGTGGTGATGCCGTCACCGGTCCCAAAAGAACCACTGCGTCCAGTGATCGGACCACATCTCGGCGCAACCTGCCGCACGACGGTGTACAGTAGCAACCAACGATGATCGTCGGCCCCGCCGCCGAACGGATCCGTCACAATGAACTGAGGAGGCACCATGGCCAAGGGTCAAGTCAAAAAAGAAAAGTCCAACAAACCGAAGCTTTCACCAAAAGAAAAGAAGGCCGCCAAGGCCTCGAAGAAGGCCGCCAAGGCCTCGAAGTAGGCGCACCGGATGGGTGCACCACGGATGCTGAAACCGAGCGTTGATCAATTTACTCGACGTCGGTGAGCGCCTCGAGGAGTTCTGCAACTGACGGTCGCTGTTTGTAGTCCACATCCTGGCGGAAAAAGCGGATCGTGCCGTCACTGTCGACGATCACGGCGGTGGGGTGTGGAACCACGGGGTTCGCAGCGTTGACGAGACCCCAGGCCGTGATCGCGGCGAGATCCGGGTCGGAGAGCAGAGCAAAGCCTATGCCTTCTTTTGCGGCGTACTGCTCGAGCTTTGACGTCGGGTCGGGGCTGATCGCCCAGATTTCCACGCCGAGTTCTTCAAACTCACCAAGGTTTTTCTGCAGCTCACCGAGCTGACCACGGCAGACTGGTCACCACAACCCCCGGTAGAAGATGAGCACCCTGGGACCGCCGGCTGCGGCCAGCGAACGGCTGCTGCCGTCGGCGGCCGTCAACTCCAGCGCCGGTGCCGCGGATCCAACGTCGGGCACAGGTGGCCCGGCGGCCGCCGTCAACGCGACGGTCATGGCAGCGGCGAATACGAAGCAACGATGCAGCATCTTCATGTTCCGACTCCTCTTCCCTGGTATTGCGTTGAGCAGTGTGCACGGTTACCGGTCGTCTGAAAAACCTGCCGAGAGAACAGACTGACTCCTTCAGGGCCGGATGTCAGCCACCCACTCCGAAGGCTCGGGTTCACCCTCAAAACCCGAACGGTCCATACCATCTGTGATCGCCCACCGGTGAAGCCAGGTGATGCCACCCATACCGGTCCAACCGTCGATCGCCCGCTCGTAGACCGGGTCTTCGAGAGCCTCCTCGAGAGAGACCCAGCTGTATCCCCTCTCTTCGAGTTTCACCAGGAGGTCATCCAGCCAATCGGCATTCAAGGCGTAGGCGTGGACCAGCAGGATCTGCGGGATCGCGCGCCCGACGATGGCCTCGCTCTGGCTCTCGTAGAACCTCACCACCTCGAGCATGTAGCGCAGATAGTCCTGTCCGATGCGCCGTTGCAGTTCTTCGTCTCCTGAGTTGTACGCCTGCGCATAGGCGCGGCCATACACCCACTCGCTATTGTCTATGGTCACCGGGGCCACGGTGTAGCCGCGCCCGGCCAGGAATTCGCCGGTCTCGGACTGGATCTCGACACTCATTCCGGTGTGCAGGAACGGATGCCGAAAGTACCGGTAGTCCCCACCCGAGGCTTCCGCCAGTCCCCGAGTCACTTTTTCTCCACGCACCACATCAGCCATCCACTCCTCCGGCGGCACCCGGTGCAGATCGAGATGGCTGAATCCGTGGTTGCCGAGTTCGAACTTCGCCTCCAACCACCGTTGCAGGATCTTCACCCGGAAGGCGTCGACCCCCTTTTCGGTTTCGAGTTTTCCTTCGTTGACAAAACCCACCGCCGGAACGCTATGTTCTGAAAGAGTCGCCAAGAGGTCGGTCGTGATCCGATCCATCTGCGGATCGCTGTGCCAACTCGGCTGGGCGACCGGCAGATCATCGACCGTGATCGCCATGAGTCGTGTGCCTGGCGGCGCATCGGCGGACCAGATATGGCCGGGCATCCAAAGAACAGCGCACATGCAGAGAAACAGAATTGGTTTGATGGTTTTCACGCGTTGATCCTCGCATGGATTTGTCGATCGGGCCGGGACACGGGACAATGCCCTCACGAACTTCGAGTTGTGAACACGGTGAGATTCATCATGACCGGACGAATATTTTTTTCCGACATTTCGTGGTCGACGGGGCAGGGAGATCTCGAAGAGTGGTCCTCCCGATGAGGAGCCTCTCCTTCACCCTGCTGACTTGGATCCTTCTGAGCATCACGACCGGGGAAACCCAGGCCCAGCTGGTGACGGCGGACGACACGTTCGGCATCCCACCGTTTCAGCAACTCGTGGTCGAGGCACCCGGGGTTCTGGACAACGACCTCTACAACGGCGAGCCCGCGGAGGACGGTGGGGCTACCGCCATCTTGGGAGACGGTCCTCTCTTCGGCACACTGGAGTGCGAGGCCGAACCGACATTCGAGCTCTGTCCCGACGGTTCTTTCACCTACACCCCGGATCTCGGTTTTCCAGGTGCCGACGAATTTACATACCAGGCGATCGTCGGGCCCGAGATGATTCAGGCGACGGTGAAGCTGTCAGCCTGTAGCGGAGGGCCGACCCAATTTGTCTGTTGGATCGAGGCTGAATTCCTGGCCAAGCTGCAGGAGGTTGGCTGCGATGACTTCACCGAGGGCTTTGAAGACGACCTGGCGTGGGGGGCGGCGCGGTCGCCCTTTACTTCCCCCTCGGTGGTCAGTCAGGGCATCGCGTGGGAGAGCAATTTCCCGTTGCCTCCGGCTGAAAACGAGATCACCACCGGTTCGGGGCCCGCGCGATCTGGGCAGTGGGGTGTCTTCGATCCCGAACACGGCTACGCCACCGGGTCGGCGGTGCAATGCGACGTCGATACTCCTCCCGAGCACTGCCTTCACAAGGACGGATTTACCGGAACCCGGCGACCGGGAGAGCTGACGCTGCGTGCGGTGGGCGGATACTTTGCCGGCGCGGCGCTGCCGAAACTGGCGATGATCCTCGACGGTGGGACGCCGATCAGCCTCGGGGGCGCGCCCAACGATTTCCAGTTCTACGGTGTCATCGACACCTCGGGTTTTCAGAAATTCCGGATTGAGGAAAGGGACGGCAAGCTGGGTCAGGCCCGGTACGTCTTTGCGGACGACTTCACCTTTGGCACGTCCCTTTCGGAGATCTTCATCGACGGTTTCGATTCCGGCGGAACATCGGCCTGGTCCAGTTTCACCCCTGGACCGTAGCTGTTTCTGATCCCGATGGCCTGCCACCCGGCGACCCGGCGACCCCGCGATGATACAGTCCGGGCATCATGCTTTTGAAAACATCCAGAATGCTTGGACTCTTCGTCCTCGTGGCGATACTGGCCTGCAACCGGCAAGCCGCGACGATCGAGGAAACCACTCCCGTTGAGGAAAAATCGACAGCCGCTTCGATGGAGGGTTTCTCCTGGATCGTGGCCGGCGAACTCGCTGCCATGCCGGTACCGGGCCGGGACCGGCCTCTCCGGGAGGATGCGCTCTTCCTTCAACAGCAGGAGATAGGAACACTCATTTCCCTGACGGAGGAACTCCCCGACCCGGGGATCTTCGAGGAAATGTCGATCAGCCAGGCGCACATTCCGGTCGAAGATTTCACCGCGCCGACGCTCGAGCAGATGATCGAGTTCATCACCGTCGTGTCCGAGTCAGCACAACGCGGCCAACCGGTTGGTGTCCACTGCACTGCCGGGCTCGGCCGATCGGGGACCATGTCGGCGGCGTATCTGGTGGCACAGGGTCTTTCTGCCGAGGAAGCGATTGCCACCGTCCGGCAGCTTCGCCCCGGATCCATCGAAACCGAGGCGCAGGAGGACGCCGTCAAACAGGCCGAAGTTCATTTTTCCGCCGGTCGGTGATGGACCGTGGGTCAGCCACCAAAATCTCAAGACTCCCCACGCGGATTGACAGACCTCTCAATTTCGCTATATTCATTTATGGTTAATTGAGATGACATCACAGCCGCATGAGCCCGAAATCGCGATCGACACAATGCCTGAGCCCTCCCAGGGAATTGTCGACTATCTGCGCCGGCCGCTCGACATCTTCCGCAATTATCGAAAACAGGATTTTTCGCCGGACCTGGTTGCCGGGGTCACGGTCGCTGCGGTGGCGATACCGCAATCGATCGCCTATGCATCGATCGCCGAACTGCCGCCGCAATACGGGCTCTATGCAGCGATCGTTGCCGCAATTGTCGGTTCGCTGTGGGGATCTTCGCGGCACCTCGCCACCGGCCCGGTCAACGCCGTGTCGATGCTGGTCCTGCCCGTCTTGCTCGGCGTCGCAGCTGTCGGCACCCCCGAGTTTCTGATCGCCGCCAGCACGCTGGCGCTGATGGTCGGGGTTCTCAACATCGCCCTCGCGGTCCTCCGATTCGGTGCGCTCGTGACCCTGGCCTCGCGCTCCGTTCTGATCGGATTTACCGCCGGGGCCGCAATCCACATCGCCGTGGGCCAGCTCAAAAACCTCTTGCGTGTCAGCGAACCGACGGAGCCCGAGCTCTACCACCAGTTGGCGGCCGTCGTAAAGAACATTCACCAGACTCACCTGATCAGCCTCGGGCTCGGGCTCGGCACCCTGGCTTTGCTGATCGCGCTCCGCCGACTCGGGCCAAAGGTCCCGGCAGCTCTGATCGCGATTTCGGCAGCGGCTGTCGCGGTCGTTGTGTTCAAGCTCGAAAGCAAGGGAGTTGCAGTTGTCGGCGCCTTTCCACGCAGCCTGCCGCCTCTGACCTGGACCTCATTGAACAGCCTGCCAGACTTCGACATGATCCGCAAAATGTCAATGGGCGCTCTGGCGGTAGCAGCCCTGGGGCTGGTGGAGGCGGTCGCTTCGGGGCAGGCGCTGGCGCGGCGCAGCGGCGACCGCATCGACAGCAACCAGGAGTTCTTTGGGCAGGGCCTCGCCAACCTCACCGCGGGACTGTTCTCGGGCTATCCGTGCTCGGGTTCGTTCACCCGTTCCGCGGTCTCCCAACAGGTCGGAGGACGAACCGCCCTCACCGGCGTTATCACCGGCGCGACCGTTCTGCTCGGGATGTTGTTGTTCGCGCCGTACGCACGCTACATCCCAAAGGCGGCGATCGCGGCCGTTTTGCTCGCGATCGCCTGGGGCATGTTGGAGCGCCACCAGATCCTTCGGGTCTTCAAGACCTCTCGCACCGAGGGCACCATCATGGCGGCGACCTTTGTTGCAACCCTGGTCCAACCGCTCGATTTCGCGATCCTCGCCGGAATCCTGTTCTCGCTGGCCTTCTTCGTGATCCGTTCGAGCCTCCCCCGCGTCTACCAGGTGGTGCCAGACAGGCTCTTCCGCCACCTCGTGCGGTCGGGCAACAAACCGGTGTGCCCCCAACTTGCTGTCATGAACATCCGCGGTCCGCTGTTCTTCGGAGCGGTGCACCACATTGAAGAGGAGCTCCGCCACAACCTCGAGGACAACCCCGGCCAACACCTGCTGGTGCTGCGGATGCACGGCGTCGACATCATCGATCTCTCAGGCATCGAAATGCTGGAGTCGACCGTGAACACCTACCGGTCGTTCGGAGGCGACGTCTACCTGGTGCGGCTTCGTGCACCGGTCGAGCAGGTCATGCGCGACTCCGGCTTCCTCGATTTCATCGGCCTCGACCACATCCTTCCGCAGGAGGGAGCGATCGAGCACCTCTTCGAGGACGTGTTGGATCCCGCCGTCTGCACCTACGAGTGCGAGCTCCGCGTCTTTGCCGAGTGCCAGGCGCTCAAGAAACACCCCTACCGCGAGCAGGTCCCCCCGATTTCGCGGGTCTCGCTCGACCCCGGTCACATCGTGGAGGTCGAGGATTTCCAGGCAATGGCAGACGACACGCACGCGATCGTCCTCGATGTCCGCGAACCCGACGAGTTCGCGCGGGGCCACATTCCGGGCGCTCGCCTCATGCCGCTGCGAACGGTCCTCGATGTCGGCCCCGACCTGGCACGGGATCGACGGCTGTTATTGGCCTGCCGTTCCGGACGGCGCACCCAGAGAGCGATGCACATGCTGCTCTCGATGGGTTTTGAGGACGTATACGGTCTGCACGGCGGCATCCTGGCGTGGCGGGGCGAAGGGCTGCCGGTCGTCATCGAGGAAACCTCAGACCTGCTGCCACCGTCAGAGCGGTGACTCGAGGAGGACCTTCGCTCAGGTCCCGTACAACCGGTCCCCGAAGTCGCCGAGCCCGGGCACGATGTATTTCTTGCCGTTGAGGCCGCGGTCCTGCGCCGCGGTGTAGATCTCGGTGCCCGGGGCGCGCTGCGAAACCAGCTTGACGCCCTCGGGCGCCGCCACAATCACCACCAACCGTACGTCCCGGGCGCCCCTCGCCATCAGGCCTTCCACCGCCATCGCCGCCGAACCGCCGGTGGCGAGCATCGGGTCGAGCAGATAGACCACCGCCGCGCCGAGATCCGCCGGCACCTTTTCGTAATAGCATCGCGCCTGGGCGGTCTCCTCATCCCGCTGCAGACCGAAGTAGCCGACCTCGGTTCCCGGGACCAGATCGACAAAGGCCTGCAGCATGCCGATGCCTGCCCTCAGGACCGGCACCGCGACAACCCGGGAATCGAGCCGCCGTACGGCCGTCGTCTCGAGCGGCGTCTCGACCTCGACCTCGCGCGTCGGCAGGTTTCGGGTCGCCTCGGCAACCAGAAAGGTCGAGATCCTGTAGGTCAAGGCGCGGTAATCTTCGGAAGAAGTCTTCCGATCTCGCAGCCGCGCCATGATGTCGTGCAGCAGGGGATGATCAACGATGTGGAGTGTCATGACGGTGAACGTTAGCATAAATACCCGATGATGGGACCGTCGAAATACCCGTTCGATCGTTTGCCGAGACCGTGCCTGCTAGTGTAGCGTTGAGGAGATCTCAGCACCGCGATCGATCATGGAGGGAAATGACGACCGACGCCCCGGCGCACCAATCCGCCCCCCGTTTCGGGACCTTCCTGGGGGTCTTCACGCCCAGTGTGCTGACCATCCTCGGTCTCATCATGTACCTCCGCTTCGGTTGGGTGCTCGGGAACCTCGGCCTCCCGGTGACCCTGCTGGTGGTGCTCCTCGCGAGTTCGATCACCTTCATCACCGCATTGTCGGCATCGGCGGTCGCCACCAACATGACGGTGGGCGTGGGCGGCGAGTACTACATGATCTCGCGCAGCCTCGGGCTCGAGCTCGGCGGCGCGATCGGCATTCCTCTCTTTCTCTGTCGAACCCTGAGCATTACGTTTTACAGCTTTGGTCTGGTTGAGGCGATCCTCGCAATCTGGCCCGCCGGATGGGGAGAAATTCCGGCCGCCGCACCGCAAATCATGGCCGCGGCGCTCATCATCATCATCACAGCCGTCTCGGGCAAGAGCGCCTCGCTGGCCCTCAAGCTTCAGATCCCGATCATGGTGGCGGTGGGCGTCTCGCTGGTGGCCCTGGCGATCGGCGCCCTGGCCGGCGGGACCCGCACACCGGAGTTCGGCGTCACCTTGCGCACCGCGCCCCAGGGTTTCTGGTACGTCTTCGCCGTGTTCTTCCCGGCGGTGACCGGTTTTACCGCCGGCATCGGTATGAGCGGCGACCTCAAGGACGCCCGCCACTCGATCCCACGCGGCACCCTGGCTGCGGTGGCTACCGGCACTGCGGTCTATCTGGTGGTGCCGCTGCTGATGGCCTTCACCACCCGGGTTTCGCCCGAGCAGCTCGCGGTGCCGGGGGTGGTGTGGACGAGCATCGCGATCTTCGGACCCTTGCTGGTCTTTCCTGGTCTGTGGGGCGCGATCCTGTCGTCGGCCTTCGGCAGCGTTCTCGGCGGCCCCCGGGTCCTGCAGGCCCTGGCCGCCGACGGTCTCGCCCCGTCGTTTCTCGCACGTTTATCGAAGACCGGTCAACCGACCCTCGCAACCTGGGTGTCGGGCGCCATCGCCGTCGCGGCGGTCGCCCTCGGCGGCCTCAACGCGGTGGCGCAGTTCGTCACCATCCTCTTTCTCACCCTGTATGTGACGATCAACCTCGCAGCGGCGTTGGAAAGCCTGGTCGGCGATCCCTCATACCGGCCGACGATCCGGGTGCCCTGGTACGTCTCGCTGGTCGGTTCGATCGGCGCCATCGTCGTCATGTTCCTGATCAACCCGTGGGCCTGTCTCGCGGCCGTGGTCCTCGAAAGCGCGCTGTATGTCTACCTCCGCCGGCGCGCGATGCGCAAGAGGTGGGGCGATGTCCGCGCCGGCGCCTGGGTAGCGCTTGCCCGTTGGGCCCTTCTCAAGCTGCGCCACCACGACCTCGACTCGCGCAACTGGCGACCCCAGATCCTGCTCTTCGCGGGCGACCCCGGCAAGCGCGCCGGGCTGGTGCGGCTCGCCTCGTGGTTCAACCAGGATCGCGGGATCGTGACGGTGTGCCGGCTGGTCGTTGGCGAGCTCGATAAACTCCGAGAGGTCGACACCCTGCGAGCGGAAATGGATCGCGAGCTCGAAGAGGCCGGCGTGGTCGCCTTCCCCGAGGTCGACGTGGTGTCGGATTTCGAGCAGGGGGTGCTCGGCGTTGCCCAGGCCAACGGGATTGCGGGGCTCCACTCCAACACCGTGATGTTCGGGTGGTCGAGGCGCAGGGAGCGGCTCGAGTCCCAGCTCCGGATCATGCGCGCCATGGCCTATGCCGGGAAGAACACCATCATCACCCGAATCAACTGGTCGCACGAGCCGGGCAGCGAGAAGCGCATCGATATCTGGTGGGGGGGTCTGCAGAACAACGGCGACCTCATGCTGCTGTTCGCATACCTCTTGAGGCTCAACCCTGAATGGCACGGGGCCCGGCTCTTCGTGCGTTCGGTGGCGCGAGACGAAGAGGAGCGGCAGCTTCAGCTCGATGGTCTCGCGAAACTGTTGCCTGAAGCGCGAATCGGTGCCGAGACCGAGGTCATCGTCAAACCCGCCGATCTCAGCATCACCGAGATCATCCACCAGACCAGCGCCAACGCCGATGTCGTGTTCCTCGGCCTCCAGGAGCCCGAACTGGATGGCGAGGCGGCGTACGCCGACCGCATCATCAAGCTCGCCACCGACCTCAACACCTGCATCTTCGTTCGTTCGGCGGGAGAGTTTGCGGGGCGCCTCGTCTGAGATCTAACGTCGGACCGCGGTGACCCAAAACTCCTTGTCCAACGCGACAAGCGACCGCGCCCGTTGGGCCACGAACCGCAGTGGCGCGACTGCGATCTCGGCCGCCTTTCTGGGGATGCCCGCCCGCCGGTGAACGAGATGAGGGTGCGGCACCTGCACCGGATCGAAACCCTCTTCGCGGTGCAGTCGTGACATCGTGGCCGGCGTGTAGTAGGCGTAGTGCTCAGCGCCGTGGAACTCGGGCCGGTAACAGCGATAGCCGGTCGGATTCCGGCGGGCCTTCACGTAACCGCCGTGGGGAACGGCGATGAAGACACCGCCACCCGGCCGCAGCACGCGCCGGATCTCTCTGAGGGCCTCGCGGGGCCTCGGGGTATGCTCGAGCACGTGCTTCATGATCACGATTTGGAACGAGCCGTCGGCGAACGGGAGTTCGTGAAATGACCCGATCTCCGCCGCGAACCCCTGTTCCCTGCAAACTTTGACCGCATGCTCGCTGATGTCGACCCCGGTGGCCGGAAGCCCCAGCCCCACCGCCGCCTGCAGGGTGTAGCCGAGGGAACAGCCCACGTCCAACAGCGGACCTGGTGTGGTGTGGTTGAGGACGTCGAGGATCTGCGACCGGGACTTGCTGATCCGCCGCCGCGTCCTCTCGTTGTACTGCCGGCGGCTGCTCTCGCGGGTACCGAAGTACTCCTCCTGATATTGGACCTCAGGAACCGACTCGTCCCGCTTGTAGACCAGACCGCAGCCGCACGTCACCCAGGTAAGCTCGGGAAACTCGCACAATACGTCGGCGTCGGAACTGCCGCACAGCGGGCACGTTTCGGCGATTCTCTGTGACATCTATTTGGCTCCTCGATACGTGAATCCTCACGATAGCAGAGATTCCCCAGGACCCAGGGCCAGGGCGAGACCGATGACGATTTCCGCCCTGGGTGAAGCATTCACCGCGCTCTCAAAAATACCAAACTTGGCAGGAAGAACCATCACGACTACGCTGTCGACCGACATTGATGGAGGTGTCCCGCAGTGAAACGTGTCTTTCTGATCACCGCTTCTGTGTTTCTTGTCATCGCTCCCCTGCTCCAGGCCGACGAACCGTCGCTCCTCCAGCCCGCCGACGAGCTCAAGTTGGTGACCGTTGGTGAACCCGCAGTCTCTCCCGACGGGAAATGTGTCGCCTACTCGCTGAGCCGCTACTGTCCCGACCTCGGGAAAAAGGTCGGCGACATCTTCCTCGTGCCTTTTGCCGGAGGAGAACCGCGTCAACTCACCAACAACCCGGGCGTCGAGACCGGCTACAGCTGGAGTCCCGACAGCTCAACCGTGATCTTCTCCGCTGAACGGGGAGTGGACGAGAAGAGCCAGATCTACGCCATCCGCATCGACGGCGGCGAGGCAAAG
>JASJGQ010000266.1:0-4849 GCA_033791425.1 Acidobacteriota bacterium
TGCGGACTTCGCCGTGACTCACGCTCGGTCGAAATGACAGTCAGGGGAGGAGTCGGTATCCCACCCGTGCGGCGGAGGTGCCATTTTTTGCATTGTTTGACGCCTCTATGGTCTGCAGACCCGTGGGGCGTCTCGGGCAAACAATGCTAAAGGTGGCTCCTCTCGGGTAGCGCGCTCTGAAAACCGGGTTCACTCGAACGCACGGCGACGATGCGTCACCCGCTAAACGATCCGTTCGCGGATCTTGGCCGAGATGATGTCCATCACCCATACGGTGCACGCGATCAACAGCACCAGAGTGCCGACCTCGCCCCACTCACCAAGATCAACGCGGGGCTTGAGGATATAGCCGATACCACCGCCGCCGACAAAGCCGATGATGGTCGACATCCGAACATTGATGTCCCAGCGGTAGATGGTGAAGGAGAGGAACGGCGGGATGACCTGCGGCACCACCCCATAGCGCAGGACCTGGAGGGTGCTGGCGCCGGTGGCGGTAATGGCATCCATGGGCCCGGTGTCGATCGATTCGATCTGCTCCGAATAGAGCTTGGTCAGCGCCGCCACCGAGTGGACCCAGAGCGCGAGAACGCCCGCAAACGGACCGATCCCGACCCACGAGATAAAGATCAGCGCCCACACCAGCGGTTCCACCGCCCGCACGAAGTTCATCAGGGTCCGCGAGACCGTGTAGGCGGTTCGTGCCAGGAATGAACCTCGTGTCAGATTTCGAGCCGAAGGAAAGGCCAGGACGAAGGCCACAGGGATGGCAAACGCGGTCGCCATGAAGGCCAGGAAGATGGTCTGAACCAACAGCACCAAGCCCTCGTGGAGCACGCTCGCCGATGGGTGGGCGAGCCCGCGCACGATATCGGCGGCCTTCGAAAACTTGGTGAGAAAGGCATACAGATCGAGCTCGGTGATCAGCCACCCGGCAAAGAACGTCATCTCGATAAAGACCGCGGCGAACCACCCGCGCAGGGTCTGCGTCCACTCGAGGTCGCGCTCCCACTCCGGTACGCCGCGCACCAACGCACGACCGGGCGACGCCCCCAGCCAGCGGTAAAACACGTTCCACGCCAGCGCCAGGACGACGCCGGCCAGACCAGCCCATGTGTAGTGGAGGAGATCGAGGATGTCCTCGGCGCTCAGCAGCAGGCCGGTCAGCCCGCGGCGACCGGAAAAGGCCACAACCAGCAGCTCGGCCATCAGCAGCACCATCGAAATCAGCACCGCGTCGATGGCGATCGACTGCAACCGGGCGACGCCCTTCCGCCAACTCGCCATCGCCTCGGAAGGTTCCTTCCGCCCCATCAGAACCCCGAGTTGGACGCGGGCTCCGCGTCCTCGCCGTAAATCTCTTTGAACGTTCCCTTGTCGAACTCGCGCGGAAGCCCCTCCCACACGACGCGACCGTCCCGCAGAGCCACCAACCGGGTCGCGTAACGCTCCACCAGGTCGATGTCGTGGAGCGAACAGATCACGGTCAAACCCTCCTCGCGGTTGAGGGCCTCGATGTGGCGCATCACTGAATGGCGGAGTGCCGGGTCGAGCGACGCCACCGGCTCGTCGGCAAGGAACAGACGCGGCTCCTGCATCAATGCGCGCGCCACGGCCACCCGTTGCTGCTGACCCCCCGACAGGGCATCGGCGCGGCTGCCCGCCCGGCCCTCGAGCCCGACCCGGGCGAGATGGGCGCGGGCCAGCTCACGTTCGGCCTGGGGGAAGGTCAACATCAAGCTCGGCAGCAATCGAGTGCGGCCAAGTGCGCCCGACAAAACATTGTTGAGCACTGTGTGCCGCCGCACCAGGTTGAACTGCTGAAAGATCATCGCGACACTGCGCCGAACCGCCCGCAGGCTGCCGCCGCGAAGCGCCGTGATCTCCTCACCGTAGATCCAGATCCGACCCTCGGTGGGGTCGATGAGACGATTGATGCACCTCAGGAGGGTCGATTTGCCGGATCCCGAAAGACCCAGAACCGCCAGGAATTCGCCCTCCCGCACCTCAAGATCGACGCCCTCCAGGGCCCGAATCCCGCCGGGATACACCATCCCGAGGCCTTCAATGCGGACGGCGGTCTGCGAAGACGGCAAGGGGGCGATCGCCGCGGTCACGATCCGCTTCCCTTCTTTACGCGGTCCCTCTCGAGTTTCGCCTCGGCGGCGTCGAGCAGCGCCGAAGCACTGACTCCCGCCTCGGTCAGGGCGGCACGAAAGTCGTCAAAGTCTTCGTCGGTGACCGGCGCCGCCGCGACCCCGGCCACCAGGTCGTAATAGGCCGATCGACCATCCGGGGTCTCGAGGAAACGCTGCATCGAGGTCTCGAACCGCTGCCAGATGGTGTCCGAAAAACCTCGCCGCACGCAGCACACGTCGTTCGGGATGGGATCGGTGAGAGCGAGGATGCGCACCTCGTCGAGCAGCTTTTCCCGCTCGACCTGGGTCGCCATGTTTTTGAGAATCAGGAATCGTGCATCACCCACCAGGGTGCCGTCTTTCTGGTTGGCCGCCGACGGCGGCGAATAAAAAGCGGCCCCTCCCGACACCTTGCCGTCGCGAACCGCCTGGACGACGTTTGGATGCCCCCCGGCGAACAGGATGTGGCCCAACTCGACGCCGCGCCGCTGCAGCAGCGCGCGGGGGAAGATGTGGCCCGAGGTCGAGGTCTCGTCGGAAAACCCGAAGTTGCTGCCGTTGAGGTCCTCGAGCCGGTTGATCCCGGAATCGGTGCGGGTCATGACACACCCGTAGTAGACGCTCGAAAGTTCGGGTTGGGCCTGCCCGCTGGTGTGGATGACCCTGGTCTCACGCAACGTCCCGAGACGGTCGTATTCGAGCTCTTTTCGCCCATCCCCCACGAGGTCATGCGGGCCTGAGAAGACGTGGCGGCTGGCTGCAGCGTCGACTGATCGATCCTCGACCAGCAACCACACCGCTTCGCGGTCGCTCCCGACCGGGACCTCGACCCACCCCGGGGCAAACTCGTCGAGAATTTCGACAAGCGACGCTCGGAGACGGCCGGTGATCGCCGTCGGCACGGCGATTCGCTTGTCGACGAGATTTTCAAGCCGTTGGGGCTCACCGGCGCCTGAGCGCGTGATGACGATTGAATATCTGTCGACCGAGCGCACCACCTGCAAACGGGCCTCGGCGCCGTAGCGCGCGTTGGCGAGGACATAGGCAAATGCGGGGATCCATGCGACATCGGCCTGGCCTGCGCCGAGGGCCTGGATCACCGCGGCGTAGCTCGTCGGCACCTGCGATCTCAGGGTGAGACCACTGTCGGCACGAACGAAACGTGCGAGCTCGTCACCGCGCCGGACCAGGGTGCCCTGCTCGACCGACGGCACGAACAGCATCTGGATGGCCTTCTGGCCCCTCATCTCGAGTTGCGAACGGTGCCTCAGCCCCCAGATGAAGAAGACCATCAGGAGGGCGATCACCAACCATCCCACTCGCGGCAGCCAGAGTTTCATTTGTCGGTTTTCCACGGTCGGCGGTCAGGGTAACACGGCCGGATCTGTTAACCTCTCGACGGGCTCCTCGAGACCCGGTGGCCCACACGCCGGGTTTTGAGACAAGTGATCCCGTAAAACGCTGGAGGAAGAATCTATGTTCCGTCGCATCGCCATTATCTTCGCCGTTTCGATCATCCTGAGCACCGCCGCATCCGCGGTCGAGGCACCGCTGCCCCGCCACCCGGCGCCGTCCCCCGATGGCTCGCAGATCGCCTTTGCCTGGCAGGGAGACCTGTGGCTGGTGCCGGCCGCCGGCGGCGATGCCAGACGGCTCACGGCCCACCCCGCCTTCGAGCGCTACCCGGTGTGGTCGCGCGACGGCAAGTTCCTGGCTTTCGCTTCGAGCCGCCACGGCAACCTCGATGTCTTTGTGATGCCGGTTGACGGCAGCGCGGCACCTGTCCGCCTGACCTACGCCTCCACATCCGATGAGCCCGACGATTTCACCCCCGATGGGAAGGCCGTCCTCTTCACCAGCAACCGCAGGGAAAGCGTCAAATGGGGCTCCCAGTTGTGGACGGTGCCTGTGGACGGCGGCACACCCGCCCTGGCTCAGGACGCCTTTGGCGAAGCGGCCTCGTACTCGCCCGACGGCGAGGCGCTCATTTTCGTACGGGGGCAGACCAAGTGGACCCGCCGCGGCTACCGCGGGTCGGCCAGCCGCGACATCTGGCTGAGAACCGATAGCGGCGACTACGCCAAACTGACCGATTTCGACGGCACCGACGACCGTCCGACCTGGCTCGACGCCAGCACCATCATCTTCCTGTCATCGCGTGATGGACGCAAAAACGTCTTCCGCCTCGACGTGGCGTCGAAGACCGCGACGGCGCTCACTTCCCACGAAGGCTCGGCCGTGCGCTTCCCTCGCGCCGCCGCCAACGGCAGTGTCGTCGCCTACGAGTTCGAGGACGCCATCTGGACGGTGCCGCCCGCGGGTGGTCCATCGACCCGTCTCTCGATCCAGGTACCGGCGGATCAGGTCAAGAACCCCATCGAGCGCAAGACTGCCAGCGACGACGCTGATGAGCTCGCCATCAGCCCGGACGGCAAGCTCGCGGCCTTCATCGTTCACGGCGACGTCTTTGTCACCGCGATCGTCGACAAGGATGATCAGGAGATCGCCAAACCGCCGACGGCGCGGGTCACGACGAGCCCCGAACGCGAGGAGGATCTGAGCTGGTCGCCCGACAGCACCACCCTCCTCTTCTCTTCCGCAGTCGGCGGCAACGACGATCTCTACACCGCGATCCCGGCCTCTGACGATACCCCCTGGCCCGAGGCATTCGAATTCAATCTAACCCAGGTTACCGACACCCCGGCCGAAGA
>JASJGQ010000267.1:0-4076 GCA_033791425.1 Acidobacteriota bacterium
CTGACCCACCTGACCCACCTGACCCACCGGGCGCGCTGCTGATCCAGCGGCCGGGTTCACGACCAGACGAAAGGTTGAATCCATGACATCTTTGACGGCCGAAGGCATATCTATAGCCCGGCAACCGGCTGCAAAGGCGCGGTCAATCTGGCGCGACGTGCCGTTGGACCAGTGGAACGACTGGCACTGGCAGATGCGTCATCGAATCACAACCGCCGAAGAGATCGCCCGGGTGGTGCCGATGACGCCGAACGAACAACGCACCATCGAACGTGCGCTCGAACGCTTCCGTTTCGCCGTTCCGCCCTACTACGCATCGCTGATCGACCCCGACGACCCGAACTGTCCGATCCGCCTGCAGGCGGTGCCCGGCGTGGGCGAGCTGGAAGTCGGCGAATTCGATATCGAGGATCCGCTCAACGAGGACGGCGATTCGGTGGCGCCCGGTATGACCCACCGCTACCCGGACCGGGTTTTGTGGGTGGTCATGCACGAGTGCGCGATGCTGTGCCGGCACTGCACCCGCAAGCGGAAAGTCGGCATCGGGCCGACCGCGATCACCGAGGAGCAGCTCGATGACGGTCTCCGGTACCTTCGGGCCCACCCCGAGGTTCGCGACGTGCTCCTGTCGGGCGGCGATCCGTTTCTGCTCTCGGACGACAAGATCGAGCACATCCTCCGGCGGATCCGCACGGAGGTGCCGACGGTCGAGGTGATCCGCTTCGGCACCAGGGTCCCGGTCACCATGCCGCAACGGGTGACGCCGGAGTTGGGCGCAGTGCTGAAGCGCTACCACCCGATTTTCGTCAACACCCATTTCACCGTCCCAAGAGAGTTCACTCCGGAATCGGAACGGGCGCTCAGGATGATGGCCGACGCCGGGATCCCGCTCGGCAACCAGACTGTTCTGCTACGCGGGGTCAACGATTGCTGGGCGTTGATGCGCAAGCTGATGCACAAGCTGACGGCCAACCGGGTGCGTCCCTATTACATCTACCAGTGCGACCTCGCAGAGGGTCTCGAGCACTTCCGGACCACGATCGCCAAGGGGATCGAGATCATGGAGCATCTCAGGGGCCATATCTCAGGGCTCGCTGTACCGACCTTTGTGGTTGACGCGCCCGGTGGAGGCGGCAAGATCCCCGTCCACCCCAACTACATGGTATCGCAGCACGAGCACAAGGTTATCCTGCGAAACTTCGAGGGCCGGATCGTCGCCTACGAGGAGCCTCGCGACTACAACGGGATGTGCAGTGAGGGACAACCCTGCTCGTACTGCAAGGAGATCTTGCGCGAAGGAACCGAGACTGTCGGCGTCGCCGGGCTGTTCGACGACAATCCGGAAAACATCGCCCTCGTGCCTGCAGCTGCAACGGCTGATACGGAGGCGGGGACCGAAGCGATCACGGTGGAGGAGACAGCTTGATGGAAGCAACGACACCGACCGCGTTGGAGATGGGCGTCGAACAGCGCATCAAGGCCGCCGATTTCACGGCCGAGATGGTCCTCAGCGACTTCAACCAACGGATTCAGGTGCTCAGCTATGAAGCGCGCGATCCGGGGGCCATGGTCGAAAAACTTGCGGCGGAAGCCCGACGGCGAGGGCACGGCAAGCTGTTTCTCAAAGCCCCGGAGTTCGACCGGGAAGCTCTGGAAAACGCGGGCATGGTCAGGGAAGCCACCATCAGCGGGTACTTCTGTGGGGAGCAGGCCGACGTCATGGCGCTGTATCTGGACGAGGACCGGAAGAGTCGGCCGTACGAATCCGAGCAGGCGGCGATTCTCGAATCGATCACCTCCCGGCCGGCGGATGCTTCGATTCCGGATCTTCCGTTCGGCTACTGGATGGCGACCGCGGGGCCGAGCGACGCTGAAGAGCTGGCCACACTTTACGCCACGGTCTTTGCGAGCTACCCCTTTCCAATTACCGATCCCGCCTATTTGATTTCGACGATGAAAACCCACGTCGTCTATCGAATTGTGCGTGACGGGGAGGGTTCGCTGGTCGCCGCAGCCTCGGCCGAGTCATGCCGTCGTTACCGCAACGCCGAGATGACCGACTTCGCCACCCTGCCAAGCCAGCGTGGGTTTGGGCTTGCCCAACATTTATTGGCAGCCCTTGAAGACGACATGCTGGAAGCCTCGATTCCGAATCTCTACACGATCGCTCGCGCACGCTCGGCCGGTATGAACCGGGTGTTCTACAACCGCGGGTATGTGATGACCGGCACGCTGGTCAACAATTGCCACATCGCCGGACGGTTCGAGGACATGCACGCGTGGTGTTGGAACCGGGGAGATGCCCAGTGATTCAGAGCGCTGCGCGTCGTCGCCGAATCAACTGAACTTCTCAACCCTGGATCCGATGTCCCGAATGCTGGTCTCGAGTGCGGGGATGCTGACGATGATCGATCAGGCCCCCGCCACGATGCGGCGGCTGCGCAACCCAGAGATCTGATCGAATGCCCGGTCAAAATTTGTACCGGCGCTGAAGTCAAACTCGAGTCCCGCGACGGTGGGTTCGCGATCACGGCCATCCACCTCGATACCGAGGTCGAGGCAGAGGGCGTCGATGGCGAGTCGTTTCAGGAGATCGCCGAGGCGACAAAGTCCTCGTGCCCCGTCTCCAAGGTGCTCGCCGCCGTCGAGACCATCGATTTGAGTGCGCGTCTGGCTGGCTGACTCAGTCCGAGCCCACCAGCGTCTCGAGAAGTCGATCGTCGGCCACTCTCGGTACCGTCACGTGCCCCCGCTCGGCGTTGGCCCTGTTCCAGGTGTCGACCGTCTCGATGGCATTGGAGTTCCGCGCCCAGGCGCGTCGTGCGACACCGCCCATGGCATCCCACTCCAGCGCGGTGTCGAGGATGCGGTCGACTCGCTCCGAGCCGTCGAGGACGAGACCGAAACCACCGTTGATCGCCTTGCCGGTGCCGACGCCGCCGCCGTTCGAAAGCACGGCCATGGTCATCCCGCGAGCTGCGTTGCCGGCCCAGCACTGGTGCGACATGTCGGCGACAGTGTTGGAGCCGTCGTAGATGTTGGCGGTCTCGCGGTAGGGTGAGTCCGTGCCGCCGGTGTCGTGGTGGTCGCGGCCCATCATGACCGGTCCGATCTCTCCGTCGCGCACCATCGTGTTGAACCGGCGTGCGATGGCGGTTCTCCCTTCGGCATCGGCGTAGAGGATTCTCGCCTGAGTGCCGACTACCAGGGCGTAGGTTTCCGCGTCCTTGATCCACTGCCAGTTATCGCGGTCCTGGCCGCGCCGGGTTGGGTCGATCGATGCCATGGCCGCTGCGTCGGTCTTTGCGAGGTCCCCGGGCTTGCCGGAAAGACACACCCAGCGGAAGGGTCCGTAGCCATAATCGAAGCACATTGGGCCCATGATGTCCTCGACGTAGGACTGCCAGATAAAGCCTTCGGAGGTATCGACGCCGTTCTTGGCGATTTCGGGCGCTCCGGCATCGAAGACCGCCTTCATGAAGGCGTTGCCGTAGTCCCAGAAATGGGCGCCCTTGGCGGTCAATCGTTCGAGGACGTGGAAGTGGCGGATCAGGCTCTCGTCGACCAGTGAGGCAACGTGCTCGCGGTCTGTCGCGAGCAACTCCCGGCCCTGTTCAAAGGGGACGCCGGCGGGTGTGTAACCACCGTCGTAGGGCACGTGGCACGAGGTCTGGTCGGAAATCAGGTCGACCGCGATGTTGTTGGCGTCGAGGTACTCGAGAAGATCCACGATATTTCCCAGATAGGCGATGGACAGGGCTTCGCCCTTGTCTGCTGCATCCAGCATCCACCGGACCGATGTCTCGAGGTCGTCGGTGGCTTTAGCGACCCAGCCCTGCGAGTGCCGGGTCTCGACGCGGGAGGGGTCGACCTCCGCGACGATGCCGGCGCCGCCGGCGATCTCGAGGGCCTTTGGCTGGGCGCCGGACATTCCTCCGAGCCCCGAGGTGATAAAGGTCTTGCCGGCAAGGTTGCCGTCGTCGGGCACCCCCAGGTAGAGACGGCCGGCGTTGAGGAGGGTGATGTAGGTGCCATGGACGATGCCCTGAGGACCGATGTACATCCAGCCACCGGCG